>NZ_JAMYQH010000013.1:0-174993 GCF_040320765.1 Mesorhizobium sp. M0618 | reverse complement strand
CGCGTCGGGGGCGCGTTTTTTCTTAAACTCCCACACACCCCCACTCAACACCCCCACCCCCCCCACCCCCCCCCCGCCCCCCCCCCCCCCCCCCCCCGCTTTTCGATCTTTCACAGCGTGGCATTTTCACGAAAATTCCAACATGCAATCCCGCCAAAGCGCCGTCCCATGCCGTTTACGCGAAACCGGCATGTTTTTGTACGGCGCCTGGAAGAATTTTGTGGCTCAGAAGTAGCGGCGCCGCGCGCGGCTCTCGGTCAGTTCGCGAACCGCTTCGCGGAATTCGCGCAGGCTGGCGCGGATTTCCTCGATTGGCGCTTGCTGCTCGGCATCCTCCACGGCCCGCGACGGCTCCGCCGATTGCTGATGAGGCTGAGGCGCCTGTTGCTGCTGGAGGGGCGGTTGTGGATAGGACTCGGAAGCAGGCTGAGCCGGATCGGGCTGCTGCCCGGCGTTGGCGGCCGGCATCGATGGCAAATAGGGATAGCCCGGCGGCTGCGCGTAGCCCAATGGCTGCGCGTAGGGATAGAGCTGCGGCCCGGAATATGGCCGCTGCGTCACCATGGGAGGCGGCAGTGGCGGCTGCGCCGTCTGCTGCGGATGGCCGCCGGGCTGGAAAGGCGGCGCCGGGTATGCTGTCGCGGCCGCCTGCCGAGGCTCGAAGGCCGGCGCCGACTGGGGATAAGCGCGGTATTGCGGATCCTGCATTGGTTTCGCGTTTTCGGCAGAGGCCCATTCAACGGTATCGAACGGCTCCTCCCGGGACGGCCTGCGTGAGACGGACTTGTGCAGCCTCGACAGCAAGGCACCGATCCGGCCGGAACCTTCGGCCGGCGAGACCTCGGCTTGCTGGACAGGCGATGGCGCGCCAGGCGGTGGTGATGCAGGCGGGGGTGTCGATGGCTGCGGCGCTGGTGGTTGTGGCGGCGCCGGCGGCGGCGCTGACCGATATGCCTTGTCTTCGTAAGGCGTCCGGTGTTCGTCCGTGCCATGGTCGCGACGCGAGCGCGAATTGGCAGTGTCACGCAGGCTCTCGTAGGCGCCACGCATGGCTCCGAGGCCAATGCCGGAGGCGAAACCCAGCAACAGGCCGGCGAGCGCGACCACGACCCGCGACGGCCCGTTCGGCTCGAGCGGCGCGAAGGCCTTCGAGATCACATTGATGTTGGCTGTGTTGATGTCCTTCTGCTCGCCGGTCTCCTTGGCGCGCAGCAGATACTGTTCGTAGACGGAACGCTTGGCGGTAGCCTCGCGCTCCAGTTCGCGCATCGACACCAGGTCGCTGTTGACGTCGCCGCTGCGCACCTTCAGCTGCGCCAGGCGAGAGGCAAGATCCTGTTCGAGCTGGACCGCGCGCTTGAGGTCGACCTGCAGCGACGAGCCTATGCGGCGCAGCTCCGAGGCGATGCGGTCGCGTGCGCCGGCAATCTGGGCATTGAGCGCCTGGAGTTCGGGGTGACGCGGGCCGAACCGGATGGCAGCGCGGTCAGCCTCCTGCTTGAGCGATGCATATTGCGACCGCAGATCGCTCATCGTGTTGGAGTTGATCTCCTCCGGCAAGGTGCCGGTGAGAACCGAATTGACGTCGACCGACCGCGCCGAAGCGGCCCGGGCATTCAGCTCCAGCGTGCGGGCGCGGGCAACCGACAGCTGCTCGTTGAGTTTCAGCATTTCGTCGTCGCTGATGAGATGGCCCTGCGCGTCGACGAGGTCGTGCGTGGCCCTGAAATCCTCGACCTTGCGCTCGGCCGCCTCGACCCCCTTGCGCAACTCGTCGAGCCGGGCCGTCAGTTCGTCGGTGGCGCGGCCTGCGGTGTCCGACTGGATCTGGCCGAAGGTCTGCAGGAAGACATCCGTCATCGTGTTGGCGATGAGGGCTGATTTCTCGCCATTCTGCGTGGTGGCGCTGACGGTGATGACGAAGGTCTTGCCGCCGCGTTCGACCGAAAGGCTCTCGGCCAGATTGCCGACAGCAAGCGCGCGGCGGCGGGTGTCGTCGACACCCCCCGGCCCGTCATTGCGCGACAGGACGGAGCGGATGAGCGACATGACGCTGAGGCCGCCGCCGCCTTGCCCATTGAATTCCGGATCGTTGACCAGATTGAGCTTGTCGACGACCTTGTTGAGAACGGTGCCTGAGGTCAGCACCCGAACCTGGTTCTCGACGATGGCCAGCGTGGCGTCGGAAGCGACGACCGACTGGGTGAGGTCGCGATCGGTTAGCTTCAGGTCGCGCGGGTCGACGATCAGTTCGGTGGTGGCCTCATATTTCTTCGGCGTCGACAGCGCTATGGTGACGCCGAGCGCAGCGCCCAGTAGTGTCGTCGTCACGATCAGCAGCTTCGACTTGCCGACACCGCGCACGACCTGCATCGGATCGATCAGCGGCTTCCACTGCTGGCTGTCCATGCCGTCGTTTCGGGATACCGACGCGTCGCCCGCAGCGTAAGGTTCCGATGCATGATCGGCGCGACGGGCGCCAGCGGTTTCGGCGGCACTGATTTGTGTCCGTGGCGTGGTTTGCGCGCGGTGCGGCGATGAAGCCCGCTCCTGATCCCCGTCGGTTGCGACCGGATCCGACAGTTTCGGGTTGCGCGCCTCGCGCTGCGAACGGGCGAGGCGATGACGGGTGGCGGCATCCTCGCGCCATGACGGGTCTGCCCGATCGCCTATCGAGACCAGGGACGCGTCGGGTTCGTCGCCGCGCACAGCCTGGCCAAGCGCCAGCAATGAGCGCTCGCGCTTCCAGTCTTCGCGGTTTTCCCTGTCGACCATCGTCTGGAACTTTACCTTTGGCGACCTGCAAACGGCGATTGGCCATTCGTTAAGCCACGCTAAACAGGCATGGAAAACAAAAGGTTAATTTTCCCGCGCCGAAGCGTCGGTTTCTCGCTTCGGTTGCATCTATTTTCGACACAAGCCCAAGCTCCAGAACGGCACGTTAAGTTTTCCGGCCTAGGCTCTCCTCGAGACATGACGCAGGCCAGTGACATACCGCAAAGGCGGCCCCTCGCCCGGATCGGCAGCTTTTTGGCCGAACGACGGGGGCTGCTTCGCGACTATTTCTCGGCGATCAGCGGCGCCGGCGGGCGACTGGTGTTTTCGCTGGCCTATTTCATCGCGTTGGCCAACACGCTGTCCATTTCCGAATTCGGCATGTTCGCCACCGCATCGGCGGCCGGTGTCATGCTGTCGCGCATCCTCGCTTTCGGGTTCATCTCGGCGCTCTACCGCACCGCCACCATCCGCCCCAATCTGATCGGCACCTTCTCCGCCGGCTTCCTGCTGCTCGGCGTGCTGTCGCTGCCGCTGCTGGCCGCGGCCTCGTTCGGCGTCTATCTGCTTTTCTTCGCCGACACCGTGCCGCTGTCGGTGTTTGCGGCAATCGTCTTTGCCGAAGCGCTGTTGTGGCGGCCGGTCGAGGTAGCACTGATCGTCAACAACGGCCTGGGCAAATTCGGCCGCGCCGCGCTGCTGGCCATCCTGGCGACCGCGCTGCGGGCGCTCGGCGCGGTGCTGTTCATGTTCTCAGCACAACACAGCGTCTGGATATGGTCTTGGTTCTATATCGGCGCCAATGCCGCCTCGCTGCTGATTGCCTTCGGCTTCTTCTACCCGCGCCAGAGGCTGCGGCTGCGCGTCGAACTGTATCTTCGGCGATTGGCCGATTCCATCTATGTGGCCGGCGCCGAAGTGCTGTTCTACCTGCAGATGGAGTTCGACAAGCTGCTGGTGCTGGCAATCGGCGGCCCGCATCTGGCCGGCATCTACGCCATCATCATGCGGCTGGTAGACCTGACGGCCATTCCGATCCGCACCTTCTCGATGATGCTGGTGCAGCGCATGATGCGCGCACCGGAACTGTTGTCACGGCTGGCGGTCAAGAGCGGCATCGAAGGCGGTGTGTTCGCGGTCTCCACGGCAGCGCTGCTGACGCTTGGCATCGTGCTGCACTTCTTCCCCAACGCACTCGGCAAGAATGTCGCCGAGGCTGCCCCGCTGGTGGTGCTGGCGATCTGCGTGCCGGGACTGCGCAATCTTGTCGAATACCAGGCCGAACTTTTGTTCGCGCGCGGCCAGACGCTGGTACGGGCGCTCAATCTCGGCCTGCTCGCCGCGCTGAAGGCACTGTTGCTGACCTATGTGCTGACGACCATCCTCGACACGCCTAGTCTGGTGCTATCGCTCAATGTCGTCTTCCTGCTTCTGTATCTCGCCTCGACGCTGCTCACCTATTCGGCGATGCGCAAGCCGGCGAAGGCGATTTAGCACTAAGAGCGGTCTAGCCCGATCAGACGGCGGATGCGGCCGATGTCGGTGCCGATGAAGGACTGCATGCCGATCGCCACCTGCTCCGGCGCCATGGCGGCAACGAAGCGGCGGAACTCGTCATCCGAAAGCGCTTCGCCGGCCCAGTGCACACGGCAGAACTCTTCGGAACCGTGGAAGTGGCCGGCTCCGTCCAGCAGATCATCGACATAGCGGCCGTAGATCATGCATTCGGAGAATTTGCGCGCCCAGCCGACGACCTCGACCCAGTCGCGGCCATGGACCTTCTCGATCTCGCCGCACATGGCCAGCACGCTGTCGCGCCGCCACGCGATCAGCGTCGAGATATAATCATGGATCGACGTCCGGGACGGGTCGATGCCGAGTGCCGAGCCCGCATTGCGCGACCAGATGCGATGCTCCTCATGACCTTCGTCCGCCAGCACACCGTCGCGGCGGAACAGGCGCACCTTGCCGTCGCGCCAGAAGGCGCCGCAATCGAAAGGTTTCAGGAAGGCGACATCGGAATCGCAGAAGATGAGCACGTCTTCCCCGGCATGCGCCGAGATGGCGATGCGACGCAACTGCTGCACATGCCAGCCGCGCAGCGGTTGGGTCTTAAGGCTGAGCCACACGCGCCGGCGAAACAGGCTGAGCGGATCGTCGAAAGCGTGCAGCCAGCGCGGCAGCAATTCACGCTCGTCGACGACCGTGCGGCGGCCGGTTTCCAATTGGCGAAACAGACTGACGTCGCGATGTTCGACCAGGATGTAATGGTGCGCCGCGCCCGAAACGTGGCGATCAAGTGTCTCGCACAGCAGACGGCAGCGCTCGAAGTCGGGTGCGTAGCTTGCCGTCACGATTGCCGCCGTCGGTGTCTGCCGCAGCGGGCTCGGCTCGGCAGCGGCACCTGGCACGAACCTGCTGTTCACTTGATATCCCTCGCTGCTTCGGGCGCAAGCGAGAATTTCTGCCTGACGACGCGCAGCAGGAACAGCGGGTTGCCGACCACATAGCGGCGCCACAGGCGGCTCGGTTCGACAGCCAACCGGAACAGCCATTCGAGCCGCAGCCGGCGCATCCACAAGGGCGCGCGGGGCACCGCGCCGCTCAGGAAATCAAGCAACGCGCCGACGGCGATCGGCAGCGTGCAATGGCGCGCGTCGATATGGCGTTCGATCCACAATTCCTGGCGTGGCACGCCCATGGCGACGAGCAGCACGTCGGGCCGAAGCGCGGCAATCCGGTCGACGATTTCCTGCTCCTGCGAAGCGGGGAAATAGCCGTCATGGATCACCACGAATTTGTGCTGCACGGCCAGAGCCGCCAGCTTGACCGACGCCGCTTCGGCATTGACGCGCGTCGCGCCGAGCAGCCCGACGGTCAGCGGCGTCGTCGAGGCCTGCAGGAAGGCCGGGACGAAATCGGTACCGTTGAGATTGTCGGGAAATGGCGCCCCATAGAGGAGTCTCGCCGCCAGATCGATACCGATGCCGTCGGGCAGGATGAGGAAATCATCGAGTGCCTCGGCGAACACCGGGTCGGTATAGGCGATGTTGGCGTTGTGGGCGTTGAGGAAACTGACCTTGGTGAAGCGCCGCTCGGCAATCAACCGGTTCAGCAGGGCGATGGCATCGTTCCAGCGGACCGCTACCACCGGGATGCCAAGGATCGTCTTCAGCGTGTCGAGCCCGAACGCGGCGCGGGCGGAATGCATGTTCATGCAAACGCCTCCTGCCTGACGGGTGCGAGCTTTTCGAGGCCGAGCCGGATGGCTGCGTCGAGCGCCTTGACCTGCGAGCCCCGGAACGCGCTGCCGTCAACATCGCGGATGTCGGCCGCCGCAGCCTCGAGTGCCCTGGCGAAGGCGACGGGATCGTCGGTGATGACGCAGTTGGCCGGACGGTGGTCGATGCCGCGCAGCGAACGGCTGGTGGCGACCGAAGGCAGGCCGAGCTCGAAGGTTTCGATTGTCTTCAACTGGACGCCGCTGCCGGCGGTGCTGATCAGCGGGATGACGGCAGCGCCACGCACGAAAGCCTGCGCGTCGGGCACGCGGCCGACAAATTCCACACCCGGATGCTTCGACGTGACGCCCGAAGGCATGTGGCCGGCGATGCGGATGCGAAAGTCGGGCCGCAGATGCGGCACGACTTTGCCCAGAAACCAGTCGAGGCCGATGCGGTTCGGCTGCCAGGTCCAGGTGCCGATCAGGGCGGCGTCGCAGTCGATGCGGCGCGGGCCTTTCAGGGTTGGCGCGAGGGCACCGGTCACCAGTGGCAGCACCGCCGAGCGGTCGTGCGAGGCGACACCGAGGGCGGCGCGGTCTTCTTCGGCCAGGGTGAAGACGAAGCGCGCCCGGCGGCAGAGACGGTCTTCGATGGTCTTGAGCAGCCTCGCCTCGCGGCGAAACAGCAGGCGCTGGAAGAGGCTGCCGGCGGCAGCGGCATTCTCCCGCGCCGAAAGATGCTCGACATTGTGGGCAACGAAGATCGAAGGCCGGTCGGTGAACAGTTTTTCGAAGGCACCGGCGAACTGCACGGAATTCAAGACATAGCCATCAACCGGTCCAGCGCGCTCAATGGCAGCGAGAACATCGCTGTCGGACACGGCGCGCAGCTTGGCCGAGGCGAAGGTGAGGCCCGAAAGCAGCGCCTTGCCGACCCAGGCCAGCTTTTGCCGCGCGGAGGCATTGTCCGTGCGCACGTCGATGGCACCCAGAACCACGGTGTTTTCGGGGTCGGCCGCGGGTTTTCCCGGCCAGGTGAAGCCGATGACGGTTACGCGCGCGCCAGCGCGCCGCAAGGCAGCGATGATCGCAGCGTTGGCGATCTCGTAGCCCGAGGCGAGAGCGCCGTCAGGCACGATCGATGTGGCGAACAGCAGATGCATCTCACCTATCCTGTGGTGTAGCCGGTAGCAAAGTGCGGTGAACCCTTGATTAAGCCAGCACATTCGACGGCCGAAAGTCCCTGTCTGGCGGGCTTCTCCGTGGAAGGTGATTAACGAAACCTTATCAACCGTGGTGCTACCAGAGCCCAACTCACCATGTGGCTGGACGCGGATGATCCCTTTGCCATCGGACGGTTCGGTATCGATCGCTGGACGCACGCCGCGGCTCGACGTCGAGGCCGTCGAAGCCGTCGTCACCTTGCCGACCTTCAAGCGCCCCGAGCAGGTGCTGGAAACGCTGGCGTCGCTGCGCGCGCAGCAAACCGGCAGGCGCTTTGCCGTGATCGTCATGGAAAACGAAGCCGAGGCGCGGGCCGGCGCCAAGGCAGCGCTGCCGCTGTTCGAGCGGGGCGAAATGTCGGGCTTAGCGATCATCGCGCATGAGCGCGGCAATTGCAGCGCCTACAATGCCGGCTGGCAGACGGCCATCCTGCAATTCCCGAACTTCAGGCATCTGCTGGTCATCGACGATGACGAGATCGCCGATCCGCAATGGCTGGAACGGATGTGCCAGGCTGCCGAAACGCTTGGCGCCGATATTGTCGGCGGCCCGCAGGTGCCCATGTTTGCCGACCCTGCCCATGCGCGATGGGCCGAGCATCCGGTGTTCGCGCCGCCTTATCGGGAAACCGGACGCGTGCCGGCGCTCTATTCGTCCGGCAATCTTCTGGTCGGGCGCAACGTGCTGATCGCCATGGGTCCGCCCTTTCTCGATCTCAGATTCAACTTCATGGGCGGCGGCGATTCCGACTTTCTCAGCCGGTCGGCGCAAAAGGGCTTTGTTCTGGGTTGGTGCGCCGAGGCCAAGGTGCTGGAAACCGTTCCGGCGCGGCGTATCGAAGCCGACTGGATCCGTGCCCGCAGCCTGCGCAACGGCGTGATCTCGACACTGGTCGAAAAGAAGAAGCGTGCCGGCACGCCAATGGCCGGCGCCAAAGTGTTGCTGAAGAGCCTGGCACTGCTTGCCGCTTCGCCCTTTCGCGGCCTGATCCGGCTGGCGCGGACCGGATCGCCTGATATCGCCATCTACCCCGTCCATGTGGCGCTGGGCCGCGTGCTGGCCGAATTCGGATATGCCAATGAGCAATACCGCCAGCCTGAGAAAAACTGAGCACGCGCCGCTCAGCGCCGCGTTCACGCGCGAAGGCGTGGCCACCGCCATTGCCGCGCTGCTGTTCACCGTCATCATGGTGTCCTTCCGGCCGTTCCAGCCGGGCGGCGCAGAACTTACCGGTCAAGGCGGCGACATCGTCAACCAGCTTGGCTTCGGCTCGCTCGGCGCCATGTCGATCTTCTCGCTGATGGCCTTTGCCGATCCGCGCGTCGTGCGCTCGCTGCTCAGCCCATCCTGGGTGCTGATGCTGGGCTTCTTTTTCCTGTCGGTGGTCCTGTCGACCGATCCGCCTTCGGCGATGCGCGCCGCCTCCTTCACCCTGATCGGCATCCTGACGATGGCGACGATCCTGGTGCTGCCGCGCGACGCCGAAGCCTTCTCGAAGGTGATCATCTTCACCGCCGTCGTGGTCATGGGCCTTTCCTATCTCGGCCTCATCGTCTTTCCGCACGAGGCGATGCACACCGCCGACTCGCAGGAGCCCGAGCATGCCGGCCTGTGGCGCGGCGTGTTTACCCACAAGAACATCGCCGGGCCGATCATGGCCTGCCTCAGCTTCGCAGGCCTCTATCTCTACCGGCGCGGACAGCGCTACTGGGGCGCCGGGATCTTCCTCGCAGCAATGATCTTCATGCTGCACACCGGCTCCAAGACGACCGCCGGCCTGGTGCCGTTCTCGATCCTGATCGTGATGTTCCCGAGCCTGATAGGCATGCGGCTCGGCACGCCGATCCTGTTTTCGCTGGCGATCGTCGCGACAGCGGTCGGCACGCTGGGCATCGTCTTCCTGCCGCCTGTAAAACATCTGGCGGCGATCTATTTCCCCGGCATGACCTATACCGGCCGCACGACGCTGTGGGAGTTCGCCGGCAGCATGCTGGCGAAGAAGCCATGGACCGGCTACGGCTATGAGAGCTTCTGGGGCACGCCGCTGCTGCTCAACCAGGATCAGCCTTTCGACCGGCCGTGGGACATCAGGACCATCGTGCACGGCCATGACGGCTATCTCGACATCGCCGTGCTGATGGGCATTCCGGCACTGTGCGTGGCGGTCTACACTTTCCTCATCGCGCCGCTGCGCGACTACATGCGCATTCCGTTGCGCAGGGAAAACATCTTTCTCGGCGACTTCTTCATGATGGTGGTGCTGTTCACGGCGCTGAACGCCTTCCTCGAAAGCTTCTTCTTCCATCGCGGCGACCCGGTCTGGCTGTTCTTCGTGCTCGGCGTGCTTGGCCTCAGGCAAGTGTCGCTGCGGCCAATCGCGGTACGCGATCCCGATCATGGCTCGCGATCCTGACAGGGCTTCCCCAGGGAAGCGCCAGCGTCTATGTGATGGCTTCCTTCGGAGGGCTTTCGATGACGATCAGACTTGTTCTCGCCGGCTGCGGCAATATGGGCTACGCCATGCTCTCGGGCTGGCTGAAATCCGGCAAGCTTGCGCCATCAGCGGTCTTCGTGGTCGAGCCCAATGCCGATCTGCGCAATCGCGCCGCAGCGTTGGGCTGCGGCACATCAGCCGATGCCGGCGATATTCCAGCAGACGCCGTGCCCGATCTCGTCGTCATCGCGGTGAAGCCGCAGGTGATCCGCGAGGTCACCGCCGCCTATAAGCGCTTCGGCGATAGCCGCACCACCTTCGTCAGCATCGCCGCCGGCACGCCTGCCGCCACCTTCGAGGAAATCCTGGGCAGCCGCGCGCCTGTTGTGCGCTGCATGCCCAACACGCCGGCAGCAATCGGCAAGGGCATGATGGTGGTGTTTTCCAACAGACTGGTATCCGACGACACCAAGCGTTTCGTCGCCGACCTTTTGTCGGCGAGCGGCGAAGTGACCACCATCGACGACGAGGGCCTGATGGATGCGGTGACCGCCGTGTCGGGATCGGGGCCGGCCTATATCTTCCATTTCATCGAAGCGCTGACCGTCGCCGCCGAGAAGGCCGGTCTGCCGACGGCGACCGCCAAGTTGCTCGCCATGCAGACCGTCTACGGCGCCGCCTCGCTCGCCGCCGAAAGCGGCGAGGAGCCGGGCGTGCTGCGCCAGCAGGTGACCAGCCCCAAAGGGACGACGGCCGCGGCGCTGGAGGTGCTGATGGGCGAGGACCGGCTGACAAATCTGCTGACGCAGGCGGTGGAGGCGGCGCGGTTGCGGTCTGTCGAGCTCGGGAAGTAAGCCGGTAACTCCTTGCGTTGACGCCTTGGCGGAAACGCCCATCGCTTCGTCATCCTATGGCGGAGCAAGGAGCGAAGCGACGCGGCGCAGACCATAGGATCCATGCCGTGACATCCGAGCGCCGCTACGGCGCAGAATTCTGCTCCGCTGCATTCCTCGATCAAGGTCGCGGCATGGATCCTCGGGTCTGCGCTGCGTCGCTCCGCTCCTTGCTCCACCCGTGGATGACGAAGGGGAAGGCCTCGGTCAATCCCGAATGTTTATGCTGATCAATCCAAACGAACGACGAAATCCGGGCCGCCAATAGGCTGTCCAACCCATCAGCCCCGTGTGCCCCTGGTCAGGCCTCGTTCTGGCTGCCGCCCCACATGTCGTCGATCTCGTTCTTGCTCACGACGCGACCGCCCTCGCCCGCCTTGGTCCTCAAATCGACGGCAATGTCGGCCAACCGCTCCGCCAGAGGCGCGCGGCCTTCAGCCCCGTACAGCATCTCGTCCTGCAGCCGGCGCAAGGCGAACAGCCTAGTCGACTGGTCGGGCGCGGCATTATTCGCCGTCAGCAACTCGCCTTTCCTGATCGGTTTCAGCACCTTGCCGCCCTCGAGCAGGCCGACCGGCACAGCGCGCTGGGCACGAGCGTCGCCGACGGTCATCGTCCAGGAGCGGTAGCAGGTCTCGCCGATCGCATCGAAGGTCTCGCCGGCGCCAAGGTCGCGCTTGGCGACGGCGCAGACTTCGGCGACCGGCCGCGGCAGCGGCACCATGTCGGGCTTGCCGAAAAGCACGATGCGGGCGGCGGTCAGCGGCACCTCCAGCGACGTCAGATGATAGGGCCGGAACAGGCTGTAATAGGGGCCGTGGCCGATATGCAGATCGTCCATGCGCTCAATGATGCGCGGATGCGTCGCCTCGACGATGACGAAGACGCCAGGCGCGACGCCTTTGCCGACCGTGTAGTCGACGACGCCTTTCTTCAACAGCAGACCGCCATCCTCGCGCGGGATCAGCACCTTGGCGAGATCATCGCGGTCGGCCTTGGGGCCGTGCATACCGGGCACGTCGGGCACCAGCCCGGTGGCGTTGGCGATGGCGCACATCTCGACCATGGTCTTGGAACCGTCGACGAACTCGACCAGCATGCGCGGGTTCATGTTGCGGCGGATCGCTTCGGCGCGATAGTCGTCCGGCACGGCATCGTGGTTGAGCGGGTTGTTCTTGCCCTTGCCTGCCGAGACGATGGTCAGCCCGAGCGCCGACGCGAATTCGATCAGTTCCATGCAGCTCGACGGCTCGTCGCCCGCACCTACCGAATAGACGACGCCAAGCCGGTCGGCCTGCTGCTTCAGATAGCAACCGATGGTGACGTCGGCCTCGACGTTCATCATCACCAGATGCTTGCCGTGCTCCATCGCCATGAGGTCGAAGTCGGCGGCGACACCCGGCTTGCCGGTGGCGTCGATGACGACGTCGATCAGCGGATTGGTGACCAGCATCTCGTTCGAGGTGATGGCGATCTTGCCGCTCTCGATGGCGCCGGTGACTTTCGACGCGGTGTCGGCTTCGACCGCCATGGCTTCATCGCCATAGGCGATGCGGATGGCATCGCGCGCGGTGTGCGGGCGGCGCGTCGAGACGGCGCAGATCGAAATGCCTGGCATCAGCATGCCTTGGGTGACCAGATCGGTGCCCATTTCGCCCGAGCCGATGACACCAATGCGCACCGGGCGGCCTTCGGCGGCACGCCTGGCGAGATCACGGGCAAGGCCGGTCAGGGCGACGTTGGTCATGCAGGAATGTCCACAGCTTCGTGATTTGGGATCGGATAGCAGGGAACGGGTTCTATTTGCCAACGAAACCCGGTCGCGACCGGCAATTTCCACGAAATCGCCTCGGAAGGGACGTCCTTCGGGGCTCGATTGGCCGAAGCGCAACCAATTGACATCGCAGCGAACAACCCCAATAAAACATTCGTTTGTCAACAAAGGCAAATGTTCACCGACGCGACAGTCGGGAAGCATTCGCCTCTGGGGCAAATTGGGGAGTGTCTTTGCGCCACGGCGTCAAAGGCTGGATGGAGCATCATTGCGAGGCGTCGAGCGAAGGCTCGCGGCTCCAGGGGAGGAAAAATGGATACTGTTCTCGCGGGCCTCAAAGGGGCCATCGATACGCTTGGCCCGACGATCCTGCTGCCGATCGTCATTTTCATCATCGCCGTGGTTCTGGGCGCCAAAGTGAGCAAGGCTTTTCGCGCCGCCGTCACCATCGGCGTCGCCTTCATCGGCATCAATCTGGTGCTTGGCCTGATGTTCACGTCGATTGGCGACGTCGCCAAGGCCATCGTCACCAACACCGGCATCCATCGCGACATCATCGATGTCGGCTGGCCCTCCGCGGCCGCGATCGCCTTCGGCTCATCGGTCGGCCTTTGGGTCATTCCGGTCGGCATCCTGGTCAATATCGTGCTGCTGCTGACACGCATGACGCGCACGCTCAATGTCGACGTCTGGAATTTCTGGCACTTCGCCTTTGTCGGCTCGCTGGTGGTCGCCGCAACCGACAATCTGGCCTATGGCATCGCCGTCGCGGCACTTGTCGCCGCACTCTCGCTGCTGTTCGCCGACTGGTCGGCGCGCGCGGTGCAGCAGTTCTACGGCGTGCCCGGCATTTCGGTGCCGCATCTCGCCTCGGCACAGATCCTGCCGATCGCCATTGTGCTCAACTGGATCATGGACCGCATTCCCGGGATCAACCGCATCAACATCAACACGGACACGATCGAGCGCAGGTTCGGCGTGTTCGGCGAACCTGTCGTGATGGGCCTCATCATCGGCCTCGTGCTTGGTGCGATCGCCTTCTACAATGCGGGTGATCTCAGCGTGGTGCTGGCAAAGGTTCTGGGCACCGGCATGACGCTGGCCGCGGTGATGCTGCTGCTGCCGCGCATGGTCAAGATCCTGATGGAGGGGCTGATCCCCGTCTCCGACGCCGCACAGGCGTTCGTGCGCAAGCGCACCGGTGACCGAGAGCTTCTCGTTGGTCTCGATTCGGCGATCCTGATCGGCCATCCGGCCGCGATCTCGTCGTCGCTGATCCTGGTGCCGATCGCAATCATCCTGTCCATCATCCTGCCGGGCAACCGCGTCATCCTGTTCGCCGACCTCGCGGTCATCCCCTTCATCGTCGCCATGACCGCGCCGCTGGTCAAAGGCAACGTGTTCCGCATGGTGGTGATCGGCACGGTGACGCTGGCCATCGGCTTCTACGTCGCCAACGCGCTGGCGCCGCTGTTCACAAGCGCTGCTGTCGCATCGGGCTTCAAGCTGCCGGCGGACGCGCTGCAGATCACCTCGGTGGTCGACGGCTTCCTGTGGGTGCCTTACGTGGTCATCGAGGCGATCCAGGGGATGGGGCTTGTCGGCATCATCGTGATCGCGGTGGTCATCGCGGCATTGTTTGTCCTCTACCGCCGCAATCCGCTCGGCTGGGAGCGGGCCGCAGGCGCCGAGGACGAGCCGGCCGAAGAGACGGCCTGACCTGATAGCGTCCACCCTTCAAACCGATCGTGCGCCCTTCCCGGGGCGCACGATTTCATCAACGGAGCAAAGAATGTCCGACGGCCTCATGCAGCTTCTGGACCCCGACGCGATCGTGCTCGGATCCGATGCCTCGACCAATGAGGAGATCATCCGCATCCTGGCGGGCCGGCTGGAGAGACTTGGCTATGTCAAAAGCAGCTATGCCGACGCGGTCGTGCGCCGCGAATTGACCATCCCGACCGGACTGCCGCTGGAACGCTCCGACAATGTCGCGGTGCCGCACACCGATCCGGAGCATGTGCTGAAGCCTGGCATCGCGATGGGCACATTGAAGCAACCAGTCACCTTCGCCAACATGGAGGATCCCGACGAGATGCTGCCGGTCGGCTTCGTCTTCCTGCTTGCCATCAACGACAAGGACAAGCAGATTGAGGCGCTGCAGGCCGTCATGGCCACCATCCAGAACCCGCAAGCCCTGGACGGCTTGAGGTCGGCCAGAACCCTCGAAGACGTGCGAGCCGTACTCGGCTGAAACAAGGAGAAGCAGAGATGTCCAGACAGAAAACCATTCTCTTTGCCTGCGGCACGGGCATCGCCACCTCGACCGCGGTCAATGTCGCCGTCACCGAGGAAATGAAGAAACGCGGCCTCACCTTCAACGCCCAGCAGGCAAAGGCCACCGAAGTGCCCGGACTGGCCGACAATGTCGACTTCATCGTCGCAACCACACCGATCTCCGCTTCGGTGACCAAGCCGGTGATCAAGGGCCTCGCCTTCCTCACCGGCATTGGCAAGGACAAGGTGCTGGACGAGATCGAGGCGCAGTTGCGCAAATGACGGCACAGACGCTACGCGCAGGCTGACGCGGCTTCACACCACCCTGACATAGCTCGTCATTCCCGATTTCTGGTGCTCGATGATATGGCAGTGCAGCAGCCAATCGCCGGGATTGTCGGCGACGAAGCCGAGCTGAACCTTCTCGTTGGGCTGGATGAGATAGGTGTCGGAAATCGCAGGCTGAACCTGGCGCGTCGAGGATGACAGCACCTTGAAGCTCATGCCGTGCAGATGCATCGGATGGGATTGCGGCGTCAGGTTCTCCATGTCGATGACGTAGCTTTGGCCAAGCTTCAGTTCGGCCAGAGGCGCGGTCGGATCCTTGGTGTCGCCGGGCCACGGCACTTTGTTGATGGCCCAGAAACTGTAGCCAAGCGAACCGCAGATGCCATCGCTCGGGACGTTTTCCGCCGTGGCGCTCATTGCCAGGGAAATATGCCTGGCGCTGGCGAGATCCACTTCCGCCACCGGATTGAGCTCCAGCGGCGCGAGATCGCGAATGTCCCGTTTGAGCGAGTTTCCAGTCGCACGCAGGGTCGCCAGGATTTTCGGCTTGGTGCCCCTGACGTCCCTCAGACTGACGATCGCGCCTTCCTCGTCGGGCATGCGTATGGCCAGTTCCATGCGCTGGCCGGGTCCAAGCAGCAAGGCATCGGGCGAAAAACGTTCAGGCACCGGATTGCCGTCGAGCGCCATGACACTCGCCTCCGCACCGTCGATGCGAAAAGCGTAGATACGCGTCACGTCGGTGATGGCGACGCGCAGCCGCGCCAATCCGCCGGCCGGCGCATCATATTGCGGCTGGTCGAGCCAATTGGCGGTGCGCACCGTGCCGTAAGTGCCGGTTCTCGCGGCATCGCGCGGCCGGAACTGGTCGATGAACCGACCGTCGTCGCCGAGGCGCCAGTCGCGCAAATTGAGGACGATTTCGGCATCGAATTTCGGATCGTTGGGATTCTCGACCACGATCACGCCGGTCAGGCCATGGCCCATCTGCTCCAGCGTGTTGCAATGCGGGTGGTACCAGAAGGTGCCGGCATCGGGCGGCGTGAAGGCGTAGTCGAAATGATCGCCGGTGTAGACGTAGGGCTGGACCAGGAACGGGACGCCATCCATCTTGTTGGGAACGCGAATGCCGTGCCAGTGGATCGTCGTCGGATCATCGATCGCGTTGACAAGGCGCGCAGCGAAGGGCTCGCCCTTTTTCATCCTGAGCACCGGCGGCATTCCGGCATTGCCATAGGTCAGCACATCCCTGGTCTGGCCGACATCCATCAGCTTCGCCTGGATCTTTGCCGTCTGCAAAACCACCGGCTCAGGCGTAGCAGCGGCCCAGCCGCCAAGCCGGCCCATGGCCGAAAGCCCGACCCCGCCTGCGCCGGCAATCGCTGCCGTTTTCAAAAGCCCGCGGCGTGTGAGTAAGGTCATTCGGCGCTCCAACTGCAAAGGCGACTGCCCGCGAAGGTGTAACCGCCACGCCATGGATCACAAGCCGGCAACCAGCGCAAATTCTGTGAGGGCATGCCGTCGCTATTCAGCCGCCTCGGCATAGTGTGCCGGCACGTAGTTGAGGATGGGGCCGAGCCAGCGCTCTACCTCGGCCAAGGGCATTGCCTTGCGGCGTGCATAATCCTCGACCTGGTCGCGTTCGACCTTGGCGACGCCGAAATAATAGCTTTCGGGATGCGCCAGATAGATGCCGGAGACCGACGAGCCCGGCCACATCGCATAGCTTTCGGTCAGGCTCACGCCTGCATTGCGCTCACCGTCGAGCAGCCGGAACAAAGTCGCCTTCTCAGTGTGATCCGGCTGCGCCGGATAGCCGGGCGCCGGACGGATGCCGCGATAAGGTTCGCCGATCAGCTCGTCCGGTGCCAGCGCTTCATCTGAAGCATAGCCCCAGAACTCCTTGCGCACCTTCTCATGCATCCGCTCGGCAAAGGCTTCGGCGAAGCGGTCGGCCAGCGCCTTGACCATGATCGAGGAATAATCATCATTCGCCCGCTCGAACCGTTCGGCGATAGCCACCTCCTCGATGCCGGCGGTGACGATAAAGCCGCCGATGTAGTCTGGCTTGCCGCTGTCCGCCGGCGCGACGAAATCCGACAGTGCGACGTTGGCCTTGCCGTCGCGCTTGGTTAGCTGCTGGCGCAAGGTGAAGAACGTCGCCAGTTCCTGCGACCGCTTTTCGTCCGTGAACAACCTGATGTCGTCGCCGACGGCATTGGCCGGCCAGAAGCCGATGACACCGCGCGGGGCGAACCATTTTTCGGCGATGATCTTTTTCAGCATCGCCTGCGCATCCTCGAACAGCTGGCGGGCGGCGGCGCCTTGCGCCCCGTCTTCGAGAATTTTGGGATAACGGCCCTTCAGCTCCCAGGTCTGGAAGAACGGCGTCCAATCGATGTAGCGCGCGAGTTCGGTGAGATCCCAGTTCTCGAAGATTTTCACGCCGGTAAAGGACGGCTTCGGTGGTTGATAGGCGGACCATTCGATCCGGTGCGCATTGGCCCTCGCCTTGGCCAGCGGCAGCCGCTGCTTGTCGGCTTCGGAGCGGGCATGCGCGTCGGCGACCTTCTTATATTCGGCGCGCACCGTATCGACATAGCCGCCCTTGGTCTCGTTCGACAGCAAGGACGAGACCACGCCGACCGACCGGCTGGCGTCGGTGACATAGACCGTCTGGCCCTTGCTGTATCGCGGGTGGATCTTCACCGCCGTGTGCACCCGGCTGGTCGTCGCGCCGCCGATCAGCAGCGGAATGTCGAAGCCTTCACGCTCCATCTCGGCGGCCATGTGCGCCATCTCGTCCAGCGACGGCGTGATCAGGCCTGACAGGCCGATGATGTCGACATTTTTCTCGCGTGCCGTCTGCAGGATCTTGGCCGCCGGCACCATGACGCCGAGGTCGATGATCTCGTAATTGTTGCAGGCCAGTACGACGCCGACAATGTTCTTGCCGATGTCGTGGACATCGCCCTTCACCGTCGCCATCAGGATCTTGCCCGCCGTCTGGCGCTCGCCATTGTCGATGCCATTGGCGGCGTTGGCCAGCTTCTCGGCCTCCATATGCGGCAATAATCCCGCGACAGCCTGCTTCATCACCCGCGCCGATTTCACCACTTGCGGCAGGAACATCTTGCCCGCGCCGAACAGGTCGCCGACGACGTTCATGCCGGCCATCAGCGGGCCTTCGATGACGTGCAGCGGGCGCTCGGCGGCAAGCCGCGCTTCCTCGGTGTCGGCGTCGATGAATTCGGTGATGCCGTTGACCAGCGCATGGCTGATCCGCTGTTCGACAGTCCATTCGCGCCAGGCGAGATCGCGCTCCTGCGCTTCCTTGCCCGCCGTGCCCTTGAAGCGTTCGGCGATCTCCAGCATGCGTTCGGTGGCGGTGCCGCCGGCCTTGGGCACGCGGTTGAGCACGACATCCTCGCAGGCCTCGCGCAGCGCCGGCTCAATCGTGTCGTAGACGGCAAGCTGGCCGGCATTGACGATCCCCATGTCCATGCCGCGCTGGATGGCATGGTAGAGGAACACCGCATGCATGGCCTCGCGCACCGGCTCGTTGCCACGGAACGAGAACGACAGGTTCGACACGCCGCCGGAAATATGGACATGCGGCAGCGTACCGGTGATCTCGCCCGTCGCCTCGATGAAGTCGACGCCATAATTGTCGTGCTCCTCGATGCCGGTAGCGATGGCGAACACGTTCGGATCGAAGACGATATCCTCGGGCGGGAAGCCGGCCTGCTCGGTCAGGAGCTTGTAGGCGCGGGTGCAGATCTCGACCTTGCGCGCCTTGGTGTCGGCCTGGCCGTCCTCGTCGAAGGCCATGACGACCACCGCCGCGCCATAGGCACGCACCAGCCTGGCATGATGCAGGAATGCCGCCTCGCCCTCCTTCATCGATATGGAGTTGACCAGCGGCTTGCCCTGCACGCATTTCAGCCCGGCCTCGATGATCTCCCATTTTGAACTGTCGACCATGACAGGAACGCGGGCGATGTCCGGCTCGGCGGCAATCAGGTTGAGGTATTCGACCATGACCTTCTTCGAATCGATCAGACCCTCATCCATGTTGATGTCGATGATCTGCGCGCCATTGGCGACCTGGTCGCGCGCGACGTCGAGTGCGGCGACATAGTCCCCTGCCGTGATCAGTTTTCGGAATTTGGCCGACCCGGTGACATTGGTGCGCTCGCCGACATTGACGAACGGAATCTCATCGGTCAGCGTGAACGGCTCCAGCCCGGACAGGCGCATCTTGCGCTCGATGTCCGGAATGACGCGCGGCGGATACTTTTTCACCGCCTCGGCGATGGCGCGGATGTGGTCCGGGGTCGAGCCGCAGCAGCCGCCGACGACATTGACCAGCCCTTCCCTGGCGAAATCCTCGATCTGCGCGGCCATGAAGTCCGGGCTCTCGTCATACCGGCCGAATTCATTGGGCAGGCCGGCATTCGGATAGGCGCAGGTGAAGGTGTTGGCGACACCGGATATCTCGGCCAGATGCGCGCGCATGGCGTTGGCACCGAGCGCGCAGTTGAGGCCGATGGTGAAGGGGCTGGCGTGGCGCACCGAATGCCAGAAGGCCGTCGGCGTCTGGCCCGACAGCGTGCGGCCGGAGAGGTCCGTGATGGTGCCCGAAATCATCACCGGCAGGCGCACGCCCTTCTCGATGAAGATCTCTTCCGCTGCGAAGATCGCCGCCTTGGCATTCAGCGTGTCGAAGATGGTCTCTATCAGGATGATGTCGGCGCCGCCGTCGATCAGGCCGCGCAGCTGCTCGCCATAGGCGAGGCGCAGATCGTCGAAGGTCACGGCGCGATAGCCGGGATTGTTGACGTCGGGCGACATCGAGGCGGTGCGGTTGGTCGGCCCGAGTGCACCGGCGACAAAGCGGCGCTTGCCGTCCTGCTGCTCGGCCCGAACAGCGGCGCGCCGCACCAGCCGCGCGCCATCGCGGTTCAGCGCGTAGACGGCATCCTCCATGCCGTAATCGGCCTGGGCGATCGAGGTCGAGGAGAAGGTGTTGGTTTCGAGGATATCGGCGCCTGCGATGGCGTATTGATAGTGAATCTCCTCGATCGCCTTCGGCTGCGTCAGGATCAGAAGATCGTTGTTGCCTTGCTGGTGGCAGGCGCAGCCGGCGAAGGCCTCGCCGCGAAACTGGTCCTCGTCAAAGCCGAGGCCCTGGATCTGCGTGCCCATGGCGCCATCGAGGATGAGGATGCGTTCGCGTGCTGCTGCCGTCAGCGCGGCAAGCACTTCCGAGCCGTCCGGTTTTGCCGCGACGGGGCCGAACAAATCGTCCAGCGATGCAGAATTCTGCGACATTTTTTATCCCTTTGGCGACAGGCCTTTTCATGTCACATAAGGATATCTTTATGTCAATATACGGTAGGTGCGCGTGATTGTCACCCACCTGTCTCGAAGGCGGGGTCTGTGGCGCCGGTTTTCCGACGGACCTACGCTCTGTCGAAGCTTGCCAGGAAGCGGGCGAAGACCGGATTGAAGCGATCCGGCGAATCCCAGAACGGCGCGTGGCCGGATTTGTCGAGCAGATGGGCCTTGCCTTCCCATAGATTGGAGAATTTCACAGCGGAGACGAAATCGATGTTGACGAATGGCTCGTCGATGCCGTTCAGAACGGCGATCGGCGGCGTCTTGCCGGCCACGATCTCGCGCTGGTTCCGCCCGGTGCCGGCCGCGAACTTTTCGAACATCAGGCGCCGCGCCCTTCCATCGGTGCGCGCCACCGTGTCGATGAGAAACGGCTCGAACGGCTCGCCGCAGGTGCTGCGCGCATAGGCCTGGACATCCGCGTCAGTGAAGGTTTCCTGCCCGGCAAGGTGCATATGCGGGCTCGGCTTGAAGCCGTTGCCGACCTCCTCGGGCGAGACGGGCGGCGTGCCGGTGATCATCAGGCCAAGCAGGCCGGGAAAGCGGTCGATCATCTCAAGCCCGATATGGCCGCCGAGCGACCAGCCGAAGACGATGGCCTTGTCGATGCCGAGCAGCCCGAGCACTTCGGTCATGGCGTCGGCATAGCCTTCCATGCTGTAGGAACGCTCCGGATCGATCGCATCGGCGGACGCTCCATGGCCGGGCAAGTCGGGAGCGATGAGATGGTAGCGCTCGCCCAACATGCTGTCCAACTGGTTGCGGAAAACGGCGCTGGAAGATGAATTGCCGTGGATCAGCATGACAGCGGTGCCTTCGCCACCGGTCTGGCGAACCGCGATCTTGCCGTGGCTGGTTTCAAGGGTCTTCTGCGAGATCGTCATTGTCCGCTCCGTCGGGGGAATTGCCCTGGTTTAATGCAGTTGCGCAGCAAAGCGCCACGGCTTCCAAACCTTTGCGGGAACCATCTTCCCGGCCAGGTTGCGTTGAAAAATCCTTTTCAAATAAGAACAATTATGCGTAGATTGTCAATTATCCAACTCCCGATGAACGGGAGGAAAACAGGGAACAGCACGATGAAGCCCAAATCCGCCGCAAGTCGAATCCGCCATATGCTGATGAGCACGACGCTGATCGGCATGTTTGCCGTATCAGGCGCACCCGCCTTTGCCGAAATCGTCAAGATCGGCCTGCTTGCGCCGCTGACCGGCCCTGCCGCGGCGGACGGCCAGGAATTCCAGCGCGGCGTGCAGATGGCCATCGACGAGGCCAACGCAGCCGGCGGCGTTGCCGGGGATACGTTCGAACTGGTGGTCGGCGACGTCAAGGATCAGTCCGCCGGCAACGTCACCAGCGCGGTCGAGCGCCTGCTTGGCGATCCGGGCGTGCACTTCATGCTGACCGGCTATGCCAGCCTGACCAATTTCGAGATCGACAACATGGCCGAAGCGGAAATGCCCTATATGCTCGCGGCCACCTCGCAGCAGACCAGGGACATCATCGCGCCGAGCCCCGATAAATACATGTGCTGCTGGTCGCTGACGCCTTCCTTCGACGCCTACAACACCGACGTCACCCTGTTCGTCGAAAAGCTCGCGGCCGACGGCAAGATCACCTTGCCGACCAAGAAGGTCGCCATCATCTCGTCCGACAACGCCTATTCGAAGACCATCTCCGAAGGCATGAAGAAGACCTTCAAGGAGAAGGGCTGGACCATCACCGTCGACGAGATCGTGCCCTTCGGCGAAGTGACCGACTGGCGTTCGATCCTCGCCAAGGTGCGCGAGAACGTTCCCGATGTCGTCATCAACACCGACTATCTGCCGGGCAATTCGGCGTCGTTCCTGAACCAGTTCCTCGAGCAGCCGACCAAGAGCCTCGTCTTCCTGCAATATGCGCCGAGCGTTCCGGAATTCGTCGAACTGACCGGCAAGAAATCGGATGGTGTCATCTACAATCTGCTCGGCGGCGCGTTGACGACGCCGAAGAACCCGCGCGCCGACGAGGTGGCGGCCAAGTTCAAGGCAAAATACGGCGTCGAGAGCGGCACCTATGGCGTCGGCCTCTACGAAATGACCAATGTCTATTTCGACGCGGTTAAGAAGGTCGGTGGCGCATCCGACCATGCGGCGATCATGAAGGCACTGTCGGAGACCGACAAGCAGGTCGCTGAAGGGCGGCTGAAATTCGATCCCGCCACCCACCTTGCCACACAGGGCGACGACTACATCCCGATCACCTTCTTCCAGATCTGGGACGGCAAGCGCACGCTGATCTCGCCGGAGAAATATGCCACCGGCGCCTTCAAGCTCCAGCCCTGGATGCAATAGGGAATGGCCCTGCTTGAACTGGACGACGTGTCGAAGGCCTTCGGTTCGCTGAAGGCCGTCGACGGTGTGTCGTTCAAGGTCGAGGCCGGCGAGATCTTCGGCATCGCCGGCCCGAACGGCAGCGGCAAGAGCACGCTGTTCAACATCATCACCGGCATACCGTTCGGCCCCGACCGGGGCCAGATCCGCTTTGACGGCATTGCCATAAACGGCAAATCGGGACACGCCATCGCGCGCCTCGGCCTCGCCCGCACGTTTCAGCGCGAGACCAGCTTCGACGGGCTGACCGTGTTCGAGAACGCGCTGATCGGCGCCAGTTATGGCAAGCAGGAAAAGACAGCGGCCACGGCCCGCAATGCCGCCGCCGAGGCGCTGGAGTTCGTCGGCCTGGGATCTCAGTCGTTCGGCCGGCTTGCCGGCGAATTGTCCGTGTTCGAGCGCAAATGCCTGATGCTTGCCACCGCGATTGCCATGCAGCCGCGCATGCTCTTGCTCGACGAGCCGGCATCGAGCCTGACCAAGCCCGAGATCGAGACGTCGATCGGCCTGATCCGCCGCACCGCCGAGCGCGGCATCACCATCCTTCTGATCGAGCACGTGCTGACCTTCCTGATGAGCCTTTCGCAGCATCTGCTGGTGCTCAACAATGGCCGTGTCCTGGCCGCCGGCGATCCGGCAGGCGTAATCGCCGATCCGCGCGTCATCGAAGCCTATCTCGGCACGAGGAGATCGGCGGCGTGAACCCGATTCTCAGCGTCGAAGGCGTCACCGCCGGCTATGGCCGCGTCACCGTGCTGCACGATATCTCGCTGGAGGCCGGCCGTTTCGGCAATGTCGGCCTGTTCGGCCCCAACGGCCATGGCAAGACGACGCTGCTGCGGGCGATCTCCGGGCTGCTGCAGCCGAAGAGCGGCCGCATCCTGTTCGACGGGCAGGACATTGCCGGCCGCAGCGCACGCGCCATCGTCGGCGCCGGCCTGATCCATGTGCCGCAAGGCAACCGGCTGTTTCCCGATCTCTCGATCGCCGACTGCATGGCGCTCGGAGCCTATTCGCCGCGGGCCCGGCCGCATGAGGCGGAGAACCGCGAGAAGGTGATCAAGCTGTTTCCGAAACTGGCGGAACGCTGGCGCCAGCGCGTGCGCACATTGTCGGGCGGCGAGCGCCAGATGGTGTCGATCGGCACCGCGCTGATGAGCCATCCGCGCCTGCTGATCCTCGACGAGCCGACGCTGGGGCTGGCACCCAAGATCAAGGACGAACTCTGCGCCTCCGTCATGGACATTTCGCGCGGCGGCGTGCCGCTGATCGTCGTCGAGCAGGACATCGAATTCCTGCTGGAGCTGACGCAGCAACTCTACCTCGTCAACCATGGCGCCGTGGCGACCGAGATCAAGCCGGGCGAAAGCCTCGACCACGGCGAGATCATGTCGATGTATTTTGGCCATTAGGAAAATCCGAAGATGAGCGCATTGGCGGAAATCCTGTTCGGCGGCCTGTTCCAGGGCTCGCTCTACGCCATGATGGCGGTCGGGCTGGCTCTGGTGTGGACGACGATCGGCGTGTTCAATTTCAGCCATGGCGTATTCATGATGCTGGGCGCCTACATCGCCTGGCAGTTGGTCGAACTCGGCCTGCCGGCGGCGGTCGCCTTTCCGATCGCCGTCGTCGTCATGGCCGGCGTCGGCTGGATCCTGCAGGCGAGCGTCGTGCGGCCGCTGATCGGCCGACCCAACATCGTGCTGGTCGTCGTCATCACCACGCTGGCGGCCGGATCGCTGATCGAGAACGGCGCCTTGACCATCTGGGGACCGCGCTCGAAGCAGATCCCTGCCCTGATCGCCGGCAACACCACCATCGGCGGCGTCGGCGTCTCCCTGCACCAGATCGCCATCATCGTCATCACGCCGCTGATCCTGGCCGCACTTTGGATGTTCCTCAACCGCACGCGGCTCGGGCTGGCGCTGCGCGCCGTGGCGCAAAACGAAGATGCCAGCCATCTTGTCGGGCTGAACGTCACCGCGCTCTATGGGCTGGCCTTCGCCATCGCCGCTTCGCTCGCCGGGCTCGCCGGCATCTTCATGGGCGGCTACCGTTTCATGTCGCCGGTGATGGGCAGCGACCCGCTGCTCAAGGCGCTGATCGTCGTCGTCTTCGGCGGCATATCGAGCATATCGGGCCCGATCTTCGCCGCCTATCTGATCGGCTTCTTCGAGGCCGCCTGCAGCTATTATTTCGGCTTGTACTGGACACCCGCGCTGCTGTTCGGCGTGCTCATCCTGACCCTGATGGTGCGCCCCGAGGGCATCTTCGCCAGCCGCTCCCGAGGCCTAGCATGACCAACACGACATCGCCGATCACCCTTGGCCATGCAGAGGCGGCAACCCCGATCGCTCCCGGCCGCACGCCGTGGGAGCAGGAGGCCATCGGCTTCGTGATCGGCTTCGCCTTGCTGGCATTGCTGCCGCTGATCTTCGGCGACACCTATGCCCGCCACATCCTGATCATGGCCTTCATCTATGCGATCGTCGCCTCGAACTGGGACCTCAGCCTCGGCTATGGCGGCGTCTTCAATTTCGGCCATCTGGCGCTGTTCGGCATCGGCGTCTATGCCTACAGCCTGCTGACCAAGCTGGCCGAATTCGACCCGTGGATCGCGCTGTTTGCCAGCGGTGTCATCGCAACCCTGGCGGCGATCCTGGTGACCATCCCGATCCTGCGGCTGAAGGGCATCTACATCATCCTGGTCACTTTCGGCTTCGCGCAGTTGGTCATGCAGGTGATCATCAGCCAGTCCGCCATCACCGGTGGCACGCAAGGGCTGGTGCGCATTCCCGGACTTTACGTGTTCGACCACAATATGGTCCGTGACGGCAAGTCAGCCTATTTCTACATCGCGCTGGCGCTGCTGGTGGCGAGCACGCTGTTCCTGCGCGTGTTCGTGCGCTCACGCGCCGGGGCCAGTATCGTCGCCTTGCGCGACAATGAGGAATACGCCGTCAGCCGCGGCGTCTCGATCGTCCGCCAGCGCATGCTGACGCTTGCCGCGAGCGCCTTCTTCACCGGCATCGCCGGCGCCTTCTACGCCGCCTACCAGCGCAATGCCTCGATCGACGTCTTCGGCATGAGCCTGGCGACCATCATCCTGTCGATGGTGCTGCTCGGCGGCACCAGCACCATTTACGGCGCCATCATCGCTTCGTTCGTGCTGACGATCTTCGCCGAATGGATGGCCGATTTCGGTGCGTGGCGGCCGATGATCACGGCGGTGCTGATCATCGGCGTGATGCTGGCCTACCCGAGCGGCCTGGTCGGCATGATCAAGGCTTCATGGGGCGCCGTCGCCGGACGCCTGAAACGCCCGGCCTGACCGTTTCGGAATAGCGGCTCCGCCTCAGCGGATGCCGCACCAGTCGATGACCGAAGCAGCGATCACCTTGGCGGTCTCGACCACCGATTCGACCTCGACATATTCGTCGGAACCGTGAAAACCGTCGCCCGACGGGCCGAAGATGACACCGTCGACGCCGGCGCCGGCATAGTGCGCGGCATCGCACACAGCGACGAAGCCGCGCGCCTGCGGCGCCTTGCCGACCATGGCCTTGCGCTTCATCAGCGAGGTCACCAGCGGATGATCGACCGGGGTGTTCATCGGCGGGAAATACAGCCCGCCGAGCTCCCATTGGATCGCAGGCGGGTTGTCGCGCAGCCACGCATCGGTCTGGGCGAAATGGTGGACGAACGTCTCGAAATCGCGGCGGTAGTCGGCCGAGTTCTCATCGGGCAGGAATTTCATGTCGAGATCGAGCACCGCGACGTCGGGAATGATGGCCGGGTTGGTCATGACGGTCGGCAGGCCGTGTTCGCCAAGGCCGGTGCCGCCATGCATGACGCCGATGTTGATGGTGTTCATACCGAGCGGCAGCAATGGATGCGATTTCGCCCGCGTCCGGTCCAGTTCATACTGGCGCACGGCGGCGATGAAGCGAGCGGCGATCTCGATGGCGTTGACGCCCGGCTCGAGCCGGTCCTTGTCGTGGCGCTGCGGATAAATCTCGTTGTAGCGCAGCGCCGAATGGGCGTTGCGGCCGCGGATCGTCACCCGCGCCCATTCGAGCCCGCCTTCGACGGGCAGGACATCGCCCCAGGTCGGCTCGGCGACCAGCACCGCCTTGGCGAGCTTGCCCTTCTTCACCGCGTCCATGGCGCCGAAGCCGCCGGCTTCCTCGTCGACGACCGAGTGGATGGCGAGCCGGCCCTGCAACGTGATGCCCGCCTTGCGGATCGCGCGCGCGGCGGCGATGCAAGCGGCGACGCCGCCCTTCATGTCGACGGCGCCGCGGCCATAGAGGCGGCCATTGGTGATCTCGCCGCCGAACGGATCGACCGACCAGTCCTTCATCGCGCCGACCGGCACGACGTCGATATGGCCGCACAGGATCAGGCTGCGGTCCTCGTCTCCCGCCCATTCGCCGACCAGATTGGGCCGGCCGGGCAAGGCATCCCATTGCTCGGTCTTGAACCCGTCCTGCTTGAGGATCGGTTCGAGCAGCGCCTGGACATCCGCCTCGCGGTTGATCGCCGGGTTGGGCTCGAATTTGGGATTGACCGAAGGGATGCGAACCATGTCGCGGGTCAGGCCGATCAACCAGTCGCGATCGGTCTCGATCTCAGCCTGCACGGCATCGATGATGGTCTGGTTGTCGGACATCGTCGCTTCCTTCTCTGCGTCGCGGCGCTTTGCAATCGCTGCACTGGGCGCAACGACACTATTTTCTTGTGGTTTTGGATTTGGCGGCGTCGTCGGCCGATGACGACAGGGCGGTATCGAGCGTGACCGCATTGGCGCTGCGGATCCTTTCGATGTCCTCGATGCGCTTGCGCACCCCGGCGCCGTGGCCCTCCAGCGCGTGGGCAAACACGGTTTCCATCTGGGCAACGGCCGTCGCCAGCGTGTCGAACGGCGAGTTGGCGTCGATCGCGGCGACCATGGTCAGGTCCGCTATGTCAGATATCGGCGACAGCCAGACATCGGTGAACAGCAGGATGGAGACGCCGCGCTCCTTGGCCTGCTGGGCAAAGCTCACCACGTCCGACTGGTAACGCCGGTAGTCGAACACGACGAGGAGGTCGCGCTTGCCAAGGTCGATCAACAGGTCGAAATCGGCGGGGCTCAACGAACCGATGTCGCGCACGCCGGAGCGGAACTGCAGGAGGTAGCCGGCCAGCATGGAGGCGATATGCCGGCTGAACCGGCCGCCCAGCAGCACGACTTGGCCCTTGCTCTCCAGCAGCATGTTGACGGCGCGCGTGTAGGCCTGCACCGGCACTGCCGTGCGCGTGCGCTCCAGGCTGTCGGAAACCGAATGGAAATAGGCAAGTGCGGTGCCTTCGCTGGAGCCGCCCGGACGCTTGGCCTCCATCATCAAAAGCGGCGAATGCAGCCTGGATTCGACTTCGGTGAGCAGGCGTGCCTGGAAGTCGGCAAAGCCGACATAGCCAAGCTTGGTCATCAGCCGCGTCACGCTCGGGTCGCTGACGCCGGCGCGCCGTGCCAGCCGGGTCGCGGTGCCCAGCCCCGACATCGGATAATCGGCGAGCAGGACCTGGACGATCTTCTCTTCCGCAGAGGTGAACGCCACGGTCGTATTGGCCAGTTCTTCGCGGATCGACATTGTCATCGCCTATCGTCGACGGAAAGACAATTATCTTACAATTTTGCACATGTTTGTCAAATTTGGAACTTCTCTTACAGAGCCAGCGAGAGTTCGGCATGACTTGCAATCCCATGACAGCCAAGCCAGTCGTGCAACACATCCACGTCGGCTCGAACGAGGGCTTGCGTCTATCTGAAGCTGGCGATGGGCAGGAACTTGACCGCTGAACCGGTGAAGCGTCGGTGATCGGAGGTCTGTCCTCGCGGCTGGAATCCATCGAGATAGATGTGCTCCGGCGCTGTGCGGATGAGATTGGCGGCGATGACGGGCGCCGCCGCAGGGCTGGCTCCGCCGGCGATGCCACGACCCGTCTCAATCAGCCGGCCGGACAACGCTGCCGGCACGATGACCGCGGTAGCTTCGGGATCGAGATTTGGCTGGACACGGTCGGCCTTCGGGCTGGTCCTGACGCGATCTTCGGGCTTCGATTGGGCAACCGAGACCCGCTGGCCGGCCAACCCATTGTGGCCGTCATCGGCATGGTTCAAGGCCAGCAAGGCAGCGACCGCATCGCCGGATTTGTCTGCGTCAGGCTGGCGCGTCGGCCTTGTCGGGCTTTCCGGCCGCCATGTCGGCAACGGGATGTTGAGCACCACTAGGTCCGGCGCGCCGCTCGCGGGGCCGGCATCCGACTTGCCCGAGGGAATTTCAGCATCGGTTGCTGCTGGATTGGCCAGCTCGGCCCGCGCCGTGGAAGCGTTGGCTGTTGCAAGTGGCGCGATTTGCGGGGTCGGAATGCTGGCCGTTGACCCGGTGCGCGGGGCGAAAGCTGGCAGCGGCACTGAGCCCGGCGCCATCGCCATGACGATCGCTTCAGGCGTCTTTCCCTCCGCTCCGATCGGCGATTCTTCGGCCCGATCGACGGAAGCCGTCTGGATGTCGGCGCGCTGGGCATCCTGTGGCGGCACGATTGCGATGCCGGCGGGCCTGGGTTCAACGGACTTGGCCGGCTTGCGTGGCGCCGGCACCGCTTCGGCGACATCATCGGTCTCGTCCGCGCCGCGCCCACCCAAAAGCGTCGCCAGCAGGCCGCGCGGCCTGCGTTGGCCGCCGTCGGCACTTGCCAGGTCGATGTTGGGCGTGCCGGCGCCCTTGCGCGATTTGTAGGCGGCAAACGCCTGCCCATAACCGGGCAGCGGTTTGCCGTCGCTCGGCACATGCAGCGTATTGCCGTTCGGGAATACCCTTGCGAGTTCCTGACGGCTGATGCCAGGCCAATGCCGCACATTGCCGACATCCATATGTATGAAAGGCGAACCGGAGGTCGGGTAATAGCCTACGCCGCCGCCCTGCATCTTGAGGCCGATGTCGCGCAGCTTCTTCAGCGGCACATCCGGCAGGAAGAAGTCCATTGCGCGGCCAACCATGTGTTGGCTTTCCCGAGCCACGCCCTTCGAGCGGCTGCGCAGCATGGCGTTCGTCGCTGGCGACCGATAGGCGCTGACCACGTGGATATAGGCTGTCGAGCCGCTGGCGCGATAGGCCTGCCAGACAAGATCGAGCAGGCGCGGATCCATCTTCGTCGGTTCGTTGCGACGCCAGTCGCGCAGCATCAAATTGATCTTCTTCAATCCCGCCGGATCATAGCGCCCATTGCGCTTGAACACGATTTCAGCCTTCTCGCCCGTATGGAGATGTTGAATCTTCAAAGCACGCGTCTCCGCGAACGCGCCGGTAACGAACAGACATAAGAACGCTGCCATGATGGCCGGCAGTGTCCAAAGACGGGAAGCACCGGGGGCGTTTTGCACGTTTTCGCTCACGTTCATGCCTTGCACGTTCTTTTGTTTCGGGCGGTTTTAGGTTCCGCCCAGATCAGGAGCCTTTCGGCCCTCTTCCTGACAAGCATGGACTTGACCGACGCAGACGGGCATCCATGCCACAATACGTCATGTCGATGAACAGCATCTTGGTTAACGAATCGTGTCTTGCCGGGAATGCGCTTCGGTTGGAGTTGCCTGTGGCAGCCATTTTCTGGAGCAATGCACCGCTGATGAGGTCCGCCAGCACGACGGCCGCGCCGTTCCCGTGTAGCCGCCTCGCCCTTGCAAATGCAGAGGACGAATGTACGGCAACAAGGATGTTGGAAACTGGTGCTGCGAGAGAGGATTGAACTCTCGACCTCTCCCTTACCAAGGGAGTGCTCTACCACTGAGCTACCGCAGCCGCTGATGGCGGGGCTTCTGCCATATCGAACCGGCAAGCGCAAGGCCAAGCGCAACGCTTCTGTGAAAGCCTTTGCCGGATAGCTTTTAATGACATGGGGGCGCCACAATGTTGGCTATCCCTGAATGGCGGGCTGGCTGCTCACGGGCCAGAGCGGGACAATGGATGACAAGGCAATTCCAGTGAAAAAGGATGGTCCACCGAATAACAGCGCAACAATCCGCAAGGATCGGCTGGCAGAGCAATTGCGCGCCAATCTGCAGAAGCGCAAGGCGCAGTCACGCTCGCGGCGCACCGGAGATGCAGATCAACGGCCGGACGGGCTCGCTGCATCGAAGGAAATACAAAAAGATTAACTCAAATCGGCCACTCTTGGCCCGGGGTGGGCGAAATCCCATTTCTTGAACCAGCGTAATTCTTGAACCAGATCGGCCAATGGTCTAGACGGGCCGCTACTCAAACGATTGAACCGGCCCTGTTTGGCCGAGAGGGACTTTCTTCCATGGATCGCATCAGAATTGTCGGGGGCAACCAGCTCTCCGGAAGCATTCCGATCTCGGGCGCGAAAAACGCGGCGTTGCCTTTGATGATCGCCTCGCTTTTGACCGACGACACGCTGACGCTGGAAAACGTGCCGCATCTGGCCGATGTCGAGCAACTGATCCGCATCCTGGGCAACCACGGCGTCGATTATTCGGTCAATGGCCGCCGCGAGAAGCAGAATGAGGGCTATTCGCGCACCATCAACTTCTCCGCCCGCAACATCGTCGACACCACAGCGCCCTACGAGCTGGTGTCGAAGATGCGCGCCTCGTTCTGGGTGATCGGCCCGCTGCTGGCCCGCATGGGCGAAGCCAAAGTGTCGCTGCCGGGCGGTTGCGCCATCGGTACGCGGCCGGTCGATCTGTTCCTCGAAGGCCTGCAGGCGCTGGGCGCCGATATCGATGTCGACACCGGCTATGTCATCGCCAAGACAAAGAATGGCCGCCTTGTCGGCAACCGCTACATCTTCCCGAAGGTCTCGGTCGGCGCCACCCATGTGCTGATGATGGCCGCGGCGCTCGCCAAAGGCGAGACGGTGCTGGAAAACGCGGCTTGCGAGCCTGAAATCGTCAACCTCGCCGAGTGCCTCAATGCCATGGGCGCGAAGATTTCCGGCGCCGGCACCCCGACAATCACCATCGACGGTGTCGAATCATTGTCGGGCGCGCGCGTGCGCGTCATTCCCGATCGCATCGAGACCGGCACCTATGCCATGGCCGTCGCCATGACCGGCGGCGACGTCGTGCTCGAAGGTGCGCGTCCGGATCTGCTGCAGACCGCGCTGGACGTGATCGCGCAGACGGGTGCGGAGATCACGCCGACCAATTCCGGCATCCGGGTGAGGCGCAACGGCGCCGGCATTTCGCCGGTCGACGTGACGACGGCGCCGTTCCCGGCCTTCCCGACCGATTTGCAGGCGCAGTTCATGGGCCTGATGACGATGGCCAAGGGCAAGTCGCGGATCACCGAGACGATCTTCGAGAACCGCTTCATGCATGTGCAGGAACTGGCGCGGCTCGGCGCTCACATCACCCTTTCGGGCCAGACGGCGATCGTCGACGGCGTGCCGAAACTGAAGGGCGCGCCGGTCATGGCGACCGATCTTCGCGCCTCTGTCTCGCTGGTCATCGCCGGCCTGGCGGCGGAAGGCGAGACCACGGTCAACCGCGTTTACCACCTCGACCGCGGCTTCGAGCGGCTGGAAGAAAAGCTGTCCAACTGCGGCGCGGTGATCGAGCGGATTTCCGCATAGGCCAATCGCTAGGCCTCGCGGTGCGGTTGCGCGGACGGGAAAGACCGCCTAACAGAAGGTTCAGTTATCAACCTTCAGGTGCGAAATCCGCATGACTGCCCTTAAGCTTATCGCGCTCGACGATCAGGATCTGAGCATCGTTTCGGCCCATGTCCAGGACGCCGTGATGAAGGTCTCAGACCTCGAATTCCTGCCCAGAGCCAAGCGTTTCCTGCTGACCATGAACCGTTTCGTCTGGGAGGCCAAATCCGGCCTGTTTCGCCAGCACAATGAGCGGCGGCAGGCGGTGCTGCATTTCGACCGGGTGCTTGGCGCCAAGACCAACGGCATCGCCCGCGACAAGCCCAATGAGGTCCTGTCGCTGCTGGCGATCAGCTTCATCGAGATCAGCAAGCCGGCCGGCATCGTCGAGCTGATCTTTGCCGGCGGCGGCACGATCATGCTCGACGTCGAGTGCATCGAGGCGCGCCTTGCCGATATTGGCGGGGCGTGGGAAGCCACCTCGCGCCCCATCCACAAGGCCTGAGCGTCCGATGGCCATCACGCTTCGTCAGTCCGACGCCGATTTCGAGCAGCGTTTCGCCGCCTTCCTGTTGACCAAGCGGGAAGTGTCCGCCGACGTTGATGCCGCGGTGCGCGCCATCATCGCGCGCGTGCGCGCCGAGGGCGACGCGGCGCTAATCGACTATTCACGGGAATTCGATCGCGCCGATCTGGCTGGACTGGGCATCGCCGTTTCGAAGGACGACATCGCCCAGGCCTACACGGCCGCCGATCCAAAGACGATCGAGGCGCTGGAATTCGCGCGCGACCGCATCCGCTCGCATCATGAGCGGCAGCGACCAAAGGATGACCGCTATACGGATGCCGCCGGCGTCGAGCTCGGCTGGCGCTGGACGGCGGTCGAGGCGGTCGGGCTCTATGTGCCGGGCGGCACGGCGAGCTATCCAAGCTCGGTGCTGATGAACGCCGTGCCGGCCAAGGTGGCCGGCGTCGAGCGCATCGTCATGGTCGTACCGGCGCCGGGCGGCATCATCAATCCGCTGGTGCTGGTGGCGGCCGACATATCAGGCGTGTCGGAAATCTACCGAGTCGGCGGCGCGCAGGCGATCGCCGCCCTTGCCTACGGCACCCGGACTATAAAGCCGGTCGCCAAGATCGTCGGCCCGGGCAATGCCTATGTCGCGGCGGCCAAGCGCCAGGTATTCGGCACCGTCGGCATCGACATGATCGCCGGTCCCTCGGAAGTGCTCGTCGTGGCCGACGGCAGCAATGATCCGGACTGGATCGCTGCCGACCTGCTCGCCCAGGCCGAGCACGACACATCGGCGCAGTCGATCCTGGTCACCGACGATCCGGCCTTCGGCATCGCTGTCGAACAAGCGGTCGAGCGCCAGTTGCAGAGCCTGCCGCGGGCCGAAACGGCTGCGGCGAGCTGGCGCGATTTTGGCGCCGTGATCCTGGTTCCAACCATTGAATCCGCGCTGCCGCTGGTCGACCGCATCGCCGCCGAACATGTCGAACTGGCCATCGACGATGCCGAGGGTTTCCTGGCGCGGATGCGCAATGCCGGTGCCGTCTTTCTCGGCCGCCACACGCCGGAAGCCATCGGCGACTATGTCGGTGGTTCCAATCATGTGCTGCCGACGGCCAGATCGGCGCGTTTCTCGTCGGGCCTTTCCGTGCTCGATTTCGTCAAGCGCACGTCGATCCTCAAGCTTGGACCGGAGCAGTTGCGTATCTTGGCGCCGGCGGCGATTGCGCTCGCCAAGGCGGAAGGCCTTGAGGCGCATGGACGCTCCGTCGCCATACGGTTGAACATGTAGGCGGCGATGTCTGGCCCCGATCAAACCCGCGCCAGGCTGATCGATGTCGAACTCGATGAATCGATCGGCCGGTCGACACCCGATGTCGAGCATGAACGCGCGGTGGCGATCTTCGACCTGATCGAGGAGAACAGTTTTCAGCCCGTCAATGACAGCGGCGACGGCCCTTACCGGCTGAAACTGTCGCTGGCCGAGCAGCGCCTGGTGTTTGCCGTGGCGCGCGAGGATGGCACCGCCGTCGTCACTCATATCCTGTCGCTGACGCCGCTCAGGCGCATCGTCAAGGATTACTATATGATCTGCGAAAGCTACTACGACGCCATCCGTTCCTCGACGCCGAGCCACATCGAGGCGATCGACATGGGCCGCCGCGGCCTGCACAATGAAGGTTCGCAGACGCTGATGGACCGGCTATCCGGCAAGATCGACATAGACTTCGATACGGCGCGCCGGCTGTTCACGCTGGTCTGCGTACTGCACTGGCGGGGCTAGCCCTGGCACCCGGCGCCCTGCCCCGTTCGATCCTGTTCCTGTGCGGCATGAATGCCGTGCGCTCGCCAATGGCAGAGCAGCTGGCGCGCCGCATGCTGCCCGCCGCCATCTTTGTCGCTTCGGCCGGCGTTCGCGCCGGCGAGCGCGATCCGTTCGTCGATGCGGTGCTTGCCGAGGAAGGCCTGTCGTTGGGCGAGCGTCACCCACGGACCATGGACGATCTCGAGGACGATTATTTCGACCTCATCGTCACGCTGGCGCCGGAAGCGCACCACGCCGCACTTGAACTCACCCGCTCGCTCGCTGTCGAGGTCGAATACTGGCCGACGCCGGACCCGACCGACGCCGCCGGCACGCGCGAACAGATCATGGCGGCCTACCGGGACGTGCGCGAGCGCCTGAAAGCGCGGATCGGGCGTCGATTCACACCTCCGGAGGCCGCCGATTAAGCGTGTTCACAAGCGGACGATTATCATATAGGTTCCGCCGAAATTCCGGCCAGGGCGCTGGAACTACCATCCAAGCAAAGGTATCGAATGCCGAAGGAAGAAGTCCTCGAGTTTCCGGGTGTCGTGACGGAATTGTTGCCGAACGCGATGTTCCGGGTAAAGCTCGAAAACGAACACGAAATCATCGCCCATACGGCCGGCCGCATGCGCAAGAACCGCATCCGCGTGCTGACCGGCGACAAGGTTCTGGTCGAGATGACGCCATACGACCTGACCAAGGGCCGCATCACCTATCGTTTCAAGTAAGCAAAGCCCGACTGGTCCGCGATGAGCATTTTGCAGAAGCTGGTGCTTGCCTCGGGTTCGCCGCGCCGAATCGAGCTCTTGCAGCAGGCCGGCATCGAGCCGGACCGCGTGCTGCCGGCCGATGTCGACGAAACGCCGCTGCGTGCAGAGCATCCGCGCTCGCTGGCCAAGCGGCTGTCGAAGGAAAAGGCCGAGAAGGCGTTCGCGTCGCTGAAAACCGAAGCCGACTACGCGCCGGGCTTCGTGCTGGCCGCGGATACGGTCGTCGCCGTCGGGCGGCGCATCCTGCCCAAGGCAGAAACCCTCGACGACGCCGCCAACTGCCTCGGGCTGTTGTCGGGCCGTTCGCACCGGGTCTATTCCGGCATCTGCCTGATCACCCCGGGCGGCAAGCTGCGTCAGCGGCTGGTCGAGACGCGGGTGCGCTTCAAGCGGCTGCCGCGCGAGGAGATCGACGCCTATGTCGCGTCGGGCGAATGGCGCGGCAAAGCGGGTGGTTACGCCGTCCAGGGCCTCGCTGGTGCCTTCGTCGTCAAGCTGGTCGGTTCCTACACCAATATCGTCGGGCTGCCGCTCTATGAGACCGTGGCGCTATTGAGCGGCGAGGGCTTCAAGGTGCATGGCGGCTGGCTGGCGGGACCCCGGCTGTGAATTCCGACTCCAAGGTCACACCCTTGCGCCCGAAGCGCCCCTGCCCCGAATGCGGCAAGCCCTCGGCGCGCGACACCTTTCCGTTCTGCTCGACGCGCTGCAAGGACATCGACCTCAACCGCTGGCTGAAGGGCGCCTATGTCATCAAGGCCCGCGACGACGAGGAAGAAACGGACCCCGACGATCCGAAATAGGTCGTCAGGCGGCTTCGATCTTGCGCCTCACACGCGCCCAGGCTGGCAGCCAGTCGCCGTGGGCGGCGAGGAGATCGTCGACCAGTGACCAGATCTGATCGAGATCGAGTTCGGCCGCAGTATGCGGATCCATCATCGCCGCATGGTAGATGTGCTCGCGGTTCTCCGTCATCAGCGCCCGCACCGTCAGTTCCTGCACGTTGATGTTGGTGCGGATCAGCGCGGTCAATTGCGGCGGCAGCTCGCCGATATAGGTCGGCTGGATGCCGGAGGCATCGACCAGGCACGGCACTTCGGCGGCACAGTCCCTGGGCAGCGAGGTGATGCAGCCATTGTTGCGGACGTTGCCGTAGATCACCGAAGGTTCGCCGGTCCAGACAGAATTCATGATCGAGGAGGCATATTCCCGGGACTGCTCGACCTCGATGCGGTCGGCCGAGCGATAGGCTTCCGCCTGCCCCTTCCAGCGCTCGATCTGCTCGATGCAGCGCTTGGGATATTCGTCCAGCGGGATGCCGTACTTCTCGATCAGGTCCGGGCGGCCTTCCTTGATGAAATAGGGCGTGTATTCGGCGAAATGTTCCGAGCTCTCGGTGACGAAATAGCCGAGCCTGGTCAGCATCTCGTAGCGCACCTTGTTGGGGCAGCGCGGGTTCCAGCCGGGCTTCGGCGCGCGGCCCTCGCGATAGGCGCGCACGAGATCGGGATAGAGGTCGCGGTAGGAACCGTCCGGCTGGCGATGCTCGAAGCTGAGATAGAAGGCCATGTGGTTGATGCCGGCCGAGCGATAGCGGATCTCTTCGTAGGGAAGGTCGAGATCGTGCGCCAGCTCCATTGCCGTGCCCTGCACGGAATGGCAGAGACCGACCTGCCTGATGTCAGGGTATTTCTCCGCTATCGCCCAGGTGTTGATCGCCATCGGGTTGACATATTGCAGCATGATCGCCTGCGGGCAGACGGCGAGCATGTCCTCGCAGATCTTCCACAGATGCGGCACGGTCCTCAAGCCGCGCATAATGCCGCCGACGCCGAGCGTGTCGGCGATCGTCTGGCGCAGGCCGTATTTCTTCGGCACTTCGAAGTCGGTGACCGTGCAGGGCTCGTAGCCGCCGATCTGGAAGGCGACGACGACGAAATCTGCGCCCGCCAGCGCCTTGCGCTGGTCCGAATGGGTCTCGGCCTTCGCCTTGACGCCGAGCGTCGCGATCAGCTTGTTGACGACGATGGCGCTCTCTTCCAGCCGCTGCGGATTGATGTCCATCAGCGCGATGGTCGCGCCGGAAAGCGACGGGCGCTGCAGCACGTCGCCGACAATGTTCTTCATGAACACCGTCGAGCCTGCGCCGATGAAAGTGATCTTGGGATTTCTTGCCATGCTAACCTCCGGCATATGTTCAGGCCACGTCGAAAGCGGCCCTGACGAGCCGTTCCGTGTAGGCGGTCTTGGGATTGGACAGGACGTCGTCGACGGGGCCCTGCTCGACGATCTTGCCGTTCTGCATGACGATCACGCGATGGCACAGTGCGCGCACCACCTTGAGGTCGTGCGAGATGAAGAGGTAGCTGAGGCCGCGCTCGTCCTGCAGCTTGCGCAACAGGTCGATGATCTGCGCCTGGACGGAGAGATCCAGCGCCGATGTCGGCTCGTCGAGCAGGATGAATTCGGGTTCGAGTGCGATGGCGCGGGCGATCGCGATGCGCTGGCGCTGGCCACCGGAGAATTCGTGCGGAAACCGTGACAGTATATCGCCCGGCATGCCGGCGCTGACCAGCGCGTCGCGCACCCGTTCGACCCGCTCGCGCCGCGTCGCCCCTATGCTGTTGACGATCAGCCCTTCCTCGATGATCTGGCCGATCGTCATGCGCGGGTTGAGCGAGGAGAACGGATCCTGGAAGACGATCTGCATGCGCGAGCGCAACGGCCGCATCTGCGCCCGCGACAGGCCGTGGATCGGCTTGCCGTCGAAACGGATCTCGCCGCGCTTGGCGTCGATCAACCTGAGCAGGGCCTGGCCGAAGGTGGTCTTGCCTGAACCGGACTCGCCGACCAGCCCCAGCGTCTCGTGGCGACAGAGTTTCAGGCCGAGATCGTCGACGGCGACCAGCTCTCGCCAGTCCGGTTTCAGGAAGGTGCCGTGGCGCAGCATGAATGAGACGCGCACGCCGCTGGCCTCCAGGATGGTGCCGCAGCCCTCCGGCAGCGGCTTCGGCTGCCCCTGCGGCTCGGAAGCCAGCAGCCGTCTCGTATAGGGGTGCTGTGGATTGGCGAACAGCCGTTCGGTGACGTTGTGCTCGCACATTTCGCCATGCTGCATGACATAAACGTAGTCGGAGAACTGGCGCACCACGGTCAGGTCGTGGGTGATCAGGATCACCGCCATGCGCAGTTCTTTTTGCAGGCTGCGGATCAGGTTCAGGATCTGCGCCTGGACGGTGACATCGAGCGCTGTGGTCGGCTCATCCGCGATCAGCACATCGGGATTGTTGGCCAGCGCCATGGCGATCATCACCCGCTGGCGTTGCCCGCCCGATAGCTGGTGCGGGTATTGCTTGAGCCGCGCGGCGGGATCGGGAATCTGCACATGCTGCAGAAGTTCCAGTGCGCGCGCCCAGGCCTGCTTGCGGCTGACTTTGCGATGCACCCGGATCGCCTCGACGATCTGGCTGCCGACCGTATAGATCGGGTTGAGCGAGCTCATCGGCTCCTGGAAGATCATCGAGATGCGGTTGCCGCGCAGCTTGCGCCGGGCGCTCTCGGGAAATTTCAGGATGTTTTGCCCGTCATAGCAGACGCTCGATCCGGGGGACACGGTGGCGCGCCGCGACAGAAGGCCCATGACGGTGCGCGCCGTCACCGACTTGCCCGAACCGGATTCGCCAACGATGGCGATCGTCTCGCCGCGATAGAGCTGAAACGAGATGTCCTTGACCGCGTCGACGACGCCATGCTCGACCTTGAAGGCCACGGCGACGTTGCGGGCGTCGATGATCGGCTGGCCCCGGCGTCCGTCATGGTCGTGACGGACGGTTGGTGCGAAGGATTCGGCGAGCGCGACGGACATCTCAGGCACCTCAATAAGGGTCGACGGCGTCGCGCAGGCCATCGCCCAGCGCGTTGAAGGCAAAGACGGTGACGAGCACGAAACCGACCGGCGACAGGATCCAGGGATAGGTGCCGATGACGGAATAGGTCGCGGTGTCCTGCAGCATCAGACCCCACGAGATCAGCGGCGGCTTGACGGCGAAGCCGAGGAAACCGAGGAAGGATTCGAGCAGCACCACCGTCGGGATCGCCAGCGTCACGGCGACAATCACATGGCTCATCACATTGGGGAAGATGTGCTGCATGATGATGCGACGGTCGGTGGCGCCGACCGCCATGGCGGCGCGCACATACTCGATCCGCGCCAGCGCCAAAGTCTTGCCGCGCACCTCGCGAGACATCTGCGCCCAACCCAAGGCCGACATGACGATGATGACGAAAGCGAGGAAGACGTTGGTGGGAGCGGTGACCGGGATCAGCGTCGTCAGCGCCAGATAGAGCGGCAGCTGCGGGAAGGCGAGCACCAGTTCGACGAAGCGCTGCATCCAGACATCGAACCTGCCGCCAAAATAGCCGGAGACCATGCCGACGGTGGTGCCGATGACGGTGATGATGAAGACGACCGTCAGCGCGATCATTAGCGAGACGCGCGAGCCATGGATGGCACGCGACAGCACGTCGCGGCCGAACTTGTCGGTGCCCAGGAAATGCACCGGCTGGCCGTCCAGCGAGCCGAACAGATGCCGGTCCGCCGGCAACAGCCCGAAGAGCTTGTAAGGCGCGCCATGCACGAAGAAACCAAGCAGCCTTGGATGATCGTAGTCGGGACCGACGACGGGCTGGAAAGTGACCGGATCGAGGTCCGCCGAATCGGCCAGCGCATAGACCCTCGGCCGCGCGACGAAACCGCCATCTCTGTCATGGAAAACAGGCACCTGCGGAGGCGCGAAGCCGACATCCGTCACCTTCGGGTCCATTGGCGCGATGAACTCGGCGAACACGGCCATCACCAGCAGCAGCACGACGAGCCAGAGCCCGGCCATGCCGGTCCAGGAGCGCTTCAGCCGGCGCCAGACAAGGGCGAGGTAGCTTTCGTTACCGCGCGCCGGTTTGGCTACGATGCGACCTTCGGCCGGCAGCGGTGGAGGGGATGGATCGCGCGCCAGCATCTCAGCGCTCCCCGAACTGGCGCACGCGCGGATCGAGCAGCACGAGCAGCATGTCGGCGATGATGTTGCCGACGATCAGCGTCGCCGACAGCACCATCATGAAGGTGGCGGTGACATAGACATCGCCGACAGCCATGGAGCCGACGATCGCCGGGCCGACAGTCGGCAGCGCGAAGATGATCGCCGTCTCGATTTCGCCGGTCAACATGTAAGGCAGCACCACACCCTGATACATGATGAGCGGGTGCAGTGCGTTAGGCACGGCGTGGCGCATGACGACGGCGGCGCCGGTCAGCCCCTTGGCCCTTGCCGTCTCGACATATTGCGCGTTCAGCGTATCGAGCAGATTGCCGCGCATGACGCGCATATTGTAGGCGAGCCCGCCGAAAGTCGCGATCGCCACCACCGGCCAGACATGCTTGACCAGATCGACGAATTTGGCCCACGACCACGGCGCGCCCCCATATTGCGGCGAGAAGAATGAGCCGATCTCCGACACGTTGAATTGGAAGACCAGGAGATAGACGATGATCAACGCCATCAGGAAGCGCGGCACCGTCATGCCGAGGAAGGAGATGGCCGACAGCGCCGAGTCGATCCAGGTGTATTGCCGGGTCGCCGCCCATATGCCGAATGTTATGCCCAGCACCGAAGCCAGCAGATGGCAGACCAGCGCCAGGAGAAGCGTGCGCGGCAGGCGCTCGCCGACCACGTCGGCGACCGGTTTGTTGTAATAGAGGCTGTAGCCGAAATCGCCTCGGGTGACGATGCCGCCGATCCAGTTGAGATACTGGAGGGGAAGCGGCTTATCGAGACCATGCTCGATGCGGTAGGCCTTTGCCTGCGCGTCGGCCTCGGCGAAGGAGGCTCCACCCTGGTTGATCGCCTGCGAGCGGATGTAGTCGGCATAATCGCCCGGCGGCGCCTGGATGATGGCAAATGTGGCCAGGCTCAAAATGGCGAGGACCGGGATTGCCGACGCTATTCGCGTGAGCAGGAATCGCAGCATGGACGGTTCGTTTCCTCGTCTCGCCGATCGCGCCCTTGGTTGCGTCCGGAGGTTGGTTTGTCCGGCCGCGCCAGCGGCGCGGCCGGAGGTCTCTCAGTCAGGGAGGTAAACCTAATTCATCGGCCCCTTCTCTCCGGGTTTGCCGGGCAGTTCTTGCGGGAACAATTCGTATTTCGCCTGCTTGTCGGCCGCGACAAAGACCCGTTCGCGGATGATCGAATCCTCGGCCCAGTTGAACATGAAGATCGGCGTGCCCTGTGGGATGTTCGAGAAACGCTTGTTGACGATCAGCGCGCCGGGATACTCCGTCAGGCCGACATTGTAGACGTGCTCCGTCGAGATCTTCTGGAATTGTTTCATCAGGCTGGCGCGCTGGTCATTGTCCTGGGTGGAGACGAACTTGTTGACGATGTCGACGAGGTCCTTTTCGAACGGCATCACATCGACCTCGCCGTTCTCCGGCGCACGATGGTCCCAGCTGGTGCGCGGACCGACCGGGGCAAGCTGCACGGTGTTCTGCACCACCGACGTCAGTTCCTGTTCGTTGCGACGGACCAGCCAATCGAAGCGGCCGGAATATTGCGAAGCGTCGCGTTGGGTCCCGTTGAGGCCGTTGAGCACGACCCGAAGCCCGAGCTTTTCCATCTGGGCGACGACGCCTTCGGCAAGGCTCTTGTCGGTCGTGTAGTCGTTGTTGACCAGCATCACGATCTCGACATTCTTGCCGCCGGCGGTGCCGGAAGGGAAATTCACGAAGCCGTCGCCGTCCGTATCCGTGAGGCCGGCCTTGGCGAGTTCGGCCTTGGCGCCCTCGAGGTCGAAGGGGTAGTAGACCGTCGAAGCGCGGTCGTAGAAGCTGGTTCCTGACGACAGGCCGCCGGGATAGATGGCGGTGAACGGTCCCTTGACCAGCGAGTCGCCGAGCGCCTTGCGGTCGAGCGCCATGGTGACGGCCTTGCGGAAATCCTCGTTGCGGTTCAACTCGCGGATCGCCTGGCCGCGTTCGTCCGGATTGCCCCAGCCATTGGCAGAAAAATTAAAGCGCAGATTGTAGCCGATGAGCCGCGGGCCGAAAGCAAGACGGGCCGGCGCGTTCGCCTCTGCCGCACGCTTCAGCGAGGCGACGAAGTTTTCCGGCTGCTCCAAATTGGAAAAATCGGCCGCGCCGGCCACCGCCTGGACATCGCGGTCGGCCCAGGTCGACAGCTTGTAGTGCAGTTCGTTGAGATAGGGCAGTTGATTGCCCTTTTCGTCGACCTTCCAGTAATAGGGATTGCGGCGCATGACGATGATGTCGTCCGGCCGGTATTCGACCGGCACCCAGCCACCCATCACCGGCATGTTCATGAATTCCGGCGGGAAGGCATTTTTGAACTGATCATAGGTATTCTTCGAGTATTTCGGATGCTGCGGCTTCAGGATGTGCGCGGGGCCCGGACAGAAGGTGCCGTAGGCCATGGCGTACAGGTACTGCTTCGGGAAGGCATCCTTGAAGGTCCATTCGATGGTGTAGTCGTCGATCTTCTTCAGCGTCGTGCCGACGCCGAAGGTTTCCGGCGTCGCACCGTTCAGCGGCGAGACGTTAGGATCGACCACCTCGTCGTCCCAGTAGAACATGACGTCGTCGGCATTGAAGGCACGCCGTCCGACCACTTCGCTCCTTCGATGAGGTGCATGGTCAGCCTGTGGCCATCGCTCGACCAATCCCAGCTCCTGGCCAGGTTCGGCAGCGGCTCGGTGTCCTTGGCCTCGACCTGGAACAGCGGGGCGGTGCGCGTCAGGCATTCGGAGAGGCCGATGTCGATGCCGCCCCAGCCTTGCGTCTGACCGGCGCCGTAGTTCCAGCCTTCCGGCCGCCCGCCGATGACGTGGCGCATCGTATCGCCATAGACGCCGATGCCGTCCTGCATGTTGCCCGTCTTGTAGACCAGCGGATCTTTCGGCAGCCTGTCTTTCACCGGCGGCAGCTTGCCGGTCTTGACGTATTTCTCGGTGACCCAGTCGGGCTCGTGATATTCGGGAAGCGCCTTGAACTCCAGGATCGAGTCTCGCGCGACATAGTTGATCTTGCCCTCGGCGGGAAACGGTGTCGGCGCCGGCGGAACCGTCGGCTCGGAAGCGTAAGCACTGAGTGCCGAGACCGAGACGCTCAGCGTCAGTCCGGCAGCAAGGCCGATATTGCGTAAATTCCTCACGGTCTCTCTCCCTCTTGTTTGTCCGGAGCGTTTGCACCCGCTCCGCCTCTCCTCGAATTCAAACGGCTTCGTGGCAATGAATCCGCCTCCCATGGATCCACCATCACCGCATGAATTTTCAGCCGGCCCGCCTCAGCCGGCTTGCTTCAGCGCGGCTTTTTCGGCGCGCAATTCCTCGATCGAGCGAACGCTGCGCCGTGCGGCGCCCGCCCACTCGCGGGTCTTCACCTGAGATGTCGACAGCCGCTCCCTGGCGGCCGGAACCGCATGGGCATATTGCGGCAGCCAGGCTGCCTGGGCGACGACCATTTCGTCGACCATCTGCCAGACCTCCTCCGGCGTCGAAACCGCGCCGACCAATGGGTCATGCAGCACGGCGAGCTTCAGAAGATCGATCTCGCCTGATATCGCGGCATGCACCGACATGCGCTGGACGTTGATCGAAGCGATGCAGGTGGCGGCGCAGGCTTCCGGCAACGTGATGCCGGCGGCCATGTTGATGCCAAAACGGTCGACGAAGCCCGGCGACTCGATGATGGCGTCCTGCGGCAGGTTGGTAATCACGCCATTGTTCTTGACGTTGAAGTGGCCGCGATAGACCCGGTTGGTCTCCAGCGCCTCCAATATGTGGCTGGCATGCTCGTTGGAGCGCTTCTCCCGGTCGATCGGCTTGGACGCCGCTTCGAGGAACTGCGGATATTCCGTCTCGAACCAGTTGCGGGTTTCGGTGGAGTAACGGAGATAGCCGCCAGTCTCGCCATGGATCCAGTCGGACATATCGATCCAGCGCGTGATCTCGTCGGGACGTTTGCGGTACCAGGGCAGATATTCGGAAAGATGGCCGTTGCTTTCGGTCGAATAGACGCCGAAGCGCTTCAGGACATCGATGCGCAGTTTCTCCTGCCTGGAATAGACGGGATGCGCCTCGAAGGCAGCCACCAGTTCGTCCTTGCCGATGGAGCGGCCGTTCAGGCGCAGGCCGATGAACCAGGTCTGGTGGTTGATGCCGGAACAGACATAGTCGAGCTCCTGCGTGGACTTGGCGCCAAGCACCTCGGCGATCTGCTCGGCGCCGTGCTGGACGCCGTGGCAGAGCCCAACAGTGTCGACCTTGCCGTATTCGATCGCCGCCCAGGTGTTCATCGCCATCGGGTTGGCGTAGTTCAGGAACTTGACGTTCGTCTCGGCGACCTCGCGCATGTCCTTGCAGAAATCCAGGATCACCGGGATGTTGCGCTGGCCATAGAGAATGCCGCCGGCACAGATCGTGTCGCCGACGCATTGGTCGATGCCATATTTCAGGGGAATGCGGATATCGTCGGCATAGGCTTCGAGACCGCCGACCCGCACGCAGCTGATGACGTAGCGAGCGCCTTCGAGAGCCTGGCGGCGGTCGGTCGTCGCCGTCACCCTGGTCGGCAATCTGTTTGCCTCGACGATCTTGTCGAGGATCGCCTTGATCATCTGAAGGTTGTGCTCGCTGACATCGGTCAGCGCGAATTCGATGTCCTCGAATTCGGGCACGCACAGGATGTCGGTGAACAATTTCTTGGTGAAGCCGACGCTGCCCGCGCCGATGATAGCGATTTTGAAACTCATCAGCCGCACCTCATTCCACTTCGAATTGCAGGCAAGGAATGACAATGGGAAGCTGTAGCCACATGCCGACATGTATGCAGGACAAGCCGGAATCGGGCTCGCCAACCTCCCCGTCCGCTCCTCGACTGCGGATCTCTCTCGCTTTTCGACGGGGATTATGCGCTTATTCGCGAGCGCGACCAGAGAAGGATTATGCTTTCGGGGGTAATTTTGTGCTGCAGGATTTGATACAAAACGGACAGTCCATGCGCACGATCTCGCTGCCGCGCGGCCGCCAGCGCCTGCATGCCATGCCGACGAGCACGGGCTATGAAGTGCGCGAGGACGAGATCTACGACTGGGATGGGCGAAAGCGCGGCCAGACGCCGTTCACCGTGCTCCAGCACACGATCAGCGGGACTGGCCGGCTGCGCTACGAGAACCGCAATTACCGCCTGCAGAAGAACGACACATTGCTGGTGCTGGTGCCGCACAACCACCGCTACTGGCTGGCTGAGGACGAGCGCTGGGAGTATTTCTGGATTTCGATGAACGGCGAGGAGGCGTTGCGCATTCACAAGTCGATCCTCAGCGTCTCGGGTCCTGTATTTCGGCTGCAGCCGGCGACGATCGATCATCTTGCCGATTGCAGCCTGCGCCTGATCAAAGGCGCCGCTTCGCCGGGTGCTGCTTCGGCGGTCGCCTACGAGGCTGCGATGGCGCTCTATGACGATGTCTTCGGCTCCCATGCCTTTGCCGAAAAACAGAGCGCCATGCAGCCGGTCATCGATCACATCAACGCAAATCTCGACAAGCCGCTGCCGGTGGCGGACCTTGTCCAGATCAGCGGCCTCAGCCGGGCCCATTTCTCACGCTGTTTTGCTGAAAGCGAAGGCTTGCCGCCTGCCGAGTTCGTGCTGCAGCAGCGTCTGCAACGCGCGGCGAAGCTGCTGACCAAGGCGGATTTTCTGCCGGTGAAGGAGGTCGCCATCCTGTGCGGCTTCGAGGACGCGAACTATTTTTCGAAGGTCTTCCGCCGCTGCTACGGCATCACGCCGAGCCAATTCCGCACCACAGGCATGTACGCCAATTTGCGGACTCCGGCCAGGCGTGGCGTCAGGGCGCCTGATGACGAGACCTGACGCCGCGACCGTTAAGCCGGCAGCCAGCTAGGCAGCGCGCAGACTGCCGCCATCCAGCCATTCGAGATCGGCTTGCGAAAGCGTGATGTCGAGAGCGCGCAGGCTGTCGTCCAACTCATCCAGCGTGCGTGGCCCGATCAGCGGGATGGATGGGAAGGGCTGAGCGAGCACATAGGCCAGCGCAATATGGATCGGGCTCTTGCCCAGTCTCGCGGCAAGTTCGATCGCCCGGTCGCGGCGGCCGAAATTCCGCTCGGAGTACCAGACCCGCACCAGCTCCTCATTGTCTTGCTTGTCCCGACCTGCGCGATCGGTGAAGAAGCCGCGCCCCTGGCTCGACCAGGCGAAATTCGGCATCTGCCTGGATGTCAGCCAGGCCTTCCATGCATCCGTGGAGGACGTGACGCAGCCTGCCCAGATCGGCTCCAGCATTTCAGCCAGCGAGAAATTGTTGGACAGCGCGCCGGGCTTTTGCTTGCCGGTGCGTTCGGCATAGGCAATCGCCTCATCCATGCGTTCCATCGTCCAGTTCGAGCCGCCGAACGGGCCGCGGATGCGGCTTGCCTTCACCTCACGATCCATCGCATCGACGAATTCGCCGACCGGCACATCCGGATTGTCGCGGTGCATGAAGTAGACATCGACATGGTCGGTCTGCAGGCGTTCGAGCGACTGGTCGAGCTGCTTGCCGATCACATCGGGATAGCACAGCGGCGAGTGCGCGCCCTTGGCGATGACCACCGATTGCGCGCGTACGCCACGGTTTTTCAACCACTCGCCAAGCAGCTTCTCGGTATAGCCGCCGCCATAGACATAGCCGGTATCGAAAAGATTGCCGCCGGCCTCGAAAAAGGCATCGAGCAGGATCGAGCCTGAGGAAAAGGTACGGAAATCCTCGAAGCCGAGCGCCACCACCGATGCCGGCTTCGACAGGCCAGGAATGGTGCGCTTGGCGATCGCCGTGCCGCCGGACCGCAAAGGCCGGCCGGAGATGGTATTGATGCGTTGCTGGGCCTTCTCGATCCCGTATTCGAGGCCGGCGGCCGCCCGCCATTTGTCCAGTACACGCAAGGTGCCGAGGCTTTCCGCCCATGCCATGCCGGGCCAGGCGAATTCTTGGCCGCCGGCGCGGATGGCCTCACCGGCTGCGTCGACCTCGAAGGAATAGACATGACGCTTCTCGTTGACGCTGATGGTCTCGCGCGTGCCATCGGATGCGATGACGTCGATCCGGCCGAGACCAACGTCGCGGTTGCCGCCGGCGAACCAGAAGTCCGGCACCTCGATGCGGCCTTTGGTGCCGAGGATGCGCAGAACATTGTCCTGGTTAAGCGAGATGCTGCAGGAGACTTCGGCGACAATGCCACCCGGGAAATGCAGCAGCGCCGAGGCCCATTCGTCGACGCCGGACTGGCCAAGATGGGCAGTACCGACCACCTTGTCAGGCTCGGCGAAGGGTTTTCCGGCCGCGGCGCCGGCAATCAACCGCACCATCGAGACGGGATAGCCGCCGACGTCAAGAATGCCGCCGCCGGCGAGATCGTTGGCGTAGAGCCGGTGCTCCGGCATGAAGCGCGGCATCGCAAAACCAAAGCTCGACTTGATCATTCTGATCTCGCCGATGACGCCCGATCTGATCAGTTCCACCAGCTTCAGCGTCTGCGGATGCAGCCGGTACATGAAGGCTTCGCCGAGAAACGTGCCGGCCTTGCGCGCGGCATGCATCATGGCGTCGGCCTCGAAGGCGGTCAGCGCCAGCGGCTTTTCGCACAGCACATGCTTTCCTGCCTCGGCCGCCTTGATCGCCCATTGCGCATGGCCGGGATGCGGTATCGAAATGTAGACGGCATCGATTTCGGGATCAGCAAGCAGCGCATCGTAGCCATCGACGATGCGGGCGCCGGGGAAACTCTCGGCGAGGCCGGGCTTGGCGGGATTGCGGGCACCGATGGCGACCAGCTTTCCGGTGCGCGAATCGGCCACGCCACCGGCAAAGGACTGGGCGATGCTGCCCGGTCCGAGGATGCCCCAGCGAATGGGCGTGGTTGCGGTCATTGTCATTCTCCTTGAAGGCTGGAAACGGCGGCCGGTCAGCGCAGCCGCAGTCCTTTTTCGTCGAACAGGTAGGATTTGCGGATGGAAACGGTGATCTCTGATGTGTCGGGGACCTTTGTCGCGTCGCGCTGGATCACCACGTCGTCACCATTGGCCGTTCTTGCGTAGAGGAAACTTGTGCCGCCCAGGTGCTCGACCACGTCGATGGCAACCACAAGGTCGGCGTCGCCCTCTCCGGCATTGCCGAAATGTTCGGGCCGCACGCCGACAATGACCTTGCTGCCGATTTTTGGGCTGCCCATTTCGGGTGCAGCGCCGGTCAGCGGTTGCGTGATGCGGGTCTTCTCCTGACCCGCCAGATCGACCACCACGCCACCCGCATCGTGCCCGACAACCCGGCCCTTGATGAAGTTCATCTTCGGCGACCCGACAAAGCCCGCAACGAACTGATTGTCGGGGTTGTCATAGAGATCGAGCGGCCGGCCGATCTGCTCGATATGGCCGGCGCGCATCACGACGATCCTGTCGGCGAGCGTCATCGCCTCGGTCTGGTCGTGCGTGACATAGATCATTGTCGTGCCGAGTTCCTTGTGCAGCCGGGAGATCTCGACGCGCATCTGGACGCGCAATTCGGCGTCGAGGTTGGAGAGCGGCTCGTCGAACAGGAACACCTGCGGTTCGCGCACGATGGCGCGGCCGATGGCGACGCGCTGGCGCTGTCCGCCGGAGAGTTTTTTCGGGCGCCTGTCCATCAATTCGCTGATGCGCAGGATCTCGGCCGCCCGCTTCACCCGCCGTTCGGTGTCGGCCTTTGGATTGCCGGTCATGCGCAAGCCGAAAGAGAGGTTCTGTTCGACGCTCATATGCGGATAGAGCGCGTAGGACTGGAAGACCATGGCGATGCCGCGGTCGGCCGGCTCGACATCGTTGACCACCTTGCCGCCGATGGCGATCTCGCCGCCGCTAATGTCCTCGAGCCCGGCGATCATCCTGAGCAGCGTCGATTTTCCGCAGCCGGAGGGGCCGACGAAGACGACGAACTCGCCGTCCTTGATGTCGATGCTCGCGCCATGGACGACCTCGAAGACGCCGAAGCGCTTGACGACACTGTTAAGCGTGACCGTTGCCATGCTGCCCCTTACTTGACCGCGCCGGCGGCGATGCCGGCGATGAAATGGCGCTGCAGCAGCACGAAGACGACGAGCATCGGCACCGTCAGCATCACCGCACCCGCCATGATGCCGCCCCATGACACCTTGGTGAGGCCGATCAGCGTGCCGAGCGCTACGGGTGCTGTCATCGAACCCGGCTGGCTGTTGATCAAAAGCGGCCACAGATAATTGTTCCAGGAGGCGAGGAACAGGATGATGGCGAGTGCGGCCAGCATCGGCCGCGCCAAAGGCAGCGCGACGAAGAGGAAGATGCGCCATTCCTTGACGCCCTCGACGCGCGCCGCATCGAAGAGATCGTCCGGCATCATCGAAAAACTCTGCCGCATGAACAGCACGCCGAGCGAATTGAACAGCGGCGGGACGATCAGCGCCACCCAGGTGTTGGCGAGCTTGAAGTCGCGCGCCACCATGATGAATTGCGGGATCAGCACGACCGCATAGGGCAGCGTTATGGTGCCGAGGATGATGGCGACAACCACGCCCTTGCCGAAGAACTGGTAGCGGGCCAGCGCCCAGCCGGCCATCGACGTCAGCAGCACCGACAGGAATGTGTAGGTCACCGCCACCGAGACCGAAATGCCTATGGCGCCGACGAAGTTCGTGTCACGCTGCAGATTGTTGAAATTGTCGATGAAATTGCCGTGCGGCAAAAGCTCGATGCCGGGGCTGAAGATGCCGTTGTCCGGCATGGTCGAGAACACGACCATCATCCACAGCGGAAACAGCCAGATCAGCGCCAGCGGCGTCAGGAACAGATGCAGAGCGATGCTGCGTCCCAATCTGGCTGCGGAGCGCGAACTCATTTCGGTTCCCTCGTCAGCCACAGCTGCGCCAGCGTGATGGCGATCGCCAGCCCGGCCATGGTGTAGGCGACGGCCGAGGCGTAGCCGAAATTGAGCGACCGAAAGCCCTGGCGGTAAAGCAGCAGGCCAAGCGTCTCGGTGCCGCCGCCCGGCCCGCCGCGCTCGGTGATCAGGAAGGGCTCGGTGAACAGCTGCATGGTGCCGATGATCGACAGCACGAGGCAGAACACGATGACCGGCTTGAGCAACGGCAGGGTGATGTAGAAGAACTGCTTGAGCTTGCTGACGCGGTCGAGCGTCGCCGCCTCGTAGACATCTTCGGGAATGGACTGCATGCCGGCGAGCAGGATGATGGCGTTGTAACCGGCCCAGCGCCAGGTCACCGCGATCATGATCAGCGCCATCGCCGGAGTGACGTTGGAAAACCAGTCGACCTTGGGCAGGCCGATGCTGTTCAGGAGCTTGTTGATGATGCCGAAATCGAGGTTGAACATCAGCCGGAACACCGCCGAATAGGCAACTTCGCCGACCACCACGGGGGCGAAGAAGGCAAAGCGGTAGAGGCCGCGCGCCTTCAAGAGCGGCGAGTTCAAAAGCACCGCCATGACGAGCGCCAGCGAGATCATCACCGGCACCTGGATGACCAGGATGAGCAGCGTGTTCTTCAGGGCGTTGAAGAAGGCCGGATCGCCGATCAACCGGCCCCAGTTGAAGCCGGGCGCGAACCGCCACGGCACGGTACGCGTCGCCTGGAAGGAAATCATGAAGGAGCTGATGATCGGCCATACCCAGAAGATCGCGAAGATCAGCAGATAGGGCGTGAGGAAGCGATAGGCCGTGGCGTTGCGATTGCGCATCTTCCTCCTCCTTCATTTCGTTGCCGCTTCGGCCATGGCCCGCAGCAGCGGAGCCGGTTTGCCAGCAAATACAGGTCCCGTGGGAGAACCCCACAGGCCGCGACCAGGTCCGGGCGGCGCAAACGCCTGTCCCGGACCCGGCTTGGGAGGTTATGACTTGACGGGCAGTCCGGTTGCCGCCGCGATCTGGCTTGCGGCATCGTCGAGTGCCGTCTTGGCGTCGGGGTAGCCGCCGGCCAGATACTTGGTCTGCACGGCGCGGACGATGATTTCGGCGTCGCTCTGGAACTGCGTGCCGCGGCTCGGAACAACCTTCGGCAAGGTGCCGAGAATGTCCTTCCACACCGCCTGGCCGCCCCAATAAGGCAGGCCTTGCGCGACATAGGGATCGTCAAGCGCCGAGATCAGGGACGGCACCAGGCCGAACTCCTTCAGCATCGTGATCTGGCCTTCATTGGTTCCGAGCGTGTATTTCAGATAGGCGTAGGCGGCCTCCTTGTTCTTCGACGCCGAGGTGATAGCCAGTGAGGAACCGCCGAGATTGGCGGCGCGCGGCCCGTCGGCGGTGAGGCTCGGCATCAGATAGACGCCCCATTTGCCGTTTTCACCGGCAGATTCGGTGCGAATGGTGCCCTCATACCAGCCGCCATAGATCTGGGTGGCGACGGTGCCGGCGGTGTTGTTGGTGATCTTGGTGCCCCAGTCGGCCGACGAGATGATGCCGGCGTCCTTCATCTCCTTGACCTTGGTCATGGCATCGACGCATTTGGGCTGGTTGACCGTGATCGATTGTCCGTCCTCGGAGAAATAGGCGCAGCCCTGTTCGTTGGAGATCATGCGGAAGAATTCCGAGTCACCGTTGAAATCGGCATTGGTCATCGAGACGCCTGGGTTGGCGGCCTGGATTTTCTTGCCGGCGGCGATGAAATCATCCCAGGTCTTGATCGAAGTCGGATCGACGCCGGCCTTTTCGTAGAAGTCGCGGCGATAAAAGGCGGCCACCGGGCCGGAATCCCACGGCATTGCGTAGGCCTTGTCGCCCACTTCCAGCTCGGTGCGCTTGAAATCGGGGAACTTTTTCTGGTCGTCGGCTGTGTAGCCCAGCGTATGCAGGTCGACGAAGCAGTCGGGGAACTGGCTCCAGTAATTCTCGGCCTCACCGTTCTCGACGGTGACGATGTCGGGCAGGCCTACGCCGCCGGCGGCGCAGCCGGCGATCGACTTGTCGTAGGTTGGCTGGTTGCCGAGATCCTGGACCGTGACCTTGACGTCGGGAAATTGCTTGTTAAAGCCGGCAATGGTCGCCTTCAGCGATGAAGCCGCGACATTCCAGCTCCAGATGGTGATTTCGCCGGATTGCGCGAAGGCCGGGGCTGAGCCCAGGGCAAGCGCGAGCGCGGCGCAGGTCATTGTGATGCGCATTGAAATCCTCCCATTCATTTGCTCTCTCACTGTGAGCGTGGCTAGACTATGCAGTGGGCAAGGCCTGTCGCCGTCAAAGGGAATATGAAATTGGCGGAAAGTAAGATGCCTGAACGGCCGTTCTACCAGCCTGGGGCCAGCAGCGTGGAAGGCCTGCCGCTGCTCCTGCAGATGTTTCACACCAATCCGCTGGTGATGCTCAAGCCGCACTGGCACGCCCAGGTCGAGGTTAATTTCATCGTGCGCGGCAGCGTGCATTACCTCATGAACGACCACGAGATTTCGCTTTCGGCCGGCGAGATGTGCCTGTTCTGGGGTGGCCTGCCGCACCAGATGGACGATTTGTCCGACGACGCCATCTATGCCGGGGCGCATCTGCCACTGGTGCACTTCTTCCGGCTGCACCTGCCCACCGATATAAGGCACCGGCTGATGACCGGCGCGACACTGGTGACATCAGCCACCGACCAGTCCGACAACCATAATTTCGAGCGCTGGAACCGCTACGCCCGGTCCGGCGACCAGGCCAAGGCCGAACATGCCGTCAACGAATTGCTGCTGCGGCTGGAGCGGGTGCGGTTCGAGCCCTACCGGCTGGTATCCGCAACTCCGACCGACCAGGAAACAGGCAGCCCCTTCGACCAGCAATCGTCGCGCAATGTCGGACGCATGTGCGATTTCATCGCCGAAAACTTCCTCTACGACATCGATTGCGTGAACATCGCGGCGGCCGCCGACATCCATCCCAAATATGCCATGAGCCTGTTCAAGAAATCCACCGGCATGACGCTCAACGAGTATGTGAATCTGTTGCGGCTGAGCTATGCGCAGGCGCTTTTGATGCATCAGGACGCCAATGTGCTGCGCGTCGCCATGGATTCAGGCTTCGGCTCGCTCAGCGCCTTCAACAAGTCGTTCCGCAAGCTCGCCGGCATGTCGCCCTCCGATTTTCGCCGCGGCGTGACCGGCGTCAGATAGGCGGCGGCGACCAGTGGCGCGTCTGAGCCGCAAATGCATTGGTGCGCCTCGATCGCCGGCTAAAGGCAGTGCCACGGCATGTCAGCCGGCAATAGCGGCACGGACAGGGATGGCGAAGGCCGCATCGTGCCATGCCGTGCCCGATTCCGGCCTGCAAGCGGCATGGAAACCGGGGCACCGCACGGCATCGCTTTTCCTGCCCGAAATCGCCCACTAGGCGCTGGACAGGCCGAATTCCCGTGCTATAACCCACGCGCTTTCAAGGGGCGCCCACGGCGCCTCGATGAAATCCGGTCAACGCGTTTTCGTTTGCCGGAACAGGCCCAGATAGCTCAGTTGGTAGAGCAGCGGACTGAAAATCCGCGTGTCGGTGGTTCGAATCCGCCTCTGGGCACCATCCCCTCTTCTCCCGACACTCCGTTAAGCCGAACCTTCTACGCTGCAGCTTCTGCAAGCCACTGGAATTGTTGATCTTTTTCCGTCGCATTGCGCAATTAAGCGGGACAGAGAGCGCTTCGGGCGCATTTGGTCCAACGAGGCGGGGGGATGGTATTTCCGTTGGTATTCGACATCCTGATGGTATCGAAACAGCCAAGGGAGACCTGACGAATGGCCCTATCCGACGTGAAATGTCGAAACGCCCGCCCTGCTTCCAAACTCGTGAAATTGTCTGACGGGGGCGGGCTGCAGCTATGGGTACAGCCCACGGGCTCTCGCCTCTGGCGGCTCGCCTACCGCTTTGACGGCAAGCAGAAACTGCTCGCGCTGGGGAGCTATCCGCTTATCTCTCTCGCCGAGGCACGGGAGGCGCGCGATGATGCTAAAAGGCTCCTGCTAGCTGGCGTCGACCCTGGAAAGGAACGCAGCTTGCGGAAGGCCGATTCGGCAAAAGACTCCTTTCGCTCAATCGCGGACGAATATGTTGACAAGCTGAAGAAGGAGGGACGTGCCGTCCGGACGATCAGCAAGGTCAAATGGCTGCTCGACTTTGCCTATCCGATAATCGGCGATAAGTGCATTCGGAAGATCGATCCGGCTATCATCCTTACCGCCCTCCGTCGCGTCGAGGTTCGCGGTCGATACGAGTCGGCCAGGCGACTGCGCTCCACCATCGGCAGCGTGTTTCGATACGCAATCGCGACCGCACGCGCCGAGACAGATCCGACCTTCGCCCTCAGAGGCGCACTCATCAGTCCGAAGGTAACGTCTCGCGCCGCGATTACCGATCCGAAGGCCTTGGGCGGTTTGCTGAGGGGGATCGATGCATTTGATGGACAGCCTACAACCCGAGCCGGTCTAAAGCTGATAGCGCTGCTGTTTCCCCGCCCCGGCGAGCTTCGCGCCGCTGAATGGGAAGAGTTCGATTTTGAAAGCTCGGTGTGGACGATCCCTGAAGCACGCATGAAAATGCGACGGCCGCACCGCGTACCCCTATCAAAGCAAGCGATCAGCGTCCTGACTTCACTGAGAGAAATCTCTGGTGATGGATCGCTGCTGTTTCCTAGTGTTCGGTCGGCTTCGCGTCCGATTTCCGACAATACGCTTAACGCCGCACTGCGTCGTATGGGTTACGGCAAGGAAGAAGCTACCGCGCATGGTTTTCGAGCAACGGCATCAACTCTGCTGAACGAATGCGGCAAGTGGCATCCGGACGCCATAGAGCGGCAGCTGGCCCACATTGAGAATAACGACGTTCGGCGCGCCTACGCCCGGGCAGAGCACTGGGACGAGCGCGTCGAGATGATGCAGTGGTGGGCCGATTATCTGGATGAACTCAAGAGCAAAAACCCGCGGGTGATCTCAATCGATGGACGCCGCAAGCCTGCTGTCCATACACCAACGCGACCATCCACTTTGAACCCAACAGCGGTCGTTCATCAAACGCCGATACAAATCTCCAACCGCCGGAAATCATACTGACCGTCGAAAACCGCCGCAACTCGAATTCAATAAGGATGACGGTGTTCGGGCCGAGAAGACTGGCCGCTCTTGGGCAGCAGTTCGGCGGGAAGCTGCCGTTCTGCAGCCGACCCCATTCCCGTTATTCAAGATGCCGATGGCCGGTTCCGAAACCGGCCATCTACCCGGCCCGGGGCCCCGCTATTAGAGCGAGAATCCCGTGGGCAGTGTGTGGTCCGTCCGTTTCGCCGGCATTTAGTTCGTGGATCCGCTATCCCCGCCCGACTTTCACATCCACAACCTCCAGTGGCTCCGCGGCGGCTTCCTCTCCATAGATCCGGGACAGCCCCTCGATGCGCGTCGCGATCGCGTCGACGAGGCGACCAACGATCTCATGGAAGATCCCCTCCTGGCGAAGCTCTTGGGCGCACTCCGATGCCATGTCGGGCATCACTGCGAGCTGATGGCGGATCGTCCGCACCGTATACTCGCCGCCAACCTTTGCTGAGGACGCACAGCGCGCCCAGTGGCGTGGCATGATCTCGTCGATCGGGTAGACTCTGTCGATCTTCATCGCCAGCTTAAGGTCGCGCATCTCAGCTTCGATCTCTCCCTCGCCGAGATGCGGCAGAATGGAGGAGATGTCGTAGAGCGGAGCTAGGCGGGCCTCGCCCTGGGCACCGAGCAACATCGAGTAGTTCTTTGCATGCGCATCCGTGCCGGCGATGATCCAGTTGAAGACGTTCGCGGCCAAGAAGGTCTGACGGTCTCGGATGGGGTCGAGGGAGGCCGACAGCACCGTTTTGGAGATCGTCGTGATACCTGGACCGCCCTGGTTCTCGTATTTGAGCGTCGGCATCACCGATAGGGCCTGGCACATGTCCTCCTGATGGATGCGGATGGTCTTGCCGTCGATGCTGCGGCGGTCGAAGCGCTCGAGAACGATCGCCTTTTCGCCTGCGAAGTCGAGAACCTGGCTGTGTGCAGCGTCCATGCCGAGCTTGCATGCAAGCTTCAGGCAGAAATGCTCGTTCTCTGTATGCCCGTGCAAGTGCGGCAAAGGCGGCTTGAAGATGTGTGTCGTGGGCGTGTCGCCGAGAGGGATCCCCCAGCTTTTGCTGCCCTTGTCGAAATGGAACGCCGTCTTTGCCTGCGCACCAGCGAGACTGAACTGACCAGGATCGCCGATTCGGCGGGTCGCTGCACCATCCTTGCGCAGGTCGCGCAGGCGGTCGCCGATCTGTGCCTCGGTGAGCAACTCCACGTTCTCGCCGCGGGAAACCTGGTGGCCAGGCGGAAGGAACTGGACGGCGCCGGCGCAGTCGCGGCCGACATTCTTGAGCAGGGCAAACGGGTTTCGGGCGGAGACCTGGAACCTCTGCGCCCATCTGCCGAGGGTCTGCTCATTATCCGGCAGCAGGCCCCAGAGGAATGCCTCGACGACCTTGCCCTCGTAGGTCCTGGTGATCGTCGGCATGGACAGGGAGAGCGGGATCCTCACCCGTCCCTCCATCCATGCCTCGTCATAGGAGAACGAAAGCTTGCCGCCCTGCAGGTGGTGGAGCCGCCCAACCGGTCTGCCAGCGATATAGACGTCGAGGGCGTCGATCGGGTTCACCATGATCATCATCACCTTAGAGCTTGTAGGGAATCTCGTCGTCGTAATCCTCGACATGCCGTTCATCGGCATTATGATGATTAGCAGCCGACGTCGGGTCCGGCGTGATCTGAAAGTCCAGCTCCACACCAAGCGTGGTCAGCGCCAGGAGCACGTTGCCGATCTCGGCGCCGGGCTTGCCGTTCTCGATCCACGACACCCACGTCTGGGTGGTGTTGATCATCTTGGCCAAGGCAGCCTGTGAGAGGCCGCGCCGGGTGCGGGCCTCCTTGATCAGGATACCAATGTCGCGAGCTGTTCTGATCTTCATGGCGTATGCGACTCTGAGATGAGCTAGCCTGATATAGGTTGGTATATCGCAACTGTCAATATACGCTGGTATATCAGCCGGCTGCTATATAGGTGCCTGTATCGCAAGTCCCAATTTACGAACCTATGTGAGTTCGCAAACATTTGGCGCGGGACCATCGAGAATGACTGCGCGATGGTCGAGAACTGGAATGACGTAGCCAGAGCAACGGACTGGCCCTTCCCGAGAGGAGCCCAGGAAAGCAGACATCCGTTGCGTTGGAAACAGAAAGTAGTGCCGAGCTTTACACGGAAATGGCGCTCCTGCCGGGGACGATCCTCCGCCAACGGCCGGCCCTTCCAACACATTGCGCCGAGTGCCGTCGTGTCTGCCGATGAAACAGCATGCGAGCGTATTTTGTTGACAATGCTATACGGCTCATCTCTGAATAAGGAACAAATACTTACGTTCGCGGGTGCCGGGGAAATATGGCGAAAAGCAGGGGATTTTCGATCTACCTTCTGAAGGAAGGCTACGACGCAACGAACGCACTGCGGGAGGATCATGTTCTCGACGATGATGTCGGCGCGCAGGGGTTGCCAGAGAATGCGTCTCTTTTTGTATTGGACAGCGCGCCGCGCCCGCCTTGGTGGAAGGGGTACTTCAATATCGAGAAGGAGCTGACGCAGGTCACAAAGGGCGCGCTCATTTTTATCCCGGTCGGCGACAGGTGTATCGCGCTGTCCTTTGGTCATGTCGCTCACAACCTGATCGATTCCAGTTATGAGTATGATTTCGGACTGCGGGTCACGCTCAACAGCCTCGACCCGCGCAAGCTGAAAAGCACCGATACGCTGGATCCCGGCGCCGCCAAGCGCCAGCGCACACAGCTGCCGATCGAATCCGAATTGACGCTGTTCGATTTCGACCGGGACAGCACGATCCTGCGCAGCCTTACCGGGAAGGTGCGCGACGAGCACAAGGACCTGTTCCGACACGCCACGGGCGCAAGCAACCTGCGCATAAGCACCGATGTAGAGGCGGGCGAGCTGCCGGACCTGTGCGAGAAATTGCTGGCCCTATACCAGAGCGATGCCTACAAGGCGGCGTTCCCTGAGATCCAGAACATCGTGCCGGTGCGCGACCCGGCGCAGATCGAGGCGCTGAACGGCCGTGTGTTGGCCGCGTTCCGCGCGCGCGATCCCGACCTCAACATCACCGTGCCCGAAATCATCAACTACAGCGACAATCTTTATGTGGCTTTCGCCGGCGCCGGGCGCGGCCTCGTCTATGACGATGTCTATATCGGGCGGTACTTTGCGTATCTAGATGAGCACGAGGTCGACTTTGATAGGATGGGCGTTGAGGATTTGCGGCGGCACGTGCTGGTCCTGACGGACGAGAACGGGAACGACCGCGACCGCTACAGCATCTACAAAAGCCTTGTCTTCGACACTACCCTGGAAGGTGCCGACGGCGATACCTACCATCTCTGCGAAGGCAATTGGTACCGTGTCGAGAACACCTATATCGCGCGCCTCAGCACCTATCTCGACCCGCTGTTCGCCGCCAGCGACTTGCCGGCTTACGCCCATGCCAGCGAAGGCGAATACAATGCGGCGGTCGCCGCCGGCGATGCCGCCATCGCCTGCCTCGATATGCAAAATATCAGCCCGGACGGGCAGAGCGCGGTGGAGCCGTGCGACTTGCTGGCGGTGCGCGATGGCGTCGCAACTTTCTATCACGTGAAGGTGTCAACGCTGTCTGCGCAGCTGAGCCATCTGTTCAATCAGGGCGTGAACGCAATCGAACTGATCCGCCTTGAGCCGCAGGCGGTCGACAAGCTAGAGGCGCTTGTCCGCGACCTGATGGCGGGCGGCGACGCGGATGCGCTTGTTGGTCTTGTGCGGGACCGCAAGTACCGCATCGTCTTTGGCATCGTCACCCGGAAGGACTCTGCCGGAAGGTCTCTAAACCTTCCGCTGTTTTCCCGTATCAGCCTTATGCGCGGGATGAAGGCGCTGCAGCTCATGGATGTTCCGGGGAGCGTCATTTTCGTCACGGACCAAGCTGTTGCCGCCGAGGGCCGGAAGAAGAAGCGGAAGAAGAAGGAAGTGCCCGAGCAGCCGCACGAAATACAGGCCGAGGCGGCAGAGTAGCCGGGCAGAGAAGCAGTCTAGCCCACCCTTTGGGCCGGGCTCTAGGCAGCGCCCCAAGCCGCTCTGCGTCTCGGCCGATGCGGGTGACGACCCCCTTGCGCTAAAGGGGCTCGGGAACGCACCACCAAAGCAGCGGCTTCGCCTGTAGCGCCGTCGCCCTCGTCGGGTGAGGTGAGGGACGATCCAGACGAAGTAGGGGACCGTTTTTTTCAAACCGTGCAGGATAGCGAAGGCGGTCCGCTGCAATTTTGAGAGAGGCTGATTTTGATGAAGAAGGCTTTATTGCGTACCCGCAAGGCGTGGCTCGACGAGCTTGGGCGTTTGGGTCACGGTTTTCTCGCGGCTCAACACTCGTCTTTGACGTGTCACCTCAAGAGAGGCCATTAGAGCGGGATCACTATCAGGGTGCTGCTTCAACCACAGCAGCATTTGCGCTCAGGAAACTTCCTGGTGCTGCAATTTCATCAGCTGTATCTCTACTCGGACAAGCCGAGCCGCCCACGCTACGCATTGTCCAATGTTGAAGCTGAGTGCCTTGATGGTTTCTCCGACGCGCCGGCGCCCGGCAGACCTTCCTTTCTGGCCTTGGCAAATGCCCGGTCGCCTTCCAGGAACCCGACCAGCATAAAGGGGATCAGTTCCGCCACCGTTTCGGACTCGCCATAGGTCTCACGGTAAAGTGCGGCATAGTCGTTGAGTGCTTGGCTCAAGTCGGCGCCAACGGTGATGGTGATCTTCGAAGGTGTCCGGTCCGGAAGTTTTCCGAGTTTCAGGTTAGCCATGAAGTCCTCCTGTTCACCCCGTGTATGGCCGCAACACGAGGTCCTTGTGCACGATGACGCGCAACGGCCAACCAGGGCGCACGGTGATCGTGGGTTGGACGTTCAGGTTCTTTTCAGTGATCCGTTGGCCCGCTTGACTGACGTTCTGCTGGGTGGATTCACGAATTGCCTTGACCAAGTCGCTTTCATTTTCCCCAAAGCTCAACTCGGTACCAACCCCCAGCAATGTGGCCACCGCGACGCCCTTGATCAACTGCCAAGTATGGAAATCCACCTTGTCCTCGAGCCCGGCATAGCCGGCCGCGTCGGTCACGGGCAGATTGTCGATTTCGGTAGAGGAGCCGTCCGGCATCACGATGCGTTGCCACACCAACAGAGCGCGCCTTTGCCCAAAGGCTACAACGCTGTCGTAGGTGCCGATCAGCCGTGAGCCCTGCGGGATGAGCAGGATGCTGCCGGTGACGCTGTCGTGCACATTCTCGGTGATCTGGGCGACGACAAGGCCGGGCAGATCGGAATTGATGCCGGTGATCAGGCTTGCAGCGATCACGCTACCGGCCATGATCTGATAGGGCGAAGCCGGCGTCTGCAGTGCATGCGGGTTGTAGATCCCGCCGGTGTTCCGTTGATCGATGAAATCGAGCTTGCGCTGTTGATTGTTCTGGTCGCCCTCGGCCGGCGCGACGGAAGCTCGCTGGCCTTCGGTATCTGGCTGCGGAGACGCCGTCTCGAAAGGCGAACGTCCGCCCTGCCCGTTGCCAAAAGCTTCCGTCTGCTGGGGCCGGTTTTCGATGCGGAAGAGGACTTGCGACTCGCGCGCCTCAATCGCTTGTTGTGCAAGCCGCTGCGCCTCGGCGGAAACGTCTTGCCCAGGTGCGATGCCAAGCTGGCGCTGGTGCTCGAGAATAGGACGGCCGAGATCCCCGGGCAGCGGCGGTCCAAGCACCGGAGCCTTCGGCTTGCTCCCGGAATAGTCCTTGGGCAGCGATTCAAGTCCCTCGGCGGTCGGGTTGCGGTCGGTGCTGTAAAGCTCTTCAGCCTGCTGCTTCAGGCGCAGTGCCGGCCCCTGCAGCGCCATCATCGTGACGCCAAAGATGGTGGCGGAGCCAACAGCTGCGATCGCGACGATTATGCCGCGCTTGAAGCGCACGGCCCGGCGCGGTGAGGCCCGCAGCTGCAGCTGTTCGGGATCGAGTTTGGGCGGAACATTTGGGCGGGACGTGTCGGTCATGAGCCTCCCCTCACCTGCCAAAACGCGAAAAGAGCGATATCCGCCGCGGCAGTTGCCGTCCGTCGGTCCTGGTGATGCGCACCACCTGCTGCTGCTTGGCGCCGAGACGGAGTTCAGCCGCGGCAAAGAGGCGCTCGACGATGTAGTAGTTGCCGTGCATCCGATAGTTGACGAGCTGGTTGTCCCCGTCAGCACCGACGATGAAGAGCGGTGGCGCCTCGCCCTGATCAATGCGCTTCGGGAACTCTATGTAGACCTTGCTGCCATCATCGAAGGCGCGCGTCGGTCTCCACGGCGGCGTGTCGCCGGTGATCGAATAGCGGAAGCGGATGTTTTCGAGTGCTACGTTCGAGGCCGCGGGCATTTCAGCCTCTGCCTGAGCATTGCGCCGCCGAAGCGCCACGAGTTGGTCTTCGCTGTAAATCCAGGAGAGCGCCGCCATGGCAGTTTTCTCAGTGCTTTGAAGCTGCAGGTGATAGGATCGCCTGTCCGTCGTGATGACCAGATTGGTGGCAAGCCCCGGCGCGAATGGCTTCACCAGCACATGAGTGCGCTGGTCATCGCCTGAGCCACTAACGGTGTCACCGATCACCCAACGGACCGTATCGCCGGCTGAGACCGAGGTCAGCTTCTCGCCCCGCTGCAATGAGATATCGGTGACGCGCTCCGGCGCGGCGTAGAGCTGGTAGAGCGCGCCGTCGGCAAAGGGGTAAACCTGCACCGCATTGACATAGCCAAACTTGGTGGGTTGTTGCGTCGCCGCCTTGTTGGCATCGGCGACCTGTTCTTCCGGCGAGCGCTTATCTGGGGCGGGCTTGCCGGGTGCGGGCATCAACTGACCAGGCAACGGTAACGGTTTCGGCACTTCCACGACCTTGACCGGCTTCTCCGGCGCCTTCTCGATCGCGGCTGGTTTGAAGTCCTCGTGGTCATAGGAAATCTGAGGCGGCGGCACTGGCTTCGAGGCACAGGCCGAAAGAACCGCAGCAGACGCCGACAGGATCAAGGCAGCACGAAGCAATGGGGCTCTATTTGTCATTGGCGGGCTCCTTAGGGGAAACGGGGGTTGGCGCGGCGCTGTCGAGCTCGCGCGACCAGTCGATGGCGTTGATGAAGACGCCGAGCGGGTTCTTGCGCAGCTGCTCGGTTGTCCTAGGCGGGCGGATGAGGATGGTGAGGATCCCGATCCAGCGCGTCGTGCTGGCGAGGCTGCCGCGCTCGAACACCTGCTCGGTCCATTTGACCTGGAACGAGCTGTCGGAAGCCCTGACCACGCTGGTCACCTGCACTGACACGCTGCGCGTGCCGATTTGGCCGAAAGGGTCGTTCGCCTTGGCATATTCGTTGAGGAAGAGCGCCGCTCGGTCGGTGGCAAAGTCGTAGGCCGACAGCCAATTCTGCCGCACCAGAACCGCATCGGTGGAAACCGAACGGACATTCTGGATGAAGCGGCTGAGATGCCAGGCGATCTGGGCATCGTCGGGCTGGTAGTTTTGGACTGCCGGCGCGACCGCGTGCGCCTCGCCAAAGCGGTCGACCTCGACGACATAAGGCACGACGCGGCCCTGCATCGACTGCCACAGAAGCCCACCGGAAAGCCCCGTCGTCAGAGCCAGGCAGCCAAAGGCCATGAAGCGCCAGTTCTTGGCCTGGACGCGCGCCGTGCCGATGCGCTCATCCCAGAGTTGGCTGGCCTTCTGGTAGGGTGTTACGGGTTCGGGCGTCTTTCCATAACGCTGAACGGGTCGCTTGAAGAGCATCTAGTCTTCCTTGTCATTGAGGGAGGGATTGGCGCCGCTTCCGCCCCGATCTCCATCGCGCACCGCCTGCGTGGCAGCATTGCGATGGGCGCGTGCGGTCTGTTCGGAACGCAGACGCCTTGCCCAGACCGGCGCGGGGTCAGAGGCTGCAGCGGGCGAGGTTCCTGTCTTTGACGCGGTCGGCATGCCGCCGGTCGCGGTCCAGCCGGCATCGCGACCGGCGTCGGCACTACGGCGGAATGGTTCTGCTGCGGATCGCATTCCCCGCATCGCGGCGCCGCTAGCGGCACTCGCAACCCCATGCAGCCCAGCAGCTACCCCGGACAGCCCGGACTCGGGCGATGTCGCGCGCCCCGTTTGCCAAGCGACGGTGGCAGCGGACCCCATGGCGGCGCCGGCACGGACTGCGGCGAGGCCGCCGCCTGTTGCCATGCGCGCGCCGGCAAACGCAGCGCCTCCGGCAACGAGCGTTGATCCAGCTGCGGCCGCCGTTGTTCCAAGTGCCGCGCCGGCGCCAAGCTGCGGCGCGCCGGAAACAAGACCCGAGGCAATCCCGGGGCCGAAAATGCCGAGCCCAAGCAGCGCCAGCGCACCCAGTACCTGAGACATGGCCGCCGCCAGGTCCGGCTCCTGGCCCTGCAGGGCGGAAGCGAACTCGCCAAAGAGCGTGGAGCCGATGCCGACGATGACGGCAAGCACCATCACCTTGATGCCCGACGAAATCACATTGCCGAGCACGCGCTCGGCCAGAAACGCCGAGCGGTTCCAGAGCGCGAAGGGCACCAGGACGAAGCCGGCCAGCGTGGTGAGCTTGAACTCGAGGATGGTGATGAAGAGCTGGATGGAAAGAATGAAGAAGGCGATGAGGACCAGGAACCAGGCCAGAAGCAGCACGAAGATGGTGAGCGCGTTACCGAAGATCTCGGGGAAGCCTACTAGCTGGCTCGCTTGATCGAGGAGCGGCCAGGCGCCCTCGAAGCCGGCCGCGGCAATGCGGCCTGGCCGCAGGAGACTGTCGGCGGACAGGTTGCCGGGCGATGCGTTGATGCCGAGACCGGCAAAGGAGCGGTAAATTATGTCGGCGAGGTTCTTGAAATTGTTCAGGACGAAGGCGAAGGCGCCGACATAGAGCACTTTGCGAACAAGCCGGCCGAGAATGTTGGGCTCGCCGCCGAACGCCCAGACCAAGCCCGCGAGCGTGATGTCAATGCCGATCAGAATGGTGGTGAGAAAGGCGACGTCGCCCGAAAGCAGACCGAACCCACTGTCAATGTAGCGGGTAAAGGTCTCCATGAAGCGATCGATGACTCCGAGGTCGTTCATGTCGCCGCCTTCCTCGTTGTCTTGAAGAACTGCCGCTCAGTTGCCGGGATAAGCCGTGCCGGTGCCCAGGAAACGCTTCGTCGTCTCGCGAGCGGCTTCCTCAGACTGCGCCTTGCGCGCCGCATCCTCGGCTTCGGCCCGGAACTGGGTCGCAAGCAGCGTCTGGATCTGCATCTGCTGCTTGGTCGAAAGCGCGATCAGCTGATTGGTAGCCTGGCTTGCCTCGAGGGCACCTGCCGCGCCCTGACTGCGATTGACGAGATCGGTAAGCAGGTCGCCATCGGCCTGCACGTTCTCGACGATCTGCGACTGCGCGCTCATGGTCTGGCGGAACGCCTGCATGGCGCTCTGCCAGCGCTCGCGCGCGGCGCTCGCCACATCGCTGACCTTGATGGTGGCGTCGTAGCTTTCCGGATATTGCTGGCGCCACTGGTCCTGCAGCTTGTCGAGATCGAAGCTCAGGCCGCTCGCCTGGGTCATCAGACCGTCAATCCGTTGGAGCGAGCCGGTAAGCTGGCCCACGGAAGAGAAATCCAGGCGCTGAAGGTTGCGCGCCATGTTCTGCAGCATGGTCGCCTGGTTCTGAAGCGACTGGATTTGGTTGTTGATCTGCTCCAATGCGCGTGCTGCCGACAGCACATTCTGCGTATAGTTGGACGGGTCAAACACGATGAGCGCATAGGCCGGCTGGACGTAGTCAGCCATCGGTTTGGCAATCAGGGAAACGGTGACCAGGCTAGTAAAAAGGCGGCGTCCGATCATGACGATTGCTCCTTGTTAGGTTGAGGAAATTGCTGGAGAAGCTCGGCAGCCCAATCCAGGCCGCGCGCACTGAAGAAACGGGCGGCAAAGCTGCCCTGCCCCTCTTCGGAAAGAATATTGTCGATCAGGGTCTGCGCGGCCGGGTCGGAGGCGCCGCAAAGCGCAAGAGCGATCGGGCCTAGCCCGAGCTCGAAGAGGCGATTGCCGCGGCGCGACTGCAGATAGTAGTGGCGCTTCGGCGTGGCGCGGGCGACCAATTCGATCTGTCGCTCATTAAGACCGAAGCGCTCATAGGCTGCCCGTGCCTGCGGCTCCACCGCACGATCATTGGGGAGAAAAATGCGCTGCGGGCAGCTCTCGATGATTGCGGGTGCGATAGAAGAGCCGGCGATGTCGGCAAGCGACTGCGTCGCGAAGATGACGGAGACGTTTTTCTTACGCAGCACCTTAAGCCATTCGCGGATGCGGGCGGCAAAGAGCGGGTTGTCGAGATAGACCCAGGCCTCGTCGAGCATGAGCAGCGTCGGCCGCCCGTCAAACCGGTCCTCAAGACGATGGAACAGATAGGTGAGCACAGGCAGCACAGCGCCTTGGCTGTGCATCAGCTCCTGGGTCTCGAAACACTGCACATCCGAGATGGCCAGCCGGTCGTCATCGGCATCGAGCAGGCGGCCGAATGGTCCGTCGAGCGTGTAGGGCATCAATGCCGATTTGAGCGCATTGGACTGAAGCAGGACCGACAGGCCAGTCAGCGTGCGTTCCTGCGCCGGCGCGGTGGCGAGGCTGGTGAGCGCCGACCAGATTGCCTCCTTCACCTCCGGGGTGACTGTGACATTCTCGTGGGCAATGAGGCCGGCTATCCATTCGGCAGCCCAGCTCTGTGTGGCCGGGTCGTCGATGTGGCGCAGCGGCTGGAAACCAAGCGCACCATTCGCACCCAACGCATGGTGGTCGCCGCCCATGGCAAGCGCGGCGGCGCGGGCCGAATTGCCTTTGTCGAAGACATAGATTTGCGCGCCAGCGTAGCGCCGGAACTGCAAAGCGATCAGGGCAAGCAGAACCGACTTGCCGGCACCGGTCGGCCCGACAATCAGCATGTGGCCGACATCGCCGATATGGGTCGAAAGCCGAAACGGCGTCGAGCCGCTGGTTTCGGCGAAAAGAAGCGGCGGAGCGTAATCGCCGGTGACCTCGGCAAGGTGCTCGTTCTCCGCTGGACCTGCCCACACGGACGACAGCGGCACGAGATGGGCAAGGTTAAGCGTGTGAACGAGCGGCTGGCGAACGTTGGCGTAGACATGACCCGGCAATGAACCAAGCCACGCTTCGACGGCATTGATGCTTTCGCGAATGGTGGTGAAGCCGAGCCCGTTGACGATCCGCTCGACGGCGCGAAGCTTTTCCGCGGCGGCTTTACGGTTCTGATCCCACACCGTCACCGTTGTGGTGAGATAGCCGAAGCCGACATGATCGCCGCCCAATGCCTGCAGTGCTGCATCGGCATCGAGCGCCTTGTTGTCGGCGTCACTGTCGACGAGAGGCACCGGTTCGTTGGTCACCACCTCGCGCAGAATAGCCGCGATCGATTTGCGCTTGGCAAACCACTGCCGGCGGAGCCGAGTCAGCGTCTTCGTGGCTTCCGCCTTGTCGAGTGGAATGAAGCGCGTCACCCAGCGATAGGCGAAATCCTGGTTATTGAGCGCATCAAGGATTCCTGGCCGGGTGACGTTCGGAAAGCCGAGAACTGTGAGCGTGCGCAGATGCTGCTCGCCCAGCATCGGCTCTAGGCCGCCGGTCAGCGGCGCGTCAACCAGGACGCCGTCGAGATACATTGGCGTTTCCGGCACGGCAACCGGATGACGGCGTGTCGAGATCGTGCCGTGCAGGTACGTCAGGCTCTCGGCATCGTCGAGCGCGCGCACCTCGGGCACGAAGCCCGAAAGAAGATCGAGAACGCGGTCAGTCTCGTCTCGGAACCGGGCAAGCTCCTGGCGCCAGTCTCTTTCCCCTCCCAAGTCATGCGAGTCGACGAGAGCACTTTCCGCGCGCGCTTGGCCATCGGGCCCAGGCATAAAGACCAAGGTCAGATGATAGATGCTCTCGAAATGCGCGACCTTGCCCTCGAAGGCCGCGCGCCGTTCCTCATCGATCAGCCATGAGGCAGCATCGGGAAGGGCCGAGCTCGCATAGCCCAGCGCTTCGATGCGCTCGGCCTCGAAGAATAATGCCCAGCCAGAGCCGAGCCTTCTCAGCGCATTGTTTGCCCGCGCGCATATGCCGATGAGTTCGGCCTCCGTCGCGCTTTCAAGGTCGGGGCCACGAAACCGCAATGTCCGTTGGAAGCTGCCATCCTTGTTGAGCACGATGCCGGGCGCGACGAGTGCTGCCCAGGGCAGATGGTCGGCAAGCCGGTCGGCTTTGCCGCGGTATTCGGAAAGCTTCAGCATGCAAGCCAGCCCTTTTGACGAAGATGACGGACAAGCACGCTGGCAAAATCCGGATCACGCCGTGCGGCAAAGACCGCGAGCGTGTGGCCGGCGATCCAGAGGATCAGACCCGCAATCCACTGCTGCAGGCCTAGGCCGATGGCCGCGGCCACCGTGCCATTGAGGATCGCCACCGCCCGCGGCGCGCCGCCGAGCAGGATCGGCTCGGTGAGCGCCCGATGGACCAGAACCTCGAAGCCTTCGATATGCTGCTCTCCGGTGCTCATCAGACGACTGCCCCGCCGCCAAAGGAGAAGAAGGAAAGAAAGAAGCTCGAGGCCGCGAAGGCGATCGACAGGCCGAAGACGATCTGGATCAGCCGGCGGAAACCGCCCGCCGTGTCGCCGAAGGCAAGGGTCAGACCGGTGGTGATGATGATGATCACCGCGAGGATCTTGGCGACCGGCCCCTGCACCGATTCCAGAATCTGCTGCAGCGGCTGTTCCCACGGCATGCCGGAGCCGGCAGCGTGGGCCTGGGCCGTGAGAAGAAGCGCGACGGCGGCGAACGAAAGAAAGCGAAGCTTCTTGCGCATGAGGTGACCTTTCAGAGCTGCTGGAGTTGCGGAAGTGTGAGCGGGGTGACGGCGTAATCGCCGCTGCCGTCGAGACCCGTGACCTCGGCGATCGCGTCAACGCGGCGCGCGGGTCCTCTTCCGGCAATAAAGATGACCAAGTCGACGGCATCGGCGATCAGCCGGCGGGGAACGGTGACAACGGCTTCCTGGGCGAGCTGCTCAATACGATAGAGTGCGGAGCGTGCCGAATTGGCGTGAACCGTGGCAATGCCGCCGGGATGTCCGGTGTTCCATGCCTTCAGCATATCGAGCGCTTCCGCGCCTCTGACTTCGCCGACGATGATGCGGTCGGGCCTCAGCCGTAAGGTCGAGCGTACGAGATCGGCGAGTGTGATGGAGCCCCGCCTCGTCCTCATGGCAACGCAGTCCTTGGCCGCGCATTGCAGCTCGCGGGTGTCCTCAATCAGGATCACCCGCTCATCGCATTCGGCGACTTCTGCCAGTAGAGCATTGGTAAGTGTCGTTTTGCCCGACGATGTGCCGCCGGCGACCAGGATGTTGCGCCGCTCGCGCACTGCCTTCCTCAGGGCATCAGCCTGCAGCGGGAGCATGACGCGATCGGCGACGTAGTTGGCCAGCGTGTAGAGTTTTGCCGCCGGTTTGCGGATGGCGAAGCATGGCGCCAGCACGACCGGCGGTAGCAGACCCTCGAAGCGCTCGCCTGATGGCAATTCGGCACTGACAATCGGACTATCTGCATGCGCCTCGGCGCGTACATGGGAGGCGACGAGCCGGATGATGCGTTCCGCCTCGGCAGGATGCATATGCACGCCTGTATCGACCCGGCCTTCTCCCAACTGGTCGAGCCTCAGCGCGCCGTCGGGGTTGACCATCACCTCGATGACGGTCGGATCGGCAAGGGCCTCGGTGATCGCGGCGCCCATGGCTGTGCGCAGCATGGCTCGGCGGCGGTGGTCCGCTGCGGGATGAGAGTTCATCCTTCGCCTCCGTTGCCATTGCCGTAACCAAGCGAGCGCTTCCCGGAGGCTATCTGGCGACCGACCTGCTCGACGAATTTGTCAAAGCGCTCTTGGGCGATCGCCTGTGTCGCCCGATCCGGAATTGGCGTGTGCGCATGAAGCGTGATTGAAAAGCGGATTAAGAGCGCCAGGCTCTCCAGAGTTATTTCGGCGTCGCGCCTGACATGGTCGAGATCGCGGGAAAGACGGTCCAGCCGCTTGCCGTAGCGCTGGTCGAGCTCGTTTTCACCACGCCGTTCGATGAAGGCCTCGACCGCTTTCGCGACGATTGCCGATTTCGTGGTCGACGGGTTGCGGCTGAGGGTTTCCAGCTTCTCGCTCAATTCGGGTTCGAGCCGAAACTGGTGGCGAATGCGATGGGGCTTCATACATCTCGTTCCGACTGGCCGGCGCTGATGCGCCGGCGGTGCGAACGAACATCGCCGATATCCGCAAAATCGCTTATGGGCGTTATCTACGCCGAGATACGCCTCAGTTGCGGAAAGCGTTCAGAAGCCGGGGATGATGTCCTTGTCGTCGCCCCTTCCCTCGTTGAGGCCGTAGGCGCTCGCCGCGGTAGAAACCCGGTCCATGACGCGCTTGTCTGCGAGTGCCTCGGCGTCATCGTCCGACAGATTGAAGAGGTCATCCTGATCAGGCTCCCGAGAGACGACGACGTGGTCTTCAGGCAGGCCGGGATGACGCTGCTGTTGCACGCCGCTCCCTTCTTCGATTGCCGCGCCGGCGTGTTCGTAATCGGCAGCGAGACGGCGGTCAACACTGCGGACTTGTCCGCTCCAATCGTCGGGGCGCGACGCAGGACAGTCCGCGTACAGACCGTCGCGCAACACCGGCGCCGGCAGCACCCGTTCGGTGAAATTCGGATCCTGGTAATAGCGCAACTTCTGGGCGCGGATCGGCGGCAACCCGGAAACAAGGATTAATTCGTCAGCTTGCGGCAACTGCATCACTTCGCCAGGCGTCAGCAGCGGGCGAGCGGTCTCCTGGCGACTGACCATGACGTGCGAAAGCCAGGGCGCCAGCCGGTGGCCGGCGTAGTTGCGCATGGACCTGAGTTCCGTCGCCGTACCGAGCGCATCCGATATGCGTTTGGCCGTGCGCTCGTCGTTGGAGGAAAAGGCAATGCGCACATGGCAATTGTCGAGAATGGCGTTGTTCTCGCCATAGGCTTTGGAGATCTGGTTCAAGGATTGCGCGATCAGATAGGCGCGGATGCCGTAACCCGCCATGAAGGCGAGCGCGGTCTCGAAGAAGTCGAGGCGACCAAGAGCCGGAAATTCGTCCAGCATCATGAGCAGTTGGTACTTGCGGCTTTTCTTCGGGTCACCTTCCAGCCGCTCCGTCAGTCGCCTGCCGATCTGATTGAGCACCAGTCGCACCAGTGGCTTGGTGCGCGAAATATCCGATGGCGGCACCACTAGATAGAGCGACATCGGTCGTTCCGCATCCATGAGGTCGGCAATGCGCCAGTCGCAGGCCGATGTTGCCGAGGCAACCGTCGGATCACGATAGAGCCCGAGAAACGACATTGCGGTCGAGAGAACGCCAGAACGCTCGTTCTCTGACTTGTTCAGCACCTCGCGAGCCGCCGAGGCCACGACGGGATGGACCCGAGGTGTGTCCGCCGTGCCGAGGTGGTTGGTGGTCATCATCCGCAGCAGTGTCGCGGCAAACGAGCGTTGCGGATCCGACAGGAAAGTGGCGACGCGCGCGAGCGTCTTTTCTTCTTCCGCGTAGAGCACGTGCAAGATGGCCCCGACCAAGAGTGAATGACTAGTCTTCTCCCAATGATTCCGCCGCTCCAGCGCGCCTTCCGGATCGACGAGAATGTCCGCGATGTTCTGAACGTCGCGGACCTCATCTGAACCCCTGCGCACTTCCAGCAGCGGGTTATAGCGCGCCGATCTCGAGTCGGTCGGATTGAACAGGAGGCAGAAAGAGAACTTCGACCGCCAGCCGGAAGTCAGCTGCCAGTTCTCGCCTTTGATGTCGTGAATGACGGCCGAGCCGGTCCAGGAAAGAAGCGTTGGAACGACCAATCCCACGCCCTTGCCCGAACGTGTCGGCGCAAAGGCCATGACATGTTCCGGCCCGTCATGTCGCAGATAGTGGTCCTTCAGTTTGCCAAGGAAAACGCCGGCCGGCTCAAACAGGCCTGCCTTCTCGATTTCCCGAGCCGCGGCCCATCGTGAGGAACCGTAGGTGGTGACCAACCCCCTCTGCCGCGCGCGCCAGAGGGAGCCAGCTATTGCGGCCGCACACCCCAAGAATCCGCTGGCTCCGGCAAGCATGCCGGCCTTGTCGAAGACCTCAGGCGCATAGGCGTCGAAGTGAAACCACCATTCGAACAGTTTCCACGGCTTGTAGATCGGCCGGGCCGCCGCGGCAAACCATGGCGCGCCAAGCTGCGGCTGATAGTCCAGCATGTGGGCGCACCATTGCGTTGCCGCCCATACGCCAACGATGACGATGGCGAACACAACTACGATCTGGCCGACAAGGAGCTTCGTCGGTGTCACGGGCACAGCCTCCACTGTTTGGTAGTAGATGGAAGCAGCATGACGTGACGTTCCAGAATATTGAAGATACCCAACATACGCGCCCGTGCGATGCAGTGAACGTTGCAGGCTTGGAAGATTGGGGGGCGTCAAGAAATGTCATCGCGAAGGCACGAGCGAATGACTTGTATTGGGCCGGTTGCTGTCGGTCCGCCACTGGGCAGATCTAGCCAGAAGCGGACATGCCGCGGATGAAGGGTAATGACCGAAAGTGGCCTCTAGTCGACGTCGGGAACGACTGCTCGTGGGAAGTCTAGTGACTGGGCTACATTCGTCGAAAGGTTCGAGTCAACGTCGAACAAGGTTGCGCTTCAAACGCTGCGGCAGGAAGAAGAAAGCCAAGCGGGCTACATGGGATAGCAGGACGACGCCACGCTAGGTGTGATCTCCCCTGGATCGCCTGCCGTAAAAGCATTTTGTCTACCGGCCATCGAAGCACCCCCTCGAGCCACCCTGCCTTGCGGAACAGGTTTGTCGGACTCCCCATCCGTCAAGAACTCTGCTCTGTCGCATTCGTGCCGGGCTGGCCGTTCACCAGCTTCAGTTCCGGATTGCCGAAGACCGTCATCGCCAATCCTCGCGCGGGATCTTGTGCAAAGCGCCCGTCAACAACCTTGTTCGCTTGAAAGTTCGCCTCGATCAGAGTTGCACCTGACGTCCATCGATCCAGAAACGTCGGTAGCCAGTGCGAGGGCACTCGAGCATCGAGCGGCCACGGAGATGCGATCACCGCTGAGCACCCCCGGTCCAGGATCTGCTTCGCTAGCCCGAGCGTGGTGTTTGCGGAGGGATGCTTATCCGCTCGCCCGCCGCTACACACAAAGAGCACGACGACGCCAACGTTGCGTAACGCATTGGCGAGATCAGCAGCTGTGACGCGAAGAACGCCTTCGTCCGACACGACTTGAAAATAGCGATCCTCGGGATGCACGCCGCCGTGGGCGGTGACCACGGCTAGCGTCGCTCCGGCGAAGGCACCTGGCAGCACCGGTCCATGGTCCACCGCGAAGCCGTGATCCTCGAAGGTCGGCTGAAGGCGTTCCGCGATCATCGGCAGGGTCTGACTGTCGCCACCAACCGCGGTTGAAATCCACGCGCACAACCGGCCGTCACCTGTGAATGCGGTCTCGCGGGCCCGCCCGAGCCACGCCAAGGACGGTGTCGCCGCCATCGGCCTGGTCCGACCAGCGAACTCGCCATCGACGAACAGAAGGTTCGGAGGGAACACCTGGAAGCTCGCGTCGGCGGCGACAACCACCGGCCCGTCCGGCAGCGCTGAAAGCCGGAGGTCCGCTGTCGTCGTATAGAACAAATTGGCTGAGACCTCGTCGATGCCATAGGCATAAGGGAACTTGGTCGCCCAGTGATTCAGTCGTTCCTTGAGGATAACGTCCGCCGGCTCCCTTACCGGCTCGCCGAGCTCGCCCGCGATTGTGGCCAACCGGACCAGATGCCCATCTTCGTCGAACCCGGCCTGAAGCACGTTGAGGCCTGCGCGTGAGACCGCGCGAGCGATCTCCGCCGTCTCACGGATAGACGCCGGGGCGGGTGCCGGAACAGCCGCCTCATCCCATCCGGGCACTGCGACGCCCCGGTCTGCCAGCAGGTCAAGAACGAAGGCAGTGTCTTTGGCGTCTTTGAGCAAGTCGTCTCCAGCAAGCGCGCGGCCGCCCGCAATCGCCAAGTTTCGCATGTCGAAGCCGACATCGTCGGAGTACCTCGCTGCACCGAGGGAACGCACCACTGCGAACAGCTGCTGGGCATCCGGCCTCGCCGCCGACATCGCGGCCAGCAGTTCGCCGAACGACCCTCGAGCGTGCTTCTGCAACTCCTTCAAAGTCGCTTCGGCGTCTGGCGGCACTGGAAGCCCTAGCAGGTGCGCGGTTCGGAGCAGCTGCCCGAGCATCGCTCCGGCAGGAGCAGTGTGGCCGTGATATCTCAGCACATCACACCCATTCGCGACGACATCAACCAGCAGCGCCGTCAACGCCGCATCATGGTCCCCCGCGGCCTTTAGTGTCATCTGCCGAAGCTGTAGTTCCAGGGTGTCGAGCTGATGCGCATAGTGCTCGTGCAGATCCATTCGATGGAGCAGGTCTCGTGCCTTATCGATCGCAGTTCGAGCCTGATCGTGCAGGCCACAGTTCCGGAACAGGCGAGCAACCCCGGTAATCTCTTGATAAATTTCCTCCTCGTCACCGCCAGTATCAGCTGCGAGCGTGCAGGCAATCGCCAACAGCGCTTCGATGGAGTCGCCTGTTCGAGCATAGACATCCGCCATTGCGAACCAGCCGAGGCGTCGTCGCCGCGCGGTCGCCGCGCCATTCATAAGCGCCTGCTCGGCCAAATCCCGCGCCTGCTGAACATCCCCTGCGCTCGCGAGCTTGCCGGCGACGAGGCGGATGAGGCGTAGATCGTAATCCGGATCGCTGGAATGGGGTGCGACCGACGCGCCGAAAGCCAGCCAAGTCAACATCGCGCTCGTGTCGTCGCTCGCACCCGGCGGCGCGTATGTCAGATAACTCGCGACGGCCGAGACCACTTCGTCGGCCGGCTCCGTCAAAAGCTCGACGGGGAGGACAGAGCGCCCGATGACAAGCGGCTCTTCAGTCTTCATCCAGTTGAAAGCCGCCGTTAGAAACGGCTTGCGCCCCATTAGCCATTCCATACCGGCTCGACCAGGAGCCCCACCTTTGCGCAGCTCAATGGGTCGGGACGCGAGCTGGAGCACCAGCACCGCCATGAGGGCCAAACCCGTCGTTCCGGCGACCCCGGGCTGCAAAAGCCGGACGAGCCCCACGCGAAGCGCTCGGTTGTCGGGGTTCGAGGCCAGCCTCTCGATAAGATCAAGGACCGCAGCCTGAAAGCGGTCACGATCGACAGGCCAACCGCCGTCTTTGCTCGACACCAGGAGCAGCGCCTCAAGTGTCTCGAGGAGCAATCTCTCGCCGTGACGGGCCTGCCCTGGCGTGGACGGTAGAGGTCTCACAAGCTCGAAAGCGTGCACCACAAGCTTTCGCACGAGTGCATCGCTCACGCTCGCCATCCTGTAGGCCTCCGCCATCGCAGCATCGCGACCAGCCTCGGCAATCAGAGCGTGATAGTCGGGCACTGGGTGACCTGACAGGCGTAGCGCGAGCGTGTCGAAAAACTCCGCACCCTTTTCGTCGGTGAGTTCCTCACGAGCGACCTTGGCCGCCCCGACATAGTCGCGTTTGCGCACCAGCTGCTTCAGCCGTCGACGCTGGAGACTGGCACTTCCCGGAAAGAGTGCTTCCAGACGGGCTGCCGTTCTTTCCTCCAGATCATCCAAGCCGGCATCGCTCGTCGTCGCGAGGGCGCTCTCCAAGTCTTCGCGGCTTTCAAGAGCGTCGATGATGGGAACAAGAAGCTGGCCTGCCAAACGTGACGCGTTTGCATCCTCCGCCACCCGAGCGAGCTTCACGCGTGCGCTGGGGTCGAGATCGGAGCCGACCTCAAGTCGCTCGCGAATCGCCTGCAGCGCACGCTCCAAGTGGCCGGCTCGATACAGCAGCTGAATGCGCAGATAATCCTTCTGCCGCTCCAGAGACGCCGGCAGCCTGTCGACATCCTGCAGCGCCTGACCAAGGCGTCCCTCACGGATCCACGCGTCCCACCGATCGACGTGCGTTGCTAAGATGGTCTGAGGATCGTCGTCACTGCTCGATCCCATCACGCCGCAGCCTTCGATCGTCAGAAGGAGATCGGCCAAGGCCTGACGGCGAGGGCTGAGCTCATCGGCGTCCAGGGCGACATAGAGTCGGTTCTCGCCTGCCAGGCTGGTCGCAGCGGAGGCTAGCGCGTGCAGCTGAGGAGCCCAAAAGTCTTCCGCCCGGAGCGGGCTTTCGGCTCCGGGTGCGATGTACGGGACCACCTGATCATCACGATAACTGGCGGCTTCCATGACGATGACCGCCGTCCTCTCCGGCTGTGCGTCGATGAGATCGAGCACGGACCGATGGCGCCGGTCATTTGCGACAACGACATCGAAGCGCGACCTGAGAGCTTCCAACTCCTTAGGTTGCAGCTCACGTTCTGCCAGCGCGTTGAAACTGTCACGGAATTGGGCCAATGCGGCCTCGACGGTGGTCGCCCTGTCGGTGCCGGGAGGCGCGATCACAACCCATCGACGTACCGCGGGTCGGCGCTCTTCGTCGAACAAACCCGTAAGTACAGATGCCAGCATGCCAGCACGGATGATCGGCGTACCGAAATCCAGGTTGAAGATATCGGCGCCCCCGAAGATGTTTGGGTTGCGTGCGATGAAGTCCTGGATTTCTCGACCAGCGACTGCGTGATCGTCACGCTTGATGTTCACAGCTCGACGCTCGTCAGACATTCGGTACAGCTCCAGTTGGTAGACGCCACTAAGGCGGGATTCGAGACTCGAATAATGCGGTGAGCAGGCTGCTTCTACCTCTAGTAGAGACCGGCCGGTTCTCTCACCGAAAATCCGCGTTGTGACCCCGATCGCCTCCAACGACAGGTCAGGGATGTAGATATGGCGCACCTTCGCCGGCCGTGGGTCTAGGTCGCGATAGTCCGGGCCGCCTCCGTGCTTGGCCTCGTCACAGAGCCTGCGCAGCAGCGGGAACGCCTCACCGCGATCACCAACGCTGCCGAGCAGCGCTCTTTCGGGCAGAGTCTCTCATCGGGCTCAAGCTGCCCGCGGAGGAATGCCGCTCGTGCTTGGCCAGGCGAATGTCCGCTTGTGGGCTAAGGGCTTGCATAATGCAACGACTGCGATGAAGCGCTTCACCGACGGCTTGCTTATGAACACAAGCAAAGTCGCGTAACGAAGATGCTCTTCACCGTTGACAACGCTATCAAAGCATTGCCTCGACTGCCTTATGAATGGCTAGCACGTCCGCTTTTACGCCCCACTCCATTTCCAGGCGCGCTGTCACCTTCGATTCTAGGTGCCCCGCGTCTATTCCGTTATTGCGAGGCGCGCTTTGAATGTCCCGGACGATCCAATGGACTGCGTCCTCAAGCGAGAGCGTGTCTGCCACGATATCGTCGACGTGCCGGAGACACACTCTGAGCAGGTTCATTACCCCCAAGGCCAAATCGGGCGTTAGCTGGATGCCGGCAAGGGTCCGGAAGTCGACCCCATGAAGATCGGTACGTCCATTGTTCCAGAATTTGTTGAGCGGGGTCCCGTGGGACCGAATGTAGGTCGCAAAAGCAGATGTTGGTTTGGCGTTCACATGGGCAAAGTGGTTGCGGAGATGTCTGAAGTAACCAAGCGTTTTGAAGTACCCAGATGTTGGATCAGAGCCCTTCCACCGACAGACCTTGAGGCGCAGTTGCTCTTCTTCGGCATCATCAAATATCGGGTCGCCGGATGTCGTGACGAGGCTCTCTCTCAGGTTTTGCACGTCGGACATGTAGGCAAGTAGGTGTTCGACGGATGCCACCACACCCATTTGAAGAGCAACCAGCTCGGCCTCACCTGCGAAGGTGGCGAGATCCGATACTGATCGAAAGATAGAAGCTGCGTACGGGTTATTGGGAAATGCCGCGGTTGAGAACTCCTTTGGGATTGCGTTGACCATTGGCGCGAGGCGATTGGCGAAATCCCACTGCTGAAGCGCGGAAAAGCAAATCTGATCGTTCACGCATATGAGCTGCTTGAGAAAGCGGCTCGCTAGCGGTGTCTTCTTCATCTGGACCCTCTGGCACGGCGGTAGCATTGTGAGCCTGGTTTAGCAAAAGGGGCGGCAGACGTCGCCGCAGCCCAGCCCAAGCTTGAAGCTGCGGGGAAGACCATGGTTTGGCCGCCATCCGCCGCCCCACTACCACATTCTGACGCGACTTCGTTCAGCCAACACGTACCCAGCGGCCAACTCGCTTCCAAGCCGACACTCAGGTCGCGTGTCCGCTTTCGAGAAATCCCCGGCGCACTTCGAACGACCGGAATGAGGCGCGTTCCCGCCTGGCAGCTTTGGGGCCGACTGCGGACTGTCCTCTTTCGGCTGTGAATTGGCGAATAGCTGCCATTAGATGCTGGTAGGAACCACCACTTTTGACCCCAAGTCGGATGCTTTCCTCAAGTTGTATCATGGTTTGATGATGTACCGCCGCCATCCCGTCTCTTTCCTCGAAGGCTAGTCGCCGCCGCCGATCGACAGACTGAAGAACATCGACGCAATCTTGCTCGCGGTTTCCCCAAAAGATATTGTCCAGCTGCGCCATTTGCTTGACCATTTCTGAAGCTGGACTTCCGTCTTCCTGCCGAAGGCATGCGACATTGGCTTGAACGAGACATCGCTGACCCCGGGGCCGAGCGGATTAGCGCAACGCCTTGAGCTCGCGGTGGGCAGGGAATTCGTCCAGTGCCGCGTCGATCACGCTCTCGCGCGAAATGCTGCCGCCACCGCCCAGGGAGATCAGGCGGAGCGCGGCGAACCACTGCGCTCGTCCGTTGCCGCTCAGCCTGAGGCGCGAGACGTCGCCCCCCGCCCGCAGCCAGATGTCCTGGTCCGTCGGGCCGAGCGGGAAGAGGTCCCCTCATGATCTGCTCGAGGTCCCGGTGGCGCTGATTGACGCCCGGCGAGATCGACTTGGTGCCGCCGAGCGCGAGTGCGACGGGGAAGTTCTCCTCAAGGTCGCTAGCCTTGAACACTGGGTGCTGCCTTCCCGGGACGGACTGCCTGACCGTCTCAGACACGTGGTTGAACAGGTCAAATACCCGATGGTCCCGTCGCTGGCGGCGGTGGCAGCGCCCTTGAGGCCGGAGAGCATCGCGGTCGTGAACACGCTGTTCCGCTCGCGTCTGAGCACCAGAGACGTCTCGGTCGCACGCGACGACGCGAGCACAACCCGGCCTGTCCCCCGCGCCAGTTTCCGCAGAGACTTCTCGTCGAACCCTTCGTCGTTCCCGTCCTGCCCATCATCGCCCAGGCCGGACTTAAGCGTGGCGGTGCCGGCGGCATGGCACGCGTCGACGACGAGGATGACCCGCGGTGCCTTGATGGCGGCGATCGCAGCGGACAGCTCGGCCTCGCCGAGCGACGTTCCTGCGACGTCCGTGAGCTTGCAATCGTAGGGGAGGAGCGCGCTCGTCGCCTCGGCGCCACTGCCGATGCGCGCCCCGTGGCCCGAGAAGAAGATCGCGACGGTGTCGTCGGCGGTCGCGGTCGCCGCGAGGTAGGCAAGCGCTTTGCGGATGTTTTCGAGCGTGGACGCGTCGTCGGTGAGGACAGTGACGTTCGCCTCCGGATATCTGCGGCGGTCTGGTGTTCCAGCTTAGCGATGGAAGTCGTCTCGTTCGAACCGTGGTTCCGATGGCCTTTCAATCAGCGCTTGCCGGGATCATGCTTGCCGCAGACCTGGTCAAGCATAGTGCGGGTTTTCCGATGAGTCGGACAACCAGCACTCGCGTGAATCTACTGCGCCCCCCTTGGTTCTCACCTCCATGATCCGAAAGCCAAAGATTCCAGCGGCCGCTGCATCTGCAGCGATGAGGATTTCATTGCCGCCTACAGGCTGAAACACGGCTGTGCCGTTGGACAGCTGAGCAACGGGTCCGCCTAAGAAATATCTGAAGTCTTCGTTACCGCGGACGGCGAGCTGTCAAGAGCTCACCGATGTTTTCGACCACGATCGAGTGCCTGATGAGAGTGCGGGCGGATACTATGACACGCTCGGCCCGCTGCTTGCCAATGTCAGGCCCAGAACCCACGACAGAGATCCTTGAGCGACGGCTCGCCGTTTAACGTTTTTTGTACTGTTATCTACGTTCGACCATATTCGTCGTCGAAGCGAACGATATCATCCTCGGCGAGATAATCGCCGCTCTGCACTTCAATGATAACCAGGTCAATTCTGCCTGGGTTCTCGAGCCGATGCTTATGGCCGCAGGGGATGTAAGTAGATTCGTTTGTCCCCAGGAACAACTCCTGCTCGCCATTGACGATTTTGGCGGAGCCGCTGACCACGACCCAGTGCTCCGAACGATGATAGTGCATCTGCAGGCTCAACTGGCGACCGGGCTTCACCTCGATGCGTTTGATCTTGAAGCGCTCGCCTTCCTCCAGAACCGTATAGGTACCCCAGGGCCGGTGTACCGTGCTATGGACCAGATGAGCTTCATGTCCCGAAGCCTTGAGGCCCTCGAAGAGCTTCTTAACGTCCTGAACGCGGTCGCGGGATGTGACAAGCAAAGCGTCCGGAGAATCCACGATCACCAGATCGCTTACGCCCACCGTGCCGATGACGCGCTTGTCGGAGCTCACATAGGTGCCGGTCGTGTCGACCATATGCACATCGCCGCGTATCCTGTTCCCGCTTTCGTCGGGGGCGATCAAATCGGCCATTGCGTTCCAGGATCCGATGTCGTTCCAATCCATGTCGCAGGGAACCACGGCAAGTCTGTTAGTCTTCTCCATGACAGCGTGGTCGAGCGAGATTCGCGGCGCGGAACCGAAATGCTCAGGCGCGAGTTCGATTTTGGCAAAGCCTTGGCATTGACTGGCGCGGCCGTTCTCGTAGCTGTCGGCGACGGCCTGGAGCACCTCGGGACAATGCAAAACCATCTCGTCGAGCATGGTTTGCGCACTGAAGCAGAAGATGCCGGCGTTCCAGAAGAAGCATTTGGACGCGACATAGGCTTTGGCTGTCTCCAGATCCGGTTTTTCAACGAAACGGACGACGTTCTCACCATCTGCTTCGATGTAGCCGAATGCGGTTTCCGGTCTGGTTGGGGTGATGCCCAATGTGGCGATCCGCCCGAGCTTCGCATGTTCCATGGCCAGGCCCATGACGTCTAGAAACGCAGGCAGGTTGCTAATCAGGTGATCGGCCGGGAAGACGCACAGGATCGCGTCAGGGCCTTGCGTTGCCCTCGCATGGATCGCGGCTGCAGCCACGGCGGCGGCCGTATCCCGAGCTTCGGGCTCGAGCAGAAAGGTGCGTGGCAGGACCACGGAATCCAGTTCGTCAAATTCGTCCTTGGTCAGGAAGAGGTGGTCCCCGGATGTCACAGCGACGAGTTCCACGACACCTTCTATCGAAGCGGCGCGCAGCACAGTGTGCTGAATGAGAGAATATCCATCCGCTACTTTGAGGAAAGGTTTGGGGTGCGATTGCCTTGAGGCGGGCCATAGCCGCGATCCGGCTCCGCCGCTGATGATCACGGGAATGACTTTCATAACCAACCTCAATCTCGTCTCTGGAGTGATCGCCCGCGTTCTTTCGAGCGTCAGCGTCACGATCGCCGTCGCTCTGGCTTGTCTGCGGCCCCCGCGTAACAGCGAAGTTCTGGCGCGTTGCGGGCGGCGTCAGATGACGACGCTATCGGTAATGTACGACGCCTCCACTGGCGTCGGTGAGAAATGCGCATTCAACTATGCCTGTTGGTTGCGTCTGCCGAATTGCGCAGGTGGCGGGTCATAACTGAGATCAGAGACTTGGCTGTCTTCTATCAAAGTCAAACGACTTGGCTCTTTCAGATCGAATTCAATTACCCGTGGTGCGAAAAGGCGTGCATATCGTGTAAAGGCGCTCGTCGGGGGAAACCGAATTACGGTATCGCAGCGCCCGAGAAGATACATCTCAACGAGGGCGGAAATTCCGCCGTCAATCCCGAGTGCTGCAGTGTGTAAGGGGCCAGCTTGATTGGATCCGAAGTGCTTCGGGACAGTGAGCAGATCGGGAAACCTGGCCGACAGAAGATCCAGTATCCGCGCGCTGTCCGTGCATAAGAATAGCCGCACAGGCCTGGGGTGCGGTAACGCCTTAGCCTTGTCAATTGCAGCGCACACTTGCCGAACGGCGAGCTCCGGATCGGCCCAGTAGGGCGCATGCTCCATGATGTCTTCACCGTTACCGTGCCGAACATGAATCCCGATGATGCTGTGCCCCTCAAAACGTTCCTGATAAATGGCATCTATGCGGGCCTGAATTTCTGGCCGAGGCTGGACACTCTGGAACACCTGCCGCTCTGCATCCTCATCGCACCGCCACATCAGACAAGCGTCACACACTACTGTGTTCGCTTCGACATCGTGTTCGGCCTGAAAGAGCTCGCCCAACTCATCGCGCTCTTGGAAAATCTGCTCATCTGGCCGGTAAAGGCACTCGATCGCCGGCCTGTTCCACCACTCCGGGAAGAATGGACCAGGGAAGGAAACGTCGTTGATCCGGTCGTCGGAAATAGCCGGCACGCCAGCGATGTCATTGATCGGCTGGAAGAACACCGGAAACGCATTTGTGAAGGGTTGGTCGAGGTAGCAGGCCCCCCGCCAGTCGATGACTAGAGTTCGTCCCGACCGCTGCGCGTAGCGCCAAGCGGCCGCCAATGACCACAGACAATCACCGAACCCCGTACGCCTCCGAGAGACGACGAACCGGCGCTTTTCCAATCCACTAACATGCATTTTCGGAAATCTCGTTCAGAGAGGAGGTTGCCCGGTTTTGTATCCTTAGTCGACACGTAGACCCTGACGCCGGGGCTTGGCAGAGGCCGGGCCATAGGGCAGAAGAGCTCACTCAGCACTGCCCACTAATCCCGTGACGCTCGCACAGCTTGAAGCCGATGCCCTCGCTTCCGGTTCCGCCTTCTCTACTGGGCCTCCGCGGCATATGTAAAATCTATTGAGTGGATGCCGGCCATCCATGTGTTGGATGCCATGATGAAGGGACTCGGCTGACGCGGGCCCGGCCAATAGAGCCGAAACAGCCGGGAAACGCTGCGACACTGCCTGCCGGAGCAAATCGTTCCGTCGACGCCATACGCCAAGGGTGCAAGGCTGCATACAGCAACCGGTACCGGGCGAGATGAGGTCGACAGCTCGACGCGCCTGGAACCAGCTGATCGACAGAATCTGCAGTCTGCTCCCAAAGTTCTGCACGACCTGTGCCGGATGCTGTGGTGAGGGCTCGCGGCCACGAACGTCGTCCTCGCCCCGAACGGAAGCTCGCGCCTACGACTCCGGGCCGGCGATGCGCCCCCGCTGCTCGGTCGGACCATCCATTCTGTGGATGCACTTTATCCAAACAATCGATTTCACTGATCCAAACAATTCCCATTAGAAGACGCTGAAGCAAGAAAGAAAGGCGTCCTCACTCGCTGATGGATGAGCAAATCAGCTGCAAGGTGCTGGGAGTACATGTCGCTCACGCCGTGAGCTGAGCGGCACTCAGACCGCATGTACGAAGCCGACAGGTTAGCGGCGCAACTCTATTTTGCTGTGACTCCAAGCAAGAGGTGTGCTCGGCTGGCGGACTGTCAATGACGAGCTTCGCGCCGCATCTGTCGAAGTGCTCCATAGCGCACGGGGCTGGCCGCACATTCTGTCGGCCTGGCGAGCCGGAGCCGAAACTTTAAACTTTAATAGAGCAGGAATAGAATGGGCGATAGCAGGAAAGTTGCTCTTATTACGGGCATAACTGGACAGGATGGTGCCTATCTTGCCCGTCTTCTTCTCAAAAAAGGCTACATCGTTCATGGGATTAAGCGACGTTCCTCTTCCTTCAACACGGGTCGTATCGAAGACCTCTACCAAGACCCGCACGAATCCGATCCGCGCCTGATCTTGCATTACGGTGACCTCACTGATTCGACTAACCTCATCCGCGTGGTTCAGGAATCTCAGCCAGACGAAATTTACAACTTGGCTGCTCAGAGCCATGTGCAGGTGTCGTTCGAAACACCTGAGTACACAGCAAACGCGGACGGTATCGGTACATTGCGACTTCTTGAGGCGATTCGCCTCCTCGGTCTGACGGACAAGACCCGCTTCTATCAAGCCTCGACTTCGGAGCTATACGGCCTCGTGCAGTCCGTACCGCAGAACGAAACGACGCCCTTTTATCCGCGCAGCCCTTACGCCGCCGCCAAGCTCTACGCCTACTGGATGGTCGTCAATTATCGCGAGGGCTATGGTATGCACGCTTCCAACGGCATTCTTTTTAATCACGAAAGCCCCCTTCGTGGCGAAACTTTTGTGACGCGCAAGATCAGCCGCGCTGCCGCTGCTATCTACCTGGGCAAGCAGGACAAGCTTTATCTCGGCAATCTCGATGCTCAACGCGATTGGGGCCATGCGCGTGAGTACGTGCGAGGTATGTGGATGATGATACAGCAGGATCAACCGGATGATTACGTGCTGGCTACGGGCAAAACGACTCCTGTCCGCCAATTCGTCGAGTGGGCTTTCGAAGATATCGGCGTCGAGATCGAATGGCGTGGCAAGGGTGTCGGCGAAAAGGGCTATGATGTAGCGAGCGGCAGATGCCTAGTCCAAGTGGACCCACGCTACTTCCGCCCCACGGAAGTCGATCTTCTCCTGGGTGACGCTACCAAGGCGAAGGAGAAGCTCGGCTGGGTGCATGAGACATCCGTGCGCGAGCTTGCTGCGGAAATGGTACGCGAAGACCTGAAGGTCATGCAGACATCTGTAGTCATGAAGGAAGCGTAATGTATGATCTGAACGGAAAAACCGTGTGGGTCGCTGGCCACAAAGGTATGGTGGGCAGCGCTGTTGTACGCCGACTCGCGTCTGAAGACTGCAAAGTTGTGGCCGCCCCTCGGGGAGAGCTAGACCTCAAGCGACAGACCGAAGTTGAAAACTTCGTGGCAGTGATGAAACCGGACGCTATCGTTATGGCGGCGGCAAAGGTAGGTGGTATTCTCGCGAACGCCACCTATCCGGTCGACTTTCTTTACGACAATCTGATGATCGAGGCCAATATCTTCGCGGCAGCCCACGAAAACAACGTCGACCGCGTCCTCTTCCTCGGCTCGTCTTGCATCTATCCGAAGATGGCACCACAGCCCATTCCTGAAAGCGCGCTGTTGACCGGGCCACTAGAGCGCACCAACGAATGCTACGCCGTCGCCAAGATCACCGGCATCAAAATGGCTCAAGCCTATCGCCAGCAATATGGCCGTGACTACATCTCCGCTATGCCGACGAATCTCTACGGGCCAGGCGACAATTATGACTTGCAGTCAAGCCACGTCATCCCAGCGCTGATCCGGAAAGCGCATGAAGCTAAGCTCATAAGTGATAAGCAAATCACCATCTGGGGCACGGGCACACCACGTCGGGAATTCATGCACGTCGACGACTGCGCCGACGCATTAGTCTTCCTTCTGAAGAACTACTCTGACCATGATCACGTGAATCTCGGCTGCGGACAGGACATCACGATCCTAGAGCTGACCAGAATGATCTGCCGTGTAGTCGGATTTGCCGGGGAGATCGCGCATGATCACTCTAGACCTGACGGTACACCGCGAAAGCTGATGAGCGTCGACAAGCTGCGCACTTTGGGATGGGCAGCAAAGATCACTCTCATGGAAGGCATCGAGAGTGTCTATCATGCATTTCTGAACGGGAGCTACACCGAACGGCGATAGATAAGAGGATTTGCTGCGTCTCAGGCCTGTACGCGTTTTCGGGACCCAGAGCTAATGTAGACTGAGACAATCACTCGATGACGATAGCGCTCATGTGAGCAAGCCGCGAGGAGCCCTGCCGGACCCGGACCCCATCCGCTCCAACCTCGTCGCCGTGAAGGTCACGGTGCGCTGCCCACGCCGGCGCCGACTGCGTCAATCCTCACAAGGGTAACCGTCGAGAACCGAACGCGTCTACGGTAACCGAATGTACTTCTTGTTCTCGTCCGAGGGATCTGTCGATGGGCATTCCGGACGAGCCAAAGTTTGAGCATGTTACCTTCAAAACCCGGTTAGCAACGTCGGATTTGGTATGAAATTCGGAACAAGTGGATTACGGGGCCTGGCGACAGAATTGGCAGGAGCCGCCTCTGCCCTATATGCAACGGCATTCGCGACATTCCTGCTGGAATCCGGCCTGGCCAGAATTGGCGACGAGATACTCATAGGGCGCGACTTTCGCGCCTCGAGTCCGGCCATCGCCGCCGTCTGTGCGGCGGCACTGTCTGCACTCGGCTTCATCGTAGTCGATTGCGGCGCAGTCCCCACCCCTGCCCTGGCACTGTATGCTCAGGCGCGTAAGAGTGGTTGTTTGATGATCACAGGCTCGCACATTCCGGCCGACCGTAATGGAATAAAATTCTATCGACCCGACGGTGAGATCGACAAGGGTGATGAGCGGGAGATAACGCGCATCGCCCTGCAGTTGGAGAAGCGCGGATACGTCCTTGAAGGTGCTGTTGCACGTCGGCAGCACCGGGAGGCCGAATGCAAGGCCTTTTTCATGGCGCGCAATCGAAAGCTTATGGAGATTAATGCTCTAAAGGGCTTAACGGTGGGCGTATATCAGCACAGCACAGTCGCGCGCGATCTTTTGGTTGACATTCTCTCATATCACTGTGCGACGGTCGTAACCCTGGGACGTTCGGAAGGTTTCATTCCTGTCGACACTGAAGCGGTTTCTGACGAGACTGCTCAACAGTTCAAGCTCTGGGCCAAAGAGCATCGGCTTGATGCGGTCGTCTCGGCAGATGGCGATGGTGACCGCCCACTGGTAGCTGACGACCACGGAGACCCCCTTCGCGGTGATTTGTTAGGCCTGATTACGGCGAACTTCCTGCAAGCGAAGGCAGTCGTCACGCCGGTCACATCAAACTCTGGTATCGAGACCGCAGGTTCTTTTAAAGTCGTGCGTACCAAGGTTGGATCGCCATTTGTTATTGCTGCCATGCTCGATTTGGTTGCGTCGGGTCACGAGCGCGTGGTTGGTTTCGAAGCAAACGGTGGTTTGTTGACCGGCACGGACTTTGACCCGAACGGAACTAAACTGCCAGCGCTACCTACACGCGACAGTTTTCTCCCCATCCTCGCGGCACTTTCCCTTGTAAATACAAGTGGGCAGCCACTGTCGGAGATTGGCAGTTCCTTTCAATTGCCGGCGGCGGCGGCGGATCGCTTGGAAAATTTTTCCGTCGAAAGCAGCACTCGCCTCATGACATACCTTCGTACAGCGGAAACTAACATCGCCGCCTTCGTCGGGTCGATTGGAGTGGTAAGCAAGGTTAGCGATGTTGACGGACTTCGTATCACTCTCGCGGATAAGCGTGTCTTGCATTTGCGTCCATCCGGAAATGCCCCGGAAATGCGGTGCTACGTCGAAGCCGAAAATCGGGAGGACGCGGAGCTTTTGCTCCAGACTGGATTGGATCGAATTCGTAATTGGGCGCAAGGCTAAATAAAAGCCGCCTCCCTGCGTATTCCCAGGTGACCCTGGGGGTCGCACAAGCTACTCAAGCGCGATCAGAACGTCCACAGTGTCCCGGCCCTGTCCGCTTTGAAGCGAACCGGAACGCCCGTGGAAACAGCCGATCCGTACCAGCCACGGAGCATCCGGTCGCTCATGGTCAAGGCAGCGCCTTCCGGTAGCGAACAGCCGGTCCCGCACTGACCGCCTGCGCCGCATGTACGATGGCGTTGGTGTCCAGGCCGTGGTGACGGTATAGGTCCGCAATAGTCCCCGTCTGGCCGAACTGCTCGACCCCGAGCGCCTTCACGCGATGCCCGTTAACCCCACCGAGCCACGCGAGCGTCGCCGGGTGGCCGTCGATCACGGTGACGATGCCGCAGTCACGCGATAGCGGCGCGAGCAGCCGCTCGATATGACTCAGGGCGCCAATCGCGCCACGCTGCCGGCCACGTTCCGCCGCCTGCCAGCCCGCATTAAGCCGGTCCGCGGAGGTGATCGCGAGCAGCCCGACATCGCGCCGGTCCTCCGCCAGAAGACCCGTCGCGGCAATCGCCTCCGGCGCGACGACGCCTTGATAAGCAATGACGACACTCGCGTTGGGCCCAGGCGGACGCAGCCAATAGGCGCCATTGACGATGTCCCGCGCGAGCGCCGGGTTCATGTCGCGCAGCGGCTGCTCGAGCGGCCGGGTTGACAGGCGAAGATAGACCGATCCTCCGGTCTGATCACGCAGCCACGTCGTCTCATCCGGATCCCCCTCGCCATTACGTTGCATGTAATCGAAGGCAAAGCGCATGATCACGGACAGTTCGTCGACGAAGGCCGGTTCGAAGGCGCAAAGCCCATCCTGCGCCATGCCGATCAATGGGGTGCCGATCGACTGGTGTGCTCCGCCCTCGGGCGCTAGCGTCACGCCCGAGGGCGTTGCGACCAGCATGAAGCGCGCATCCTGATAGCAGGCGTAGTTTAGCTGGTCGGCCGATCGGTAGATGAAGGGATCATAGACTGTCCCGATCGGCAGCAGGCGCACGCCATTGATCGAGTGCGAGAGACCGAGTGCCCCGAGCATGATCATCAGGTTCGACTCGGCGATCCCGAGCTCGAGGTGCTGCCCCTTCGACCCAAATTCCCAGGTAAAGGTCGACGGAATGCGTTCGGCCTTGAAGGTGTCCGCCATGGTCTCCCGGGCGAAAAGGCCGCGCCGGTTGACCCAGCCACCGAGATTGGTCGAGACCGTCACATCGGGCGAGGTGGTGACAATGCGGTCGGCAAGCAGACTGCGCTCGCGTGCGATGTCGTTCAGGATCTGGCCGAACCCCATCTGGGTCGAGAGCGGCTTGCCGGGCTGCCCCGGTGACGGAAGGGTTTCAGGCACCGGCACCGACGGCGCAGACAGCCTCCTACGCCCCTCACTGAAGAACGGCGCCTTTGCGAAGAAGGCGTCAAGTTCCGCTTCCGGCAAGGTGGCGGCCGCCCATTTGTCCCACTCCTCACCCCGCTTTACGCCCATTTGCAGGCGGTAGTCTTCCATCTGCGTGGGCGTCATCTGCCCCGCGTGGTTGTCCTTGTGTCCGGCAAGCGGCAGACCGTAGCCCTTGATGGTGTAACAGATGAAGCAGACGGGACGGTCATGCCTGGACGCCGCCTCGAAGGCTTCGAGGAGGCTCGGCATGTCATGCCCGCCAAGGTTCGTCATCAACGCCTGCAACTCGTCGTCGGAGCGGCGTTCGATCAGAGTGGTGACCGGCCCTTGGTCTCCGATCTCGTCGAGCAGCCGCTTGCGCCAGGCAGCACCCCCTTGGAAGGTCAGCGCCGAATAGAGCTGGTTCGGACAGCGCTCTATCCACTCGAGCAGCTTCTCGCCCCCCGGCTCGGCAAAGGCAGCCTCTTGCAGAGCGCCGTGGCGCAGGACCATCACGTCCCAGCCGAAGTTGCGAAAAATCTGCTCGAAACGCTGCCAGAGGCCCTCCCGGATCACGGCGTCGAGCGACTGGCGATTGTAGTCGACCACCCACCAGCAGTTCCTGAGCCCGTGCTTCCAGCCTTCGATCAGGGCCTCGTAGATGTTGCCCTCATCCATCTCGGCGTCGCCGATCAGGCTGACCATTCGGCCCTCGGCACGCTCCTTCATCCAGCCGTGACCCGAGACGTAGTCCTGCACCAGCGACGAGAACAGCGTCTGAGCAACGCCGAGACCCACCGACCCGGTCGAGAAGTCGACATCGTCGACATCCTTCGTCCGCGAAGGGTAGCTCTGCGCGCCCTTGTAGCCGCGGAAGTTCATGAGCTTTTCATGGGTCTGGTTGCCCGCCAGATACTGAAGTGCATGGAAGATCGGCGCCGCATGGGGTTTGACCGCCACCCGATCCTGCGGGCGCAGGACCGAACCGTAGAGCGCGGTCATGATGGTACTCAGCGACGCGGACGAGGCCTGATGCCCCCCGACCTTGATCTCATCGCCCTCGCGGACGTGGTTGGCGTGGTGGATCGTCCAGGCTGCGAGCCAGGAGACGCAGCGCTCGATCTCGTTCAGATATTCCAGTTTCCTCGTCATTCAGTTTCCCGCAAATCAGCTGCCGGTCTCACAGGACCCCCGCCCAAATGGTCAAAGATCGAGTTTCAACACACCTGTCGCGCGCGACACACAGGGGATGAAGCGGTGGCCGCGTGCCTCCTTGGACAGGACGGCATCCCGATGGATCGGCTGTCCCCCCAGCATTGCGCATTCGCAGGTCCCGCACACCCCGTTCTCACACGAGGCCATCAACGGCACACCGGCCGCACGCAAGGCGGCCAGTGCCGTGGTCTCAGCCGAAACCTCAACCACCCTGCCCTCAGCCAGTTCTATGACGAACGGTTCCGGTGGCGCGCCATCAAACTCGCGAGGCTGGAAAGTTTCGAAATGAACAGTACCCTCGGGCCAGTGTTGAGCCGCGCGCCCCACAGCCGCCATGAAGCCAGGCGGTCCGCAGTAGTATGTCTGCGCGTCGTCCGAACGGTTCGCCAGCAGCGCGGCGATGTTCTGCCGGGTCTGAGGCTCGTCGTCGAAATGGATCCGCACATTGCCGCCAGGAAGATCGCTCCCGATCGCCGCCAAGAGTGGCGTGAGCGCCCGGCTGCGGGTGAAATAGTGCAACTCGAAGGGCTTGGCCTGCCGGGTGAGCGCGCGCGCCATGGCCAGAATCGGGGTGATCCCGATTCCCCCTGCCAGCAGCAAAGTCGGCCCCTCGCCTGGCTTGAGCGCAAAATGGTTGCGTGGCGCGGAGACAGGCAGTGTGGAGCCGACGGCAATGGTTTCGTGGATCCACGCCGAGCCGCCACGGCCGTCATTCTCGCGCTTCACCGCGATGGTGTAGCGGCCAAGCTCGGTCGGGTCGCCGCAAAGTGAATACTGACGCACCTTCCCTTCAGGCAGATGGACGTCGACGTGAGAACCCGCTTCGAACGCGGGCAGCACAGGTTTGCGTGGGTGTTTCAGGTCGATGACCAGCACGTCGCCCGGCTCCTTGCGGGCGGCGGTCACGGTCAGCTTCATGATGATGCGCGGCGAGGCCATGGCGTTTCACTCGTCGATGGGCAAGATCAGATCACCGGGGCGGATCACGCCCCCGACCTCGATTGTGCAGTTCAGGCCGGAGCGGTTCAGAAGCCCCTCGTAGAGACCCGGAAGCCCGAGCAACTCCTCGATATACTTGCACGGCACATTCATCCGGGCGGCCCTGAGAATCGTTTCCCCGACCCGGAAGCGTTTGCCGACAAGATGGCTAAGCGGAACGCCTCGTGTCGTCAGATTGCGCCGGTGATCTTCGGGTGCGAGTTTGGCCTTGAAGCCCGGAATTCTGGGTTCGCCCTGCGCGATGGCGTCCAAGACTTCAGCTTCGATCAGCGTCACTTCGCGAACGTCAGGACGCGCGGAATAGGTCCCCGTCCCCAGGTAGTAGCGGTCTCCGACAACGCCTTGGCCGGCAATAAGCTGCGCCTGCGCCAGCTCCTCCATTTCATAGGAGGCGGCAGGCGCGATATGGACGTGAAGCAGCTTTCCTCGCCAGGTCATCATCGCTCTCGGAAATTCGTCTCGTGGAAACCTGCTGCAAAACTGGCCTGATCAACAGCACCAGTTGCATGGCATTTTCCCGGTCCAGTTGGCTGTTTGGAAAGAAATACGGGGGGCCCGCGGACCGTTTTCAGCGCCAGCTTTCGGCGTCGCCCCGGCTCAGTTGTTCCGCGCCGGCATCGCGTCTTGCACCTGCTTGACAACCTCTCGCAGGACCTCAACGCCCTTCCCGATCTGCCGAATGCTCAAGGCGGCATAGCCCATGACAAGTCCGACGCGATCGGTGCGGCCTTCGTCCGATGGCCGTTCGTAGAGCGGCGAGATAAGGTGTAGCCCCAGGCCAGCGTCGCGGGCGGATTCGACCAAGGCCGTTTCCCGCGATCGTGGCAGGTCATTGAACCAAACCGCGACGTGCAGTCCCGCATCTGCTCCCTGGACAGTGATGCGATCCCCGAAGCTGTGCTGCAAGGCACCCAACAACGTTTCCCGACGCTCGCCGTTCAGCCTGCGCACACGGCGCACATGGCTTTCGTAGCCGCCGCTCTCGATCAACGATGCCAGCGCTTCCTGTTCAGCGACCGGCGAATGCCGGTCTGCGAATTGTTTGGCGGTTGCGAAGACCTCCTGCAATTCGGGCGGGACGACGAGGTAGCCGATGCGCAGCATCGGCGAGAGCGTTTTGGAGATCGTGCCGAGGTAGATGACAGCCCCGTGGTCCTCGAGACTGTGCAGCGGAGGGACCGGATTGATGTCGTAGCGATATTCGCTGTCGTAGTCGTCCTCGATCACATAGGCGTTGTTGTGCCGCGCCCATTTCAGAAGCTGATGGCGGCGCGCGATCGGCATGACGCCGCCCAGCGGAAACTGATGCGATGGCGTCACATAAGCCAGTCGTGCTCCGATCCCCGCCAGCAACTCGGTCCTCATCCCGTCTTCGTCGACGATGACCGGGATGGGCGAGGCACCCGTACTGGCAAAGACCTGACGCGCCATCCTGTAGCACGGATCCTCGATGACGAAACGGTCGGCGGGATCGAGAAGCAGGCGCGCGCACAGATCAAGGCCCTGCTGCGAACCGTTCACAACTATGATCTGGTCGAGGTCGCAGCTCAGGGTCCGGGCGCGCCAGAGATAGCCCTGAAGCGCCTGGCGAAGCCGGCGCGAGCCGCGAGGATCGTCATAGGCAAGACGCAGCGGGCGCTGCCCCATCGCCTCGTTCATCGCGCGTTTCCAGACCAATGAAGGGAAATCCGACGGCGCGAGGTCGCCATAGCGGAACTCGACCTTCAGCCCAGTCGGCAGATAATCTGGCCAGGGTGACGTCGCGCGCAGCCGCTCGCCATATGCGGACAGGTGGATTGGGCCGACCCGTTGCGCGTGAGTGCGCCCCGTCCCATGGCCCATCAACGAAGACGCAACGCGAGGTCGTGCGCCTTGACGGACTTCGATGAAACCCTCCGCAGCCAGTTGTTCATAGGCGACCGTCACCGTGGTTCGCGAAACGCCGAGGTCATTTGCCAGGGCCCGGGAGGATGGCAACTGACTGCCGGTTTCGTAGACGCCGCCGAGGATTTGCTCGCGAAGGGCTTCGTATATCTGGCGTGCACCCATCGCGTGCGAGCGCGCTGCAGACCCGGCACTTGAAGACTGGACCATCTCTTTCATCGCCAACTGGATATTTCACATTGGCCAGGTTGCCGTCAATCTTTCGGAACCCCAAGAGAGATCGCAGAGGCCGAATGACCAGCTCCCATCAATCCGAAACCGATGCTCCCACGGGGTCGCTCAACCGCACCAGCCCCGGATTTGCCACCCGGGCGATCCATCATGGCTACGATCCGGCCGGCTTTTCCAATGCCGTCCAGCCGCCAGTGTTCCTGACGTCAACCTATGGGTTCGAAAGCGTGGCAGCAAACGATGCCGCCGCCGCCCTTGGTGGAAGGCTCTATGCGCGCGAATACAATCCCACGACCGAGATCCTCGAGCAGCGGCTCGCGAATCTGGAAGGAGCCGAGGCGGGGCTGGTTGTTGCCTCGGGGATGGCGGCCTTCGGCACTCTGATCCTGTCGCTCCTGTCCCAGGGCGATGAACTCATCGTCCACAAGACGCTTTATGCGAACACGCTTGCCATGGTCGAACAGGCGGTCCCCCGCTTCGGCATCAAGGTCGTCGCGGTCGATCTGTCAAATCCCCACAATCTCGATGCTGCGATCACCGAGCGGACGCGGCTGGTTTTCTTCGAGACGCCGGTGAATCCGCTGAGCCGCATCCTCGACATAGCGGCAATTGCCGAGCGCGCTCACGCGCGCGGTGTAATGGTTGCAGTCGACAGCACCTTCGCCTCGCCCGCGCTCCAGCGACCGCTTGAGCACGGGGCGGACATCGTGCTCCATTCGATGACCAAGTACATCAATGGTCATGGCGATGCCCTTGGCGGGGCGCTTCTCGGCGACGCCCAAACGCTCCGTACGCTGCATGAAACGGGCCTGCGCTACATCACCGGCGCAGCGCTCTCGCCCATGTCAGCTTTCCTAATCCTGCGCGGTCTCAAGACGCTGACGCTGCGTATGGAACGGCACAGCGCCACAGCCCTTGCGGTGGCTCGGGCGCTGGAAGCGCACCCGGCGGTGGCATTTGTGAGTTATCCGTTCCTCGACTCGCACCCTGATCAGGTGACGGCGCGAAAACAGATGTCCAACGGATCGGGCATGTTGGCCTTTGGCCTCCACGCTGGATACGAAGGAGCGCGCCGGATGATGGACCGGCTCAACCTGATCATTCGCGCCGTCAGCCTCGGCGATGCCGACAGCCTCATCTATCATCCAGCAAGCCTCACCCGTGCTCGGCAGCCGATCCGCAAGGATGCCCATTTGGCCGATGGAGTCGGCGAGGATCTCATGCGTCTCTCGGTGGGGCTTGAAGACGCTGATGACCTGATCGCCGATCTGCGGCGGGCTTTGGACGTCTTGTAATGACCTGGCGTGCGGCCACCTCTGCGCTCACACATAGATCTGGAGCCTTGCCATGGCATTCCTGAGCGGTCTTTCCGCGTTCCCCATCACCCCGACCAATCGTGACGGCAGCGTCGATAGCGTTGCCCTGCGCAGGCTGATTGCTCGGCTTGGCATTGCTCAGGTCGATTCCATCGGTCTTCTCGGCAGCACCGGCACATACATCTATCTGTCGCGCGAGCAACGGCGGCGGGCGCTCTCCGAGACCTTGGACCAAACGGCGGGGCAAATGCCGGTCGTGGTGGGTGTGGGCGCGCTGCGCACCGATGAAGCCGTGGGGCTCGCGCAAGACGCCAAGGCCCTTGGAGCAGCTGCGGGTTTGCTTGCCGCCGCCTCCTACACCCCGCTTACTGATGACGAGGTGTTCAATCATTTCTCCACTGTGGCGCGCGAAAGTGGCCTGCCGATCGTCGTCTACGACAATCCAGGAACGACGCATTTCCATTTCAGTCCACCCCTTGTCAGCCGCCTGGCAAAGGTGGCTGGGATTGTCGCCATCAAGAATCCGACAGACAAAAGCGATGCGATCAAGAACCACCTGACCGCCCAGAGGCGCACACTGCCGGAAGGGTTCTCGATTGGTTACAGCGGCGACTGGAACGCCGCCGAGGCCATGATTGCCGGCGCCGACACATGGTACAGCGTCCTCGCGGGCATCCTGCCCGAGGTCTGCATGACGATCGTCACAGCGGCGCAACAGGGCGATGCGGCCGAAGCGCGACGGATCAATGCCGCGCTGGTCCCGATCTGGAGCGTCTTCAAGGAGTTCTCGAGCCTTCGCGTCGTCTATGCACTCGCTGAATTGCTCGACATTTGCAGTGCCGAACCCCCGCGTCCCATCCTGCCTCTGCCCCCAGCAGCGAAGCGCCAGATCGCCGCCGCGTTGAAAGGTTTGCCATCGGATGCCAGCCGGTGAACAGCAAACCCCGTTCGGCAAGTGAAAGGTATTTACCCGCTCATTTCGAGAACTGATCGAAAACAACGCACTCCGCGTGCTGATAGCCATGGCTGGAGCGGTCTCGACGCCAATCACACCCCCTTCGAACTCGACAATCGACTGCGGAGGTACAGACTGCGCAGGGCACTCCGCCCATGCCGCACCGTTCGCCTTCAAACTAGGAATCGGTGGTTTATCCATTGGAATGGCATCGAGCCGGCGCTTTACTTCCGGCCCGGTGCGCGCATTGAAGCCGGTGCCAATGCCGCCGGCGAACACCAGATTTCCGTCCTCGACATTCGCCAGAGCACGCTTCCCGACCGCCGTAACTGTTGCCGGGTTCGCAGCCGATGACGATGAACTCATCACTCAGCACGCATTTTGTCTCACCCATTCTTGGCGCCGGCCGGATCGATATGGACTGACACGCAGCTTGGAGACGATGCCCTCGAGGCCGAACTGGGAGACTTGCGCGAGAATGTCGCTGCCGCCGCTGATCTCGTCGCTCAGAACGATGCCGTTTGGCGGCGTCTCAGCAGGTTAACTAGCGCTTTGCGCCGATCGACGAGTGGCCGATCGCGAAGACCCTCGCCGTCGATCTTGAGCAGGTCGAAGCCGGCAAGCATGGTCCTGACGTCTCCCGCCGCGGCCAAGAGCCCGCTGAAGACTGGGAATGCGCGACAAGCCTTCTGGTCAACGACGAACGCCTCACCGTCTATTATCGCGTCCGAGGCGCCGAGCTCGGCCACCGCCCGGGACGATAGCCGGAAACCTGAGGGTCCAGTCGTGGAGGTTGCGGGTCGAGGTAGGCCCCCATCGATAGTCGTCCCATTTCATTTCGTGTAGCCAATCAGGGCCCTGCCGGACGCGGCCGACCAGCGGTCGATGTTCGCGACGACCCGAATGTCCAGTCTCGTGTAACCCAGCCTAAAGCGGCCTGTCCGCCCCAAAAAATGACATTCAGTTGCCTCCAGCCTTTCGACACGACCCACTTCACGATCTCGTAACTCGCCAACCTAGCGGCTTGTTGCTTGAGCTGCGCGTTCCTAGGGTGTGGTCGCTAGGCCTCAGCAACAAGAGCTCGGTTGCCAGGCGGGCGGAGGCTCAACGAGATAGCCAGCTCAGGACAAGGAGAGCAAGCAATGGTCGCTTTTACCCTCAATGGCGAGGCGCGAACACTCGACGTCGATCCAGAGATGCCGCTGCTCTGGGCGGTCCGTGACGTCATCGGACTCACGGGAACGAAATTCGGTTGCGGGCTTGCCCAGTGCGGCGCTTGCACGGTTCACGTTAACGGCATGCCGACGCGCTCGTGCCAGACCGCAGTCGGCGACATCGAAGGAGCCTCGATCACCACCATTGAGGGTGTGTCGGGCAAGATAGGCGAAACGGTCCAGGCCGTGTGGGCCGAGTTCGACGTACCTCAATGCGGCTATTGCCAGTCTGGCCAGATCATGTCGGCCGTGGCCCTCCTTACAGAAACGCCTAAGCCGACGGACGATGATATTGATTCGGCGATGAGCGGCAACCTCTGCCGCTGCGCCACCTATCATCGCATCCGCGCGGCCATCCACGAGACCGCCAACCGGCTGGAGACTTGAGGCATGTCGCAGTTTCTCTCGAAGCATACTGCCGTGCGGCCCACGCGCCGCTGGTTCCTCGTCGGCGCGGGCGTCACCACCGGCGGCCTCGCAGTGGGCTACCGGCCAGTGCTGGCCGCGCCCGACATCGCACAAACGGCCCCTGCAAAGGTTCAGGCGAACCCCTTCCAGACCTATGTCGAGATCACAAAGGAGAACCGAATCATCATCCACTCCTCGCAGTTCGAGATGGGACAAGGCTCCTATTTCGGCATCGCCACCCTGGTTATGGAAGAGCTCGACGGCGACTGGGCGCAGGTGGACGTGGTCGGCGGATATGGCAATACCGCGTTCTACGGCAATCTCGCCTGGGGCGGGGCCGCACAGGCAACTGGTGGCTCCACGTCGATGGGCTCGTCGTGGGAACGCTACCGCAAGGCGGGTGCTGCCGCACGGGCCTTGCTGGTGGCGGCCGCGGCGCAGCGGTGGGACGTGCCAGCCGGCGAGATCAAAGTCGCTTCCGGGGTCGTGTCGCACGCCTCAGGGATGCAGGCGCGCTACGGTGACCTGGCTGAAGCCGCAGCGGGAATGCCGGTTCCCGACGACGTGCCGCTAAAGCCGCGCGACAAGTGGGCCCAGATCGGATCGGACAGCCTCAAGCGCTACGATTCCGCCGGCAAGACCAACGGCGCGCAGACCTACACGATCGACCTCATGATGGAGGGACTCCAGACGGCCGTTATGATCCATCCGCCGAAGTTCGGCGCCGAGATCGAGAGCTTCGACGCAACCAAGGCCAAGGCACTCGACGGCATTGTCGATGTCGTCCAGACGCCGCGAGGCATTGCCGTGGTTGGCAGGGACACCTGGACGGCGCTGAAGGGCCGCGACCTCGTGGAGGTGACCTGGAACGAGGAGAAGGCCGAAGAGCGCGGCACGGCCGAGATCATGGCCGAATACAACAAGGCAGCAGACGATCTGGGCGCGGCCACCGCGCGCGACGACGGTAACACTCCCGCAGCGTTCGCCAGTGCTGCGAAAATCATCGAGGGGCACTACGAATTCCCCTATCTTGTCCATGCTTCGATCGAGCCACTCAACGCGGCCGCCCGAATCAACGAAGACGGCACCATCGACGTCTGGGGCGGACACCAGATGCCCGACCTTTATCAGGCGGCTGCCGCTCAGGTAGGCGGCACCACGCCGGACAAGGTGAGGCTGCACGTGATGAAGACCGGCGGCAGTTTCGGCCGCCGCGCGGTCTTGGATGCAGATGTCATTATCGAAGCTGTTTCCACAGCGCGTGCACTGGGACGCGGCAAGCCAGTGAAGGTGCAGTGGACCCGCGAGAATGACATGCGGGGTGGGCGGTACCGGCCGGCCTATGTGCACGCAGTCAAGGCGGGGCTCGACAAGAAAGGCAATGTCGTCGCTCTCCATGACCACATCGTGGGCCAATCGGTCTTGGGCGGTTCGACCTCTGCGGCGATGATCAAGAACGGCATCGATCCAACCTCCGTAGAGGGCGCCACCAACCTGCCCTATGCGATCCCGAACCTGAAGGTCGAGCTGACCACCACGGACGTGAACATCCCGGTGCTGTGGTGGCGTTCGGTAGGCTCCACCCACACCGCTTACGCGGTGGAAACCCTGATCGATGAGCTCGCCGCCGCTGCGAACCGTGATCCGGTCGACTTCCGCTTGTCAATGCTCGGTCACCATCCACGGCATGCCGCCGTGCTTAAAGTGGCTGCTGAGAAGGCAGGCTGGGACAAGCCTCTGCCGGAAGGCCGTTTCCGCGGCGTGGCCCTGCATGAAAGCCTCTCGACCTATGTCGCCGATGTGGTGGAGATCACCCTCAACGATGAAAATGGTTTCAAGGTCGACCGCGTCGTCTGCGCGGTAGATTGCGGCACCGCGATAAATCCTGACCAGATTCGCGCTCAGATGGAGGGCGGTATCGGATTCGGGCTAGGTGCGATCCTCCAGGAGGAGCTGACCCTGAAGGGCGGTGTCGTAGACCAAGAGAACTACGATACCTATACACCGCTCAGGATCGAGCAGATGCCGCGAGTCGAGGTGCACATTGTGCCGTCCGAGGAGCCGCCCACGGGAGTTGGTGAGCCAGGTGTGCCGCCGATCGGCCCGGCCGTCGCCAACGCGCTACGGGCGGCGACGGGCAAGACTATCCGCAAGCTGCCGATTATAAAGAACATGTCAGGAATGACACCATGAAACAGCCGCGATGAAGATCGCGCCGTTTTCGAACGCCTCCTGACAGGCGCTCATTTCCATTGGTCAAATTCCGGCGGCTGCCCGCTCCAATATCCGGTTTGGAGACGGCACCCCGTGTTCTGAACGACCACAGACGGGCCTTGGCGCCGGTTCCACTGAAGAACCGCTTTCGAGACGCAAACGCGTCCACTCCATGAAGAGCACAACCGTATAGCACCAGGAAGGCTAGCTATCTCCATCGCTTCGGAGACCCAGGCACCCTCAGAAAACCGAACCTCCCGAGCTCAGAGGCGCTCGTGATCACAATCGCGCTGGTGCGTGGATCATTGTTCAAGGGTTTGTCAATAGGCAGGCGAGATGGCCGATCGACATGATCTTCGCCCGAGGCCCTACAAACACAATGCCAGCCGCTGTCACGGAGTCGCGAAGACGAAGGCAATGAGGGTCGACGCCGATACTCATCGTTTGGTTGACAGAGCGCTTGGAATGCCATGCGCTTCACATCGGAGTAGCCATCCGGGAAGCCTGAAGCGCTTTGAAAACGCATGTGCTGCGGCTGTTATTCATAGCGTGGATGACTTTGATCAAAACAATCGATTTCATCACTCTTCCGGAATCGTGCATGGACAAAAAAGAGCCTCACGCACCAATCACACGCTGCTCTATCGCGTGACGAAAGCTGCCTTAGGAATAATCCAAAGGAGAAAATCTTCGATGCGCCCTGACGTGCAGTGGAGGTCGTGCCGAGAAAGTGAGTTGCAACTGGCCGACAATGTCGGGCGGTGCGACCATGGTCGCTTCGGAGAATGAAATCGGGCCAGTTCACGGGGGCGGTACTGTTATCGTCGACGGCCGCCCTTCCCAAGACAGGCGGCATCGCAAGTTGGTTCTGCCGATGAAAACAACATCGCCGGATACATGTCAGCAGCCGCTCAGGATTGGATGATCCAGCCAAGCTCTCGGCGTGATGGCACTGTAGGCGTCACAGTCGAAGCATCTCATTGATCGTTTATGGGGCTTTCTTCGATGCCGCTGATGCCTGACGGGCGGTCGCAGCTGCAGGCGACAACACGGCCTATTTAGTTGGAAACAGTCGAGGTAAGCCAATTTGGCTTCCCGTTACTATCTGGAGAAAGAAATGCTGTGCCTAGGAATCAGCGGCGGACTTGACCAAGTCCATGAAAACCGATTCGAGCGTCCGAACGCCTTTATGCACGATGGCGCCGCGGTGCTCGTCCGAGACGGAAAGGTGATAGCCGCCGTAGAAGAGGAACGCCTCAATCGAATCAAGCACTCGAACAAGCTGCCAAGTGGTTCGATTCAATACTGTCTCTCGACGGCCGGGGTTCAGCTCAGCGACATTGATCGTGTCGCGGTCTACGCCAGCGAGCCCTATGCCAACGCCATGCTTGAAGGTATGTCCGCTTCCCAACCGGACATTCTCTCCACTCCGTTGGATGCTAAAATGTTGGTGCAGAACCTGTTAGCGCGTGAGTTCGGCACTAAGTTGGACAGTTCGCGTATTTCATTCGTAGGTCATCATCAGGCGCACGCCGTGAGCGCCTTTGCAATGTCGGGCTTCGAACAAAGTCTCATTCTAGCGATTGATGGCTGTGGTGATTTCCTGTCGGGCCTTGTGGCGGTAGGGTCTGGCACAGAAATTACGCAAATCGAGGCTTTCCCGGAGGACAATTCTCTTGGGCTGTTTTATCTCGAGACGATCCGCTGTCTCGGCTACGGCATGTTCGACGAGTATAAGGTAATGGGACTCGCGCCCTATGGCGACCCCGCTCCCTATCGCGAGCTCTTCGAGCAGTTCTACGAGCTCTCCGCCAACGGTGGCTACCGTGTTCACCTCGACCGCATCGGTCCGGCGTTGCTCCGCAACATCGAGATCAGGCGAAAGGGAATGCCTTTCACCCAGCAGCATCGAGATGTGAGTGCGTCACTGCAGGAAGCGCTTGAGCGGATCGTGTTCCACATTCTCCGGCACCACCGTGAGGCCACCGGCATGAAGCGGTTGTGTCTGGCGGGAGGGGTAGCCCACAACTGCACGATGAACGGCAAGCTGCTGTATTCAGGGCTTTTCGAAGACATCTTCGTGCAACCCGCGTCTCACGACGCTGGCTGCGCATTGGGAGCTGCGCTGATAGTCTCTAACGAGATGGGCCGCCCCGCGCCGCGTGAGCGACTGCAGGAGGTCTATTGGGGTCCTGATCTCGGGAGCGACCGCGCCGTGGAACAGGAACTGAATGCATGGTCCGGACATCTCGAGGTTGAACGCTCTTATGACGTAGCGAGCAGTGCAGCCCACTGGATCACCAACGGCGCCGTGATCGGCTGGGTGCAGGGTCGTTCGGAGTTTGGGCCACGTGCGCTGGGCAACCGCAGCATTCTTGCCGACCCTCGGCCCGCTGCAAACAAGGACCGGATCAATGCCATGGTCAAGAAGCGCGAAGGCTATAGGCCTTTCGCACCATCTGTGCTGGAAGAGGATGCGAGCGAATTTTTCGACCTCCCAGACGGTAAGCACGAATTTCCATTCATGAATTTCGTCGTTCGCGTGCGTGACTCAAAGCGCGCCTTGTTGGGTGCCATTACGCACGTCGACGGTACGGCTCGGCTGCAAACAGTATCGCGCGATGCCAACCCCGCTTACTGGGAGGTCATCAATGCGTTCAAGAAGCGGACAGGCACTCCAATTCTGCTCAATACGTCCTTTAACAACAATGCTGAACCGATCGTGGATACGGTTGCAGACGCGATTGCCACATTTTTGACGACAGAGCTGGATGGACTTGTGGTCGGGCCCTTCCTGGTAAAAAAACGGGCTGCAACGCTGCAGGATTGGACTGCGCTTGCGATTTCATTGCCTCCCTCAGTCTCCCTCCATCAAACCCGTGCTTACACAGCGCGAGATCATCAGGAGACTGTCTGCGAGATTATTCCGAACCACTCCAGCATTGACAGTGTGCGAATTTCAAACGACCTGTTTAATCTGCTGATGCGGATTGAGGGCGAAGCCGTGTTAAGCGATCACCTCAATATAATTGCGCCGGATCAGGCTGAGCATGAAGCTCTGCTGGAGGACCTGCGAAGACTGTGGGAGCAGCGCCTGGTTCGGCTGCATCCCTCACAAGCTGCTCGGATGGATCATGGGTCCGATAAAACGCCGGACCAGCCTAATAGGCTATCAATGTGATAGAGATGCCGCTCAAGCTCGGCCAATCAATAGTGTTCATCGACCCCGCCTGCGAGCTCACCGCTGTGATTTGGGGGGGTCGAGGTCGCCCTGGTCAGTATGCTTAGGAATGCTTTGAATGGGTCGTGTGCCTGGGTTGGAAAGGCGGGTCTGGCCTCACCGGACTTCTGTGTCGAGAGGTCCAGCCCGCAGAACTTTAGAAACTGGCGATGATGACCGAAACGGCGAAGATCGCCGGCTTCGGCAATGACGGTCAATGCCTTGATCGGTCCGATGCCGGGATTTGTCGCAGGAGCTGATAATCCTGGCTGTGCCGCAGCAGATCGTCGGCCTGTGCTTCGATCTCATTGCGTTGCCGGATCAGGCTGCGTGCTTCGTCAATGACCATCCGGAACATGCGAATGGCAGGCGCATCAAGTGGCAGCGGCAATCCGATCGATGGGCGCGCCGTCTCGAAAATCCATTAGAATCTGTGTCTTGCTGACCTTGCGGCCGACGACATCCCAAGCTGCTGCCACAAACTCCTCCTTCGTCAGCGCCGTGATGCTTGCTGGGGTCGGAAAGGCATGGAGGAAGGCAAAGAACCAATCGCTGCGGCTGTTTCCCCGGAAGCGATCGATCTCGGGAAAATACAGCGGCAGGTAGTGTGTCAGGATGCAGTGCTGGATCTCGGTCTGGCCCTGGCGATCGCTTCATGTGTCTTCGACAGTTCCTGCACGTCGTTGATGCCGGCTCGCAGCGGATCATGGTAGACCTGCGTCGCCTGGATCCTGAGCATGTGTAGGATCACCTGGGCATCGATCTTCTTGCCGAATATGACGCCGAAGGCCTTAAGAAGCCCAGGCATCTGTTCTCGATTTTGCCTGCTAGGCTGACGAGAAGGTCGCGTGCCGACAGCAGCACCCGCACGACAGATCTGAGCAAGGCCCGCCGCTCGTGGCGGCCCGATTTGTTCGGCACCATCGAGAGGGCGGCGCTTGACACGATCGGAAGTCCGCGCTTCGTTAACTCGTTCCAGAGCCAGATCGCAAGCGGTTACGGCTCCATGCCGATCCGCTCCGTCTCCGCATTTCCACAGTCCCGCCCGCATCTCCCGGTCGGGCCCGGGTAGCCATTGCGCTGCAAGGCGGGTCTGATCGCTACGGCGGCGCCCGCCACCATCTCCATCAGTCGGTTCGGCGACATAGCCAATCATCTCCCGTAAGAGAAGTGCTTTCAGGCAAGTTCCGCAGGTTCAAGGAGATCGTTGACGGCGCCACTTGGGAGCTGCGTCGAGTGCATGGTCGAGCTTGCCGCCCAAGGTACGTGGCTTCGAAACGCGTGCGATTGCGCCTCATTCAAGACCGGTAGCGGGTGGTCGCCGACATACAACGGGGCGCAGGCGACTGAAACGAACCCGTCGGCCACTGCGGAGCAATCCTGCCGCCTGACCAGGCGCGTGGAAAAGTATCACAACGGTGACCACAGCGTCGCTTCAGGCCGTCAAAAGCTATTGCCGTGCGTCAAGGCGGGCTAGGTGACCCGTCGGAGGCCGGCACCAGCGGCTTTGTCGGGACAAGACACATGCTATTGGGATTTGGCCGCCGCAGCCGCGAGCATCGCTTCTCCCATCGCAATGGCCCCTTGGGCACGCAGCATTTCACCAGGGTTCTGAATGTCGCGCAAGTCTTTGTTCTGGCTGAGTTTTGATTTTCCAACCAGGCCGGTGATCTCGATCTCCAGGGCGACGATTGCCTTAACCATCGTGTCGATGAAGTCCTTCGGCGCGTCGCCCATCTTCCACGGGGCAGGCTGCGAGGCTTCTTGCATATGAGTGAGCTTCGCCACGTTACGGCGTACATATCGCTCATCATCCCGGACAGTGATGCGTCCGTGGGCGTGGACGACGAGATAGTTCCACGTCGGCACCTGCTTGTGGAGTTCGTGCTTGCTTGGATACCAGTTCGGCGAGATGTAAGCGTCGGCCGCACGGAAGATTACGAGAACCTCATCGCCATTGGCGACTTCCTCCCAGACTGGGTTCTTGCGAGCGACATGGCAATTGAGAACGCCCTTGTCTCCCTTCGAGCGGTCAAGCTCGAAGGGGAGGTGGTTCGCGTCCAGTGTGCCTTTGCTTTGGGTGACGAGGATACCAAGCGGGTGTTTCTCGATAAGCTCGAACAGGGCGTTCTGATCAGGGACGGCAAAATGAGGCGGAACGTACAACGGTTTATCTCCTGTCGCGAATGTGCGGTTGCTAGTAATCGGCGGAGCCTTACGGAACGGGCTCCTGAATCTTCGCTGCCGTCGACGAGTGCCCCGGATCTCGGTGTCCACCACGCTCAAGAACCGCCATCGAGAAATGGGCGGGCACATCAGATGCCGCCGCGTATGAGTGCGGTTGGTCAGTGACAAGCCGCGCACTCTCGCCTTCGCTTAAAATGACCACATGGGTACCTACCACAACGCTCAGGGCACCCTGACTGACCGAGATCAACTCGCGCGTATCCGGACTATGAGCATCTGCGGAAAACACGTCGCCCGGCATAATGACCCAGCTCCACAATTCGAACATCGTGCGCCCCGAGGTCGATGAATGAAGTTGTGCAAAGCTTCCCTTGGCGCTTGTCCAAAGCATCCTCGTCTCCGTCCGCTCAATAGGGAGGCGAACTATGGAAGGATCGTCATTCAGCAAATCGGCCACGGAGAGCGAAAACGCCCCCGCCAGTCGGCAAAGTATGCCGATACTAGGGTTCGCCTTGCCTTGCTCGAGCGAGACGACGGTTCCCTTGGACAAGCCGCTCAGTTTTGCCAGTCGATCCAGGGTCAGATTTTGGTCGCGCCTCAAGTCTCGTATTCGAACCGCTATCGCTTTGCCAAGCACCTGCTCGGAACCCATCGCTGTCGTAACATCGGTCATTATATTGACTTAGGACCTCGGCTCACCTATTGCGGTCAGTATAATGACCGGGGCGAAATTGCAACTGCCCGTTAGGAAGGAAATAACCGATGCGTTTTGAGACGAAGGCGATCCACTGCGGCCGAGGGGTCGACGCGTCCACGGGGGCCGTATCCATGCCGCTGCACACCAGCACGACGTTCGAACGCGGCGTCAACGGGTCATTTCCGTCCGGCTTCGAATACACAAGGGATGGAAATCCTACACGCAATGCGTTCGAGGCGGCCATGGCGACGCTTGAGGGAGGGGAAGACGGCATCGCCTTCGCTTCGGGCATGGCCGCAATCGCTGCAGTTTTCGAGAGCCATCCGTCGGCGGGTCGGATCGTTCTGCCGGATGACATGTATTTCGGCATTCGTTCGCTGATCGAAGAGACCGACATTGGGTCTCGCTTCGACTTTGCCCCAGTCGACATGCGCGATTTGGACGCTTTGCGCGCCGCGGTGACATCGAAGCGGACTGGCCTCGTCTGGATCGAGACGCCGTCAAACCCGATGATCCGCGTTGTCGACATTGCGGCCATCTGCGCAATCGCGCACGAGGCAAACGCCTTGGCGGTGGTGGACAATACGTGGGCTACCCCAGTGCTTCAACTGCCACTCGAAATCGGGGCAGACGCAGTGATGCACTCGGCGACAAAGTACATTGGCGGCCACTCGGATTTGATGGCCGGTGTCGTCATTGTCCCAAACGCGTCACCCCTCGGTCGCCCATTGCGGATGGTCCAGAAACACAAGGGCAGCGTCGCAGCGCCCTTCGACTGTTGGCTGGCGTTGCGGGGCCTGCAGACATTGCCGGTCCGCATGCGCGCCCATTGCGAAGGCGCCCAGAAAGTGGCCGAGGCCCTGGCGTCTCATCCGCGCGTCGAAAAAGTGCTCTTTCCTGGTCTGCAAACTGACCCGGGACACGATCTTGCTACGCGGCAAATGAGCCATTACGGAGCGATGCTATCCTTTATCGTCGAGGGCGGAGCCGATGCTGCAATGGCCGTGGCCGGCCGCCTGAAGATTGTTGTCCGGGCGACAAGCCTTGGCGGGACGCATTCTCTGATAGAGCATCGCGCATCCGTTGAAGGTGCGAAGTCCAAAGCGCCAGGCGGATTGCTGCGAATCTCTGTAGGGCTTGAACATCCTCAGGACATTATCGATGACCTGATGCAGGCCCTAGGCGAAACCTGCAAAGCGGGAGTCCAATGACGGGTGCAAGACTCTGGCGCCGCTTTATGTGGCGGCTGGCGCAGCCGACGATCGGCAGAACAATGTTCCTGCTGAGTAGAAAGCACGTCCTCTGGTGAACCGCTACCGCCGTGTCGCATCGTCTCGGGCGCGTGGTCGCATGGGTGATGAACGTCTTCGGGTTTCTGGACGATGGCCACGCGCCCGACCGGAAGCGGAAATACCCAGATTTGCCGTTGACCTCCTGCTGCTCGACCTCGTCGGAGATCGCGGTCAACAGATGGGATGGATGTGCTGGCACTACGGCAGTTTGACAAGCCGGCCATCGGGGCGCTAGCACCGTCCAAAGCCAAGAGTCACAGGGCAGAACTGACCGCACCAAGCGGGCTGCGGGACCCATCAGCTAACGGCCAGGTTGGTACCTCAACGCGCATCAGCACCGTGGATGCCACATTGTCCTTGTTGCGAGCGCGATCTCGGAACTTCGTTGTGACGCAGTCAGTGCACAGAGCGCTGTAAGCAAATGAGCGGAAGAACGACACCCAATGGAGGTGAGAAGTGATGCGGCGTCAAGATCCTCCGCGCTTTGCGGCAAACACACTGATCCCTCTTCACAACCCGGTCTTTCGTTCTATCTGGACAGCCACGCAGATATCCAGCCTTGGCTGGCTGGTGCAGAGCGTGGCTATAAGCTGGCTCATGGCCACGATTTCAGCCTCCGATCTGATGGTTGCGCTCGTACAGGCTGCATCGACACTGCCCGCGTTCTTCTTGTCGATCCTTGCTGGAGCCATTGCAGACAGCTTCAGCCGCCGTGGCGTGATGCTTGCCGGACACTGCCTGATCGCACTGGCATCCACGGCGCTGGCACTCTCTGTGGGACTGGGCTTTGCTAGTCCATGGCTAATCCTGGGACTGAGTTTCTTGGCCGGATGCGGCTTTGCCTTGAACGATCCAGCCTGGCACGCCTCGGTCGGCGATATCCTGGAAAAGCGCGACATACCCGCTGCAGTGACGCTGATGTCGGTGGGGTACAACGTGGTTCGGAGCATAGGACCGGCGCTGGGCGGTGTAATCTTAGCTTTGCTGGGCCCCCTTACGGCTTTCGCCCTCGCTGCGCTAAGTGACCTGGTCCCGTTGAGCGCTGTTCTGCGCTCACAGTGGCAAGTTCGCTCTTCGCCTCTTCCGCGCGAGCGGATGACTACGGCCATTCATGATGGCATGCGATTCACGGCGATATCCTCAGAGATCAGAGTGGCGATCGTACGTGCAACCCTGTTCGGGCTATCAAGCATCTCGATCCTTGCTTTGCTCCCCCTCCTGGTTCGCGACCAGCTGGCGGGAGGGCCAATTGTGTACGGCGTGCTATTGGCCGGCTTCGGCACAGGCGCCTTCATCGCCGGCATTGGCAGCAGCTACTTGAGACGCATCACGTCCCAGAACCGATTGATCACGCTCGCATCCGTTGCTTGCGCAACGTGCTGCCTTTTGATGGCCCTCACATCGTCGGTGGCTGTGGCGGCGATCGCGCTTGCAATCGGTGGCGCTGGCTGGGTTGTCACCTGGACCGGAACCGACGTGTGTGTGCAGTTGGCAAGCCCAAGGTGGGTCGTTGGTCGCACCCTGTCCATCTATTACGCCCTGACCTACGGCGGCATGGCAGCGGGTAGCTGGATCTGGGGTGCTGTCGCGCAGTACTATTCGCTGACGTGGGCTTTGGAAGGTGCTGCAGCGGCACTGTTGCTGGTCGCGGCTGTGGGAAAGCTATTGCCGGTGCGGCTATGGGAGGAATCGGATCAAGCGGCCGTCGACTTCAGGCCACCAGAACTGGCCCTCCCTTTGAAGCCCAGGAGCGGTCCGATCGTGATCAAGATGGAGTACTCGATACTCGAGGAGAGTATCGATGAATTTCTGAGCTGCATGCGCGAAAGGCGGCGCGTTCAGAGCCGCGCCGGTGCGCGGGACTGGACCCTCCAGCGCGACCTTCAGAAGTCGACGCTTTGGACCGAGACATTCCGCACGCCGACATGGACGGACTATATTCGTCTAAACCATCGACTAACGGTGAATGACAGGGACATAGGCGAGCGCCTTGCCGCTCTGCACATGGGTGATTCTCCGCCTCGCATCTCACTTTCAATCGAGCGGTCGACAAGCCCCGCCCCCGGAAGCCAAGTCCAGCCTGTGCCTTTTGTATCGCGCCCGTGAGAAAACCAAGACTTGTCTGGGCTTGGACACGGAACGAGCTACTCCTTAATTTGTTGAGCCTGCCCGGATTGCAAATCGTTCCGGCCGGTTAGGCGAGCATGAGGATTCGCGTGGCAATTATGTCCATCACGGGTCCATGTTCAGCCCGAGACCCCCCTCTCTGCCGCCAGATCGGCTTGAGCACGGATTCAGGTCGCCTGTCCTTTGCATAGCGGCGGGCAACGAATAGCAAGGGGGCGGAGGGTATCCCGTCTGCGAAGCGGGGCAGAGGAGGAATCCGCAAGGCGGGTTGCTGGGGAGAGGGGCCGCGCGCCTCTTTCCGCCTAGTTTTCTCCGTTACAAAGTCCTCCCGGGACGGACTGCCAGTTCACGCCAGGGCCAACAGCATGGTTGCTCGCACGGGCGACCGCCGCGTCTGCCGGTCCTGCGAGTAGAATAAGATCGGGAAGTGCGCTTCATCCTCGATGCCAGAGCTCGCGTCGCCGTACCGCGGCCGCCAGAGCCCCTTGCGCTGTCACGAGTCAGCCCACCTTTCTAGCTGGCAGCCATCGGGAGCCGATCCGCAGCACCTGTCGGCGCGCCTTCCGTGTGAACGCAGAACATGATGCATATTCCCAGCGCTTTTTGACGGAGCGAACTACAAAATGCAGAACACTGACTCTCCGCCAAATGAATGCTGCGAGCAAGCAGCAGGCGGAGGAACTCCGTCTGGGCTGAGTACCTGTTTCAACGCGGACAAATAAATTGTAGCCAGTTCACGAAACGCCGGGCCCGCTCCTCTGGCGTCCGATCGTCCAGGAAATCCCCTCGGCGCGCACCACGCCAGACACCTCCTTGCCGATATGATGCTCAAGCACCGGCCGCCAAGGCACCAGCGTGAACTCGCGCGATTTCTCGATGACACCGTATTTTCCGCCGGCGAGCTCGACGCAGCAGCGCAGCGTACCGTCTATTCGATTGCCATGCTGCGCTTCAGAATACGAGAGCCCGAGTTCGTCCGAGAGCTGACTGGCAACACGGTTCAGCTCTCGTTGGCGCAGCATTGAAAGCATGTTGGCGCGATAGATGACCCGATCCTGCGCATCATGGGCAAGACCTTGCGCGATCAGCCACTGCTGTCGGCGGGCCTGGACCTGACGTACTTCGCGACCGAAGCCAGAGTCGCGCAAGGACTCAGGGTGGGCTGATACCAGCTCCTGGTCGATCCAGGTGGCGCCGTCGAAGCCTACTTGGCTCTCCAGCGGCATTGATGAGAGCTTGTCAACGACAACAGGCTGGGCCCTCGCTCGCTGACGCTCGTAATCCGCGACGCGGTTGAGATGGTCGGGCGCGACTGTCCATGTGCCGTCCGGCTCGCGCTCGACGCCACCGGTCGCACGGCGGATCGCCTCCAGTCGCCGCACGTGCGTTTCGGCAAAGCGTTCGGTGGCCGAGGGGTCATGCTTGAGATGTATATCGATGCTGTAGCGCCCGTCGTTGACCGTCGCGATGCCGGCAATTGTGCGGTCGACTTTTCTTGGCCCGGTGTCCCTCGGCTTGACCCGCACTATGCAGCCCTCTGGTGTCGGTTGGGTGGCCTCGCCTTTGCCGATATCAAAATAGTGGCTTTTGCCGTCCACGCCGTCGACGACGAGGTAATGGCGGTCAGTCATTTCGTCGGCCAGCCCGCGCCCGACGACACGTCCGACCACGGTTTGAGCCGACCCGTCGCATCGATCGTGGATAAGATGGTCGGCGGCACTGCGGACGAGCCCCTTGCCGGTCAGCTCGCGATGGATGGTCTTGACGATGTCGCCGCGCGCGCCGATGCGGCGTAGCGTGGCTTCGAGCTCATCCTCCAGGCGCCAGCGACCCGCAGGCATCTCCTCGGCGAGGCCCATCCGCTCGAGCTTGCGCAGGCGGCCCTGGTGCAGCGTTTGGCGAAAGGTGTCTCGGCTGGCCAGTGAGACACACCCCTCATCGTCGCGCATGCGCATCAGCTGCCGGTCGATGCTGGTGAAGCGTTCCTGCTCCATCTCCTGGCGCAAGCGCTGCTCGATCTCGCGGTCGGTGCGCGGGCCAAGGTCGAGGCTAACCAGTTCGGCTGCGCGCTCGCGCAAGCCAGAGGAGATGTAGTCCCGCGCTATGACGAGGTTTTCGCCGTGATCATCCCTGCCGCGCACGATGATGTGGGTGTGAGGATGGCCGGTGTTGAAATGGTCGACGGCCACCCAGTCTAGCCTGGTGCCGAGGTCTTCTTCCATTTGCGCCATGAGGCGCCGGGTGAGCGGCTTCAGGTCATCATACTCGATTCCGTCTTCAGGGGCGACGATGAAGCGGAACTGATGACGGTCACCGTTCGAGCGATCGAGAAAGGCCCTGCCGTCCGCGCGGTCATTGTCGGCAGCGTAGAGCTCGCCACGCTCGCCTTCCCGGGTGACGCGGTCGCGCTGGAGGTAGCGGAGGTGCGCCCGAGCCCCGTCGACTCCCTTGCCGGCCAGCTTGACGATGCGTGCCTTGACGACTGCGCGCCGCTGCCGAAACGCCGCGTGGCGGTCGCGCGCTCTAAGAACTGTGGCAGCGGCCCCGCCGCGCCCCACCCGGCTTCCGATGAAGCGGCTGCAGCGTCCGCTCCTGCCGCCTGCTCGGTTGATCGCGGCCTGCACCTGGCCAGCGTAGCGTTTGCCCGCCTTCGAGCCGCGCGAGCCAATTTTGCCGAGCTTCGGCGTGAATTCGTCATCCTGCATGCGGCCTCCGATGAACCAGCAGCAAAATCAGAAGCTTGCCCGCCAGACCCTCCTGGACCCGGAGGCAACCTCCTGGGAAAAGGATGTGCAGACAAACACTTCGCCGCCTCCAGGAGGCGCTGCCTTTATCTTGCCTTCCGCGGACCTGCCTCCCTGGCCCCCGCCCTAACCACGGTAGCCGCTGCCCTCACCTGCGATCCGGCCGGCCTGACCTTGCTCGCTCCGATCCGAGCGGCACCAGGAGTTGGCCATTCGGGCCGGTCACGGAAACACCGTTTCGGAGAAAAAACAGCGACTGCCCGGACGGGATTCCCGGCGCGCTTTTGGAACGGGATTTGCCGGTGAGCGCGTCCATATCGGCGGCCGAAATGCCCGCCGCCTTGATCTCTTCCAGATACGAAACCGTCTCGCTAGGCAGCGGTCGCCCGCGCTGCAAATGCTGCTCGTAGCGCTCCGGCCCGGCGTTATAGGCTGCAAACAGGCCTGGAAATCCGAAGCGGTCATACATGGCGCGCAGATAGGCAGTGCCTGCCAGAATGTTGTCGCGAGGGTCGTGCGGGGCGGCTCCCAGGCCAAGCTCTGCGCGCAACTCCTCGTAGGTGCCTGGCATCACCTGCATGAGGCCAATGGCGCCGGCGCTCGACGTGACCGGCCGCCCATTGAGCGTCGTCTGCCCCCGGCTTTCGGCATCCATGACGGCATAAATCCAGGTTTGTGGAATGCTGAAACGCCGGCTTGCTTCGGCTACGAAGGGCTGCCATCTTGCAAGCTGCGGACTATGGGAGATGACGACCGGCTTCGTGTTGGTCGCGGCGGAACAGGAGCATGGTGCGAGACACGCCATGCTCAGCATAAGGAGGGTCACTCGGTCCATAGCGGCACGAGCCTCCCGATGATGTTTTCGGTCGGCACCGGCCCGAAATAGCGGCTGTCGAACGAGCGATCTTTATCGCTGCCGAGCAGGAAAACCTCGTCGGCGGCGAGTTTTCGGCATGCATTCCACCAAGGCAGCGGACGGTGCTGCGTGTCGGTTGCAAGCCGGCGCGCGGCTATCTCGCCGCCGATGATGATGGCGTTGCCAAAGGTGCAGACATGCTCGCCGGGCAGCGCCGCAAGGCGCTTGATCAGCGGCACGTTGCTGGGCAGATAGAAGCGTTCGGCGGCGAGATCGGCGACCGGTCTTGGCGGGTGGACGAGTACGAGATCACCACGAGCGGGCGATCCGGATGCGGCGCGATAGAGGCCGACCGGCGCACTCGCCGAGGCGTTCCAGACCAGCCAGGGAGATGGTTTGCCGAAGGCGGCGAAGCCGATCAGGCCAAGTCCGATTGTGGCAACGACGATCGTCTTGCGGGGTCGAATGCGCCGCAGACGGCTGCCGATCAGACGGATGGTGGGACGCCGGCTCATGAGCGGCCTCCCTCACCGGCCGAGCCGGATTCGTGCGCGCCATCCTCGGGCGCGGTCTCCTGCGCTTGCCCCTTCGACCAGTCGTCGAGTTCGTCGATGTGATAGCGGACATAGCGGCCGTGCTTGCGGAATTGTGGGCCACCGCCTTTGAGGCGCATCTTCTCCAGCGTGCGCTGGGACAGCCCGATATAGAAGGCCGCCTGCGCGGTGTTGAGAAACGGACTGCCCTTCTTGGCGCGGGCTGCGCGTTCGTTTTCGTCGTCCATGATGATCCTCGGTTCGTTACGGGCAAGCGAGGCGAGGATCGGCGAGCGAGATCGTTTTGGGGACGGGCGAAGAGTGGGGGGCGAGTTTTCGCCGCCCCTTCGGCGGCCTCACGGGTCCTGAGAGAGGCCCTGCGCCGGTTGGCGGCGCAGGGCTTTGCGGGTCGGCCGGTCAGTCGACCGGGTTCCAGATGATGGCGTAAGTGTCGTCGTCATCCTGGCCGGCGGCGCGGCCCAGATTGGCGTAGAGCTTGCGCGGGCCAAACTCGGGGGCCGCAATCGACAGGCTCACATAGTCCTTGCCGGAGGTCTCGCCGGTGCGGATCCAGGCCGCACCCACTTCGACCCCTTGCGTCAGCACCCGGAAGTCGGGATGGGTGTCGGCGCTCTTTGCCTGATTGGGCACGATGTCGATGTCGGCGCGGACGCTGAGCGTCTTGAGCTGGCCCTTGTAGCCGCCGTTTTCCTGTTTGGTGACGTATCCGATTGCGGTCATTTTCAGTCTCCTCTTGGTGCTCGCAGGGGACCATTCCCCTGCGATGGCGGACCGTGATGGGCGCGTCCGGACCGCCGGAACCGGCACGGCCGCAGCGATAGCGGAGGACCCGAGCGGGGAGCTTTTTTGAAGCGAAGCGGCGCGAGGAAGCCGCCGCAGGCGGCGGGGAAAAAAGCTGCCGGCGAGGGTTTCGGGCCGGCCGGATCCGCCCATAGGTCGTCAAGCCAGGCGCAGGGGAATGGTCCCTGAGACACAATGGAGACAGGTTGCGCGATCGGGGGCACAATAAGCAGGCGGCACTATGCAGGGGGCCGGCGGCGCAGGCTCTCTCGGCAACCGGATGTACAATTGGCCCCATGCGCCTGGCGCCTCAGCAAGCAATCCGGGGCGGTGCGGGGCTGCCGAAATGGGGGCGAATTGGCGTTGGAATTTATCGCACGCGGCACTGGCTCGGCAAGACGATCAATCGGAGCCGGCGCGGCCCGGAGCGGCGCGCGCGTCCTCAGCGGCAGTACTCGAGAAAACGCCGCTCGGGCCCTGATCGACTATTCGCGCACGAACAGCGACTGCTTCCTTGCGCACAGATCGGCGAATAGGAAGGCCTCGCGGCTGGGCAGCTTTCGGCCGGGAATTTGATCCAGCGCGGCAGCCAGGCCTCAACCTGAAGCGGCCATTCTCGACGCCAGGGTAGTCTCGGTTTGGGACTCGACCTTCCAGGCGAAATTGCTGTCGGCGACATGCTTGAAGCCGATCTCGGTGAGCATCGAATCGGCGATTTCCTCGTCGCGCAAGCGATCGAAAAGCCATCGTCCGGTTGCCACCATATGCCCACGACGCGCACGAGATTGTCGTCGCAGAGCGCCCACCTTGCGCGCGAACATGCCGGCGGCAGCAAGGGGTCGCGATTGCCGCCGGCCACCACGCTATTCTCGGTCCGGTGATCCGAGCAGGGCCAACAGCTTGTGCCGCATTTGCCGAATGCGGCGTCAGCCTTGCAGCCGGCAAGGCTGGCAGTCACTGTCTCGTTGGCTGCGCGCTGCGGCTCGGGGCGCACCTTGGCGATGCAGATCGGCATAGTTCTGCATCCGGGCGGGTGAGTCCCGAGCGCCGTCGGGAATGGGCATCTCCTCGCTATCCGGCGTCGGCTCGGTCGTGGCCAGTTGAGCATCGGGCATCGTCATGCCGCAGTCCCTTCTTGCGCCTCGCCTTCCGCATCGGCCTGAAGGCCAAGCAGGAAATCGGCGGCCTTCGAGGCGAGGCTGGCGGCACGGAAAATGGCGCGGTTGTCCCCGCGCAGCACCTTCAGCCATGAGCCGATGTAATCGGCGTGACGCACGGTCGGCTCGATGCCGAGATTGCTGCAGACGAAGGCGGCAGTGATTTCGGCGACCAATTCTTCACGCGCGTAAGCCTTGGAGCCGAAGGAGCCGGAGAGGTCGCGAGCAAGCCGCGTCGGGTGGCCGGTCCAGTGGCCAAGCTCGTGAAAGCAGGTCCGGTAATAGTCGATCTGCTGATGGAACGCCGGCTGCGGCGGCACCTGAATGTGGTCGCTGCCCGGCATGTAGAAAGCGCGATCGCCGCCGACCCTGAAATCCGCACCACTGGCGCGAATCAGGGTTTCGGCCTGCGGCACGATCTCGCACTGAGGCCACGGCTCGGCGGGGGCATGGAGGGGTTCCGGAAGATTGTCGCACTGCGCGACATTGAAGACGGTGAAGCGCTTCAGAAAAGGCACGGCCTGTGGTGCATCGCCCTCGTGGCGTGCGCGCTCCTTCTCGTCCTTGGGGACAAAGCGGTCGGCATGCACGATGGTCGTGCCGCGCTCGCCTTTCCTGACATTGCCGCCCAGGGCAAGCGCCTGCCGGAAGGTCAGCCAATTCTGGCTGGGATAGCCGCGCTCGATGACGGCGCCCCACAGGATGAGGATATTGATGCCGGAATAGCTGCGCCCCGTGGACGCATTCCTCGGCAGGCCAAGGCCTGCTTTTGCGCTGCCCCATGGCTTGACCCATGGCACGGTACCGCGCTCCAGCTCGGCAATGATGCGGTCTGTGATCTCCTGATAGAGGCTGGCGCCCGGGCGCCTGCCCTTGCCTGCGCCAGCCTCTCCGCTGGTGGTACGCTTGCTGTTTGCATGCATCGTTTCATCCTCCGCTCACCAATCGCCGCGCCTTTCCCCGGAAGCGGGGTGGGCGGCGAGTCGCGACCAGAAAGGCCCGCCGTGGTAGGCGGACCGCATCCGAAGGACCGGAACGAAGAGGAGGACCCTGACCGGCACGCGAAGGGTTGCGGGCTGCCGCGGCGGGTCTAGAAGGGAGTGCCGCCCACCCCGCCGCCGGGAAAGGCCAACAGACAAACCGCGCCGCCCGCAAGGGCGGCGGCCGTCACAGCCCGAAGGGCTGCCCACGCCAAGGGGCGAAGCCGAATGGCCGAGACCCCCTGAGCTTGCCGAAGAAAAGCGGGCTCGGTTCACGAGCACCTGGTGCGCGTCGTCAGGCGCGCGGGCGCGCGCCAAGTTTTTTCGCACATGGTCAGGCGGCGCAGTTACGTCGAGAACCCAAAGGCACCGCCGCCGTGCGCGCGGCTTCCTCCGAAAACCAGCGCTCGCCTTTCAACAAATTGAGGCATTGTCCTAGACAATATTCCTGTCCGGATCATGATAGATGCGGCGCGCCCGCTAGGACCGGAGGCTGGACAGAATCTCGCACGGATCAGCGTCAATGGCCGCAGTTATGTCGAGAAACTCGATGACGTCGAGACGCCGCTCTGCGCCCTCGTACTTGGCCACGAAGGATTGGGGACGACCAAGCTTGTCAGCCAGCTGCTCCTGGGTCAGGCCTTTGGCCTTGCGCAGCGAAACCAGCTGGGCCAGAAACCGCTGGTGGCGGGGCGATCGAAGGGATTTGGGCATGGAGGCGAACCGGTCGGGTAAAGACCGGATCAGCGACTAATCCCGGTTTCGGATTATCCCATTTTGGGATATACTGCGTGCGCTCACAGGCGAGGTTCGCAGGCATGAATGGACCAATGGGAACGGATGAGACTCGAAGCTCAACTTTGAGCGATGAAGTCCCCTGGTCGGAGAACCTCACGAGCTACGACAGGGAGCATTTCACAATCTACCTGCGGATCCTGGATGCCTGCGCCGACAATGCCAGCGAAAAGGAGATGGCCGAGCGCATTCTCGGCATCGACCCGTCCATTGACCCGGTCCGCGCCCGCAAAGCTCTTCGCAGCCATATCGACCGTGCGAACTGGATGGTGACGACTGGCTACAAGGAACTGTTCGCCGGCTGATGCACAACGCCCACTGCCACGTGTTTCGAGCAGGCAAGTCTCTGTAGCCAAATTCGGCAGCGCACGGCCGCGACGGCCGGCGCGGCGGGAGCGGTCACAACTGGTTCGCGTGCTGTTTGACTGCCACTTCCAGTGCTTGCATCAAAGGCACAGCCTTGGAGAAGAGGAAGCCTTGAGCGGTTCGGCAGCCAAGCTTGTGCAGGGTTTGCCGATCCGCCTCTGTTTCGACGCCCTCGGCCATGACCTCGATCCCGAGCATGTCACCGAGTTCGATGACCGATTTGACAAGCAGTCGGTCCTCTCGGGACTTGGCCAAGCCGCGAATGAAGCCCTGGTCTATTTTCACCTTGCGTATCCGACGGTCCTTGAGAGATGCCAAGGTAGAAAAGCCGGTGCCGAAGTCATCGAGCGCGATGGAAATACCGGCATGTGAAAGCCGCCCGAGCTTTTCATCCACTCTGTCCGGGTCCACCGGCGATTCTTCGGTAATCTCGATTTCGAACATCGTCGCAGGCAGGCCTCTTGCCGCCAGACCATCCAGAACCATGTCGTCGATATCGCCGGCTTCCAGTTCGCGAGGGGAAACATTCATCGCCACACGAATGTCACGACAGTCAGCTTTCACCAAGCCGTCGATAAAAGCACAACAGTCGGCGAATACGGTTTGCGTCAGCAGCTGAAGCATTCCGGTTTCGCGTGCGGCCGTGATGATTTCGGGTGGAGAGATGGCACCATGCGTCGGATGGGACCATCTCAGCAAGGCTTCAAAACCGACCACGGTCTCGGTTTCGAGTTTCACGATCGGCTGGAACCAAGGTTGCAATTGTCCCGTCTTTATCGCCGAATGAAGATCCCGTTCGATCGACTGGCGACGTTGCAGTTCCCTGTCGAGTTCGGCATCGAACAGGCAAAATTCGTTCCTGCCATGGCGCTTGGCCGTATACAGGGCGATATCCGCCCGCAACAACATTTCAGTCAGGCTCGGCGTCTGCGCCAAGTATATCCCTATCGATGCCCCGACCCGAACGGACGCGACCTCGATATAGGGGCGAGCAATTTTGGCTATGATATTGGAGGCGAGATCACTGGCAGAAAGCGAAGCTCTCGTTGAGGGAAAAACCAGCACGAATTCATCGCCGCCGATACGAGCGAGCGTTGAGCCTTCGGGTGCTTCCTGCTCTATGCGGCGGGCGATCATGACAAGCAGTTCATCACCGGTCCTGTGACCGTAGGTGTCGTTGACAGATTTGAAGCCGTCCAGATCAATCAGCATTGCCACGAAGGGGCCATCCGTGGTCTTGAACCGACCGATGGCGTGTTCAAGGCCCCGCCTGTTGAGAAGGGCGGTCAGATGGTCCTCCCTGGAGTTGCGCTCCATTTCCGACGCAAATCGCTCTGCCTCATGTCTCAGGCGGCTTGCTTCGCGGAAGCGCGCCTGCCCAACAAACGAAGCTCGGACCAAGCCGCCCATGAAGAGCAGAACGGTGAAAGCCAGAATGTAGCGTTCAAAATTGCCTTTCGCCAAAAGGCACGCCACCGTGATGAGGAGTGGAGGTGTGATGAAGCTGGTCGCCGCCGCGGCATACGAACTGCCATATGTAACCGCACCAGCTGAAATGCCCGCCAGTATGACCAGATGCATCGGTGCTTGTGGTGTTGTGTATCCAACAGTCAGCACGGCCGGGAAGGACCAGGCAAACCCTGCCAGAAGGGCAAGGACGCCAAACATGCGAAGGCGCGGCAAAACGCCAAGCAAATCCTGATGGCGCCCCGTTTCCTTTAGCTGAAAACGGGCGAGTGCAAGCCGGGCGGCATTTAGCGCATTGACGACCAGGAACCAGCTTGCAGCGGCAAAGCCGCCGCCAGAAAGGGCCTGCACCGCGCAAATCAGGCCTGACAGGATCGCGCTTATCGGCATCGACACGAAGAGCCCGGCCCTCAGGTCAGCAAGCTGATCCTGACGGATTTTGGCCTCCAGCGATTCTTCTTCCTTTAGGGGTGCCATGAATGGACCAGCTTGCTTGCGTCGTTGTTCGCGAGGACCAAACCTATGCAAGCCCACTGAAGGACGGGTTAACTACCCAGCGAGGGTAACCAGTGCGCTCACCATGCTGCGGGTCACACCTTTGGCTTGCATTGCCGAATGATCAAGGCTTCGCCCGCGCGCGTGCCTTGATCCGAATCATGCCATGATCGGCAACGTCACCAGGAGACAGCCTTGCCCCGCGACGACGCGCGCCAGCAAGACAAGGAAGCCTCGCCGAGACAGCGTTCCAGAGCGGCAGCGCTCTGTGCGATTCACCGCCTGAGCATGGCCGAAATGCCATGGCGGACAAAGGGAAGATGTTGGGCAAAGCGGAGCCCAGCATGTCTTGCAAGCCGTGCCGCCGAGTGCTCGCTTGAGTAGAGACCGACAAGCATGTTGGTGGCATGATAGAGCGGCCCCGCCGACAGCCGCAGCCGGCTTTCGTATCTGCCGAGCATGTCGGGATCGGCAATGTCGCGGCGGGCGCGACATGCTGTCAGTATTTTATGAGCGAGTTGCTTCTGGCCGCCGAGGCCGATGTTGAAGCCATGCGCGGTCACCGGGTGCATGCCGATGGCAGCATCGCCGATCAGTGCCGCACTCGGAGCCGAGAACTTGTGCGCCCAGGTCGTGACCAGCGGATAGGCATGGCGGGTGCTTGCCAGGGTCATCTGTCCGAGGCGTCCTCGACACCGGTTCATCAATTCCATGCGGAACAATTCGTCGTCGAGAGCAAACAGTCTGTCGGCCTCGCTTGAGCGCAAAGTCAGAAGCAGCGACGACACGCCTTCCATGAGCGGCAACATCGCTATGGTCTGATGGTGGTCGAACCATTCGACCGCGATCTGGTGATGGACGCGCTCGTGCCTCACTCGGCAAATCAGCATGGAGTGGCCAAGCGGATGGATGTTGGCGCCAATGCCGAGCAGGTCGCGCATCGGGGACAAACGCGAATCCGCTGCTACGAGCAGCCGAGCGGCCAATTGCCTGCCATCAGAAAGCGTTATGACCGCCTCGTCTTCGCTATTTGTTGCATTGACGACCGAGTTGCCGCACAGCAGCCGGGCATGATCCTGGAAGTGGACAATTTTGAACAGGGCATCGCGGATCCGACAATTTGGGACCAGAAATCCGAGTGGTTCCCCAGATCCGCTGGGAGCATCGAAGCTCAGGGCGAAAGGGCTGGATCCGTTGAGCACGCGCGCGCCATGAAGCGGTGATTTGTCCGATGCGGGGATGGCATCCCAGGCGCCGAGCTCGCGAAGGATTCTCACTGATGCGTGGGTCAGCGCGATCTCGCGACCGTCGAAAGCCGGATTCGCCAGGCTGTCGAGCGACTGCCGTTCAACCACTGCCACCTTCAGTCGGCTCCAGGCGAGCGATGCTGCGAAGGCAAGTCCGACCGGACCAGCTCCGACGACAATGATGTCGAATTTGTCGACATAGCCGGCCATCAGCGTGCCGCCAAAGCGGCTATCTTCGACACGAAGCGCTCTTGAAGCATCGCAATCACCCACGGTTTGCCGCTCATCTCCCCAACTCGATAGACATGCGTTCTCCGTTGGAAGCCTGGTCAATGAAACCATGCCGATGAAGAGATAACGCTGATCTGGATCAACCAGGCTCGACAAACCCGTCAGCGGCGGGTTCACGGTCGAGTGGTCGATTGCCGTGAAAACGTCTCCATGTCTGGGCATTCTGAATGGTCGGCTTCCCAATCGCGTGCCCCTCCTGGCCAAAGGTTCGGCAACGTATTGTGGCTGATCCGTTCTTCGCACCGCGCCGATATCGTCATGACGCGGCAATCGCCAGCAAAGATTCGGTCGACTGACGACCAGCATCCGCACAGTCGTTGGCGCCGCCAACCGGTTCAGCCTCGCGGCTCTTCCCGATCGATAAGGACCCGCTCGGCGGAGCCGTCGAGATCTTCGTATTGGCCGCTCTTCAAGATCCACAGGAAGCCCCGGTCCAAGCCCCACCAAAACAGGCAGCGGCCACCGCATTTCCGTCTGGACGGGCGTCTTGCTGCCGACAGCGTGCTCTCCTAACGCGCTAGACGCCGAAGGAACTCGCCGACGGCCTCATGTCCAAGTGATGTGGGAAGGGAGCAGAACCAAAGGGACTCTGCTTGGCGTCCCCGCTTTTTTCGCAGCTATGAAACCATCACTGAGAACGGATCCGTACTGAGGAGGAGGCGGTCCTTGACTTGCCCGACGCCGGCAACCTTCTCAGCCGCAACGATCGCTGCCTTCCGCTGACGCTCGTCGACCATCGCCCCCTTCAGTTCGACAAGGCCGTCGCTGACCCTCACATCGATCAAGTCCCACCGCTCCAGGTTTGTGGCTGCAGTTCGGCAAGGATAGCCTTGCGGATCAGTTCGTCATCGGGTGGCGTGGTTCCCTGTTTCGGCATGGCGGATCAGGACAAGCAGCAAATCAGTTCGCGTGATGATGCCGACGACCCTTTCCCGAATCGACAATCGGGACATTGTTGTGCGATGTTGCATCATCAGGTCGACAGGAGGCGCCGAGATGACGTGTGTGGTCATCACCTGATGGATGATCCGTCCATTCGAGCGCACACATAGTCATTGGCGGTTGTGCCCGGGCCAAGATCAAGCTCCAGCCATCGCGGACGCACAGGCTGGGTTCCGAGTTCCTCTCGGCGCAAGAAGTCGCTTTTGCTTACAATGCCAACCAAGGTGCCGTCGCTGGTCGTTACCGGCAGGCAGCTGACTTTGCTTGAAAGCATGACCGCTTCGGCGATCGTCGCGTTCGCATGCGTCGTGATGACTGGCTTTGTCATTAAGGATTCGGCTTGCATCCTCACCCTCCTGATCTTTCGTCGGACGACGATAGGACATCCCGACCCGCGGCGCGTTGATCTGAGTCACGTGGAACCAGTGGCATTCTCCGCGCCGTCGTCGCTGTCGATGAGAATGCGCTCCGCCGCGCCATCGAGATCCTCGTACTGGCCGCTTCTCAACGCCCAAAGGAAGCCGGACAGGCCGAGTGCGCCAAGGAATAGCGCTACGGGGATGAGGTAGACGAGCGTCGTCATGACGATTGAGCCAAGGCGCCGGCCCGCGCGGGCCTGTCTTGCCGCGCAATCGCGGACGACGCACCCGTTGCGAAGCCTTGCAGACGCATGGCATTTCCAACCACGAGCAATGACGAGGCTGACATCGCGACCGCCGCGATAAGAGGCGTAACATGGCCCAGAATGGCGATCGGCACGGCAACAGCATTATAAACGATCGCAATTGTTATGTTCTGTCGGATCAGGCTTCCCGCCTTGCGCGATACTTCAACAGCCAGCGGGACCGCCAAGAGGCTTTCGCGCAGGAAAACGAAGTCGGCTGCATTGCGGCCAATGTCGGCGGCGGTGGCGGGTGCGATCGAGACATGCGCAGCGCTCAGCGCCGGCGTATCGTTGAGCCCGTCGCCAACCATCAGAACCTTGTGCCCGTCCCTCGCCAGCGTCTCGATGCGTTCAACCTTGCCGGACGGCAGCAGGCAGGGAACGAAATCATCGACACCAAGCCCGTCCGCAACCTCGGCGCAGGCTTTCGCGGTGTCGCCCGACAGCATCTCCACGCACATACCAGCGTTGTGCAGTTGATCGATGGCCGCCCTGGCGTCGACGCGCAGCGCGTCCTCGAAATCGAAGGTCGCGACAATGAACCCGTCTTTTGTCAGCACCGTTCCGCCATAGCCATGTTTGCCTTCGCCGCCGGTCCGGGCCTTCCATCCAGCCCATCCGCGCCGGCCCAGCCGCCAGGTGCTACCGGCGGCTGTGGCCTCGATCCCGAAACCCGGGTGCTCGGTGACGGCATCGAATTTGTGCTGCCCGCCAAGGCGGGCAAAACCGGCTATGGCCTTTGAAAACGGGTGACGCGAATGCGCAGCCATGTCTCCCGCGATTGCCAGCATGGCCGGATCGATCGACGACGCATTGACGAGCCGGGGCTGTCCAAGCGTGAGCGTTCCGGTCTTGTCGAACACCGCTTTATCAATCGTCGCCAGGCGCTCCATGGCCGAACCGTCCTTGACCATGATGCCGCTCTCGAACAGGCGCCGCGCCGCGACCACCTGGACGATCGGTACGGCGAGGCCGAGCGCGCACGGGCATGTGATGATGAGAACGGCAATGGCGATGGTTATCGCCCGGTGCCAGTCACCGGTCGCCGCCATCCAGCCAAGGAACGTCGCGAAGGCTGTGAGATGAACCACCGGGGCATAGAGCGCTGAAACACGATCGGCGATCCGGCGATAATGCGCGCGGCCGCCCTCTGCGGACTCCATCAGCCGAACCATTTCCGCCAGAAACGAATCTTTCGCGGCGGCGGTCGCCTCGATCGTCAGCGGGCCGGTTAGGTTGAGGACACCGGCCTGCACGGCTTCGCCTGCCGCTACGTTTCGAGGCGTGCTCTCGCCGGACACCAACGAGCAGTCCAGATCCGAGGCCCCTTGAATGATCTTGCCGTCGACGGGGATTCTCTCGCCGGCAGCGATCAACAGCAGCATGCCAAGTTCGATCTCGCCAACCGGCAGATAGTCGCGTGCACCATCGCCGCGCAGCACCATGGCACCACGTGCGGCCAACTGGGACAGGCCTTTCACGGCGGTCCGGGCACGTTCGCGCATGACATGATCCAACGTGCGGCCGATCAACAGGAAGAACAGCAGTGACACCGATGCATCGAAATAAGCGTGGTCGCCATGGGTGATCGTCTCATAGAGGCTCATGGCGTAGGCGAGGGATACCCCGACCGCGATCGGCACATCCATGTTCATGCGGCCGTGACGCAGCGCATTCCAGGCCGAGCGGAAGAAGATGCCGCCGGCGAAGGCGAGTGCAGGGATGGCGATAAGCGCCGAGACCCAGTGGAACAGGTCGCGGGTAGCGCCTTCAGCACCGGACCAGACAGAGACCGAAAGCAGCATGATGTTGCCCGCCGCAAAGCCAGCGACAGCAACGGCGCGGATCAGCTCCGAAAGCGTCTTGTCCTTGTTGTCGACCTCGGGGTCGAACAGATGCGCCTCGTAGCCCAGCCGTCCCAGCGCGGCGACGAATGGTGGTACCTGGTTTCCACGCCAGCGGACCGCGACCCGCTTCGTCGACAGGTTGACACGAGCGCTCTCCACTTGATCGAGCTTTCCCAGTGCTGTCTCGATCGCCTGGATGCAGGCCGCGCAATGAACCGTGGGGACCGAAAGATCGGTCTGGCGGAGATCATCGCCAAGCGATCGGCTCGCCAGCCTGATCTCCTGGCTGGACGGCAGGACCGATCCGGCGTTGACCAGATCAAGCGCCATTTCGGCGCCCGGTGCACAACAGCTCATTGCAGCGCTCCATTGGAAATCATGATCCTGCGGACGTCGCGATACGGTTTATCCAGGCCGGCATCGGCGTCGACTTCGACGATCCAGACACCATCCTTCGGCAAATGCTGGGCGGCGAATTCCTGACCCGAGGCGAGGACGAGCTTGATGGATTCATCCTCTTTTTCGTAAGCGGGATGGCGAAACAGCGCCTTCACGCCATGCAAGGGAACCGGTTTGCCGGCGGCGTCGATGAGGCCGTAGCGGACTTCACCCGATGCGATGGTCAGCTTGCCGGTCCAGCCGAGGGCTGCCTGCGCCCGCCCTTCCTCGGCCTTCCTGTTGAACTGCTGGCTCGCCACATAGGTGTTTTCGACGACCAGGCCGGTCCAGCTCGTGTTGGCAAGCGTCGCCATGGTCAGATTGACCGCGATGACCACACCGAAAAAGGCCAGGATGATGGCCAACATGTGCCTGCCGGTGAATTCGCGGGTTTTTTGTGTTCTGGCGCTCATCTGGCAGTCTCCGGCGCGTTGAAGGTGGCGGTGTACTCGTTTGACTCGAAGCTGGCTCTGTCCTCGACGCGGAACTTGAAGGTCTGTGCCGGAGCGCGGATCTGGTCCGCCGGCTGGCGAACGAAGACCCTCAGCATTTTCAGGCGGTCGGGTTCGACCGGAATGGCGAAGGAACGGCCTGCGGGGATGTCGTCGCCGACGACGACCATGTCAGCGCCTTCAAGGCCCTGCATGGTTACGACGATCGTCCTCGGCTCGGGGATCATGTTGAGCAGCTTGACGGTGTAGCCGTTGCGGATCGAGCCGTCGGAGAGCGTCACGAATTGTGGATTGCGGTCGTGCAGGACATTGATTTCGAGCCGGTCGCGCGTCAGCAGCGAGTAGAGGAGGCCCAGGCCGATCAGCGACCACATAGCCATGTAGACATAGGTGCGTGGCCGGAAGATCTTGCTGACATGGAAATGCGCCACCTTGTCGGAGAACAGGCCACCAGCAGTCCTGACCAGCGACGGGTTGACTGAACTGGAGCCGCCCGCGGTCGCCAGCATCATGTTGGCGTTGTAATCGGAGAGCGTCGCGTAGGAAATCAGCCCACGCTCCCTGCCGAGCTTGTCCATGACGCCGTCACAGGCGTCGATGCAGAGCGCGCAAGTGATGCATTCGAGCTGCTGGCCATCGCGAATGTCGATCCCCATCGGGCAGACCGCGACACAGGCATTGCAGTCGACGCAGTCGCCCACGAGCTGGCCTGCGGCCAGCACCTTCTTGGCGTGGCGCGAACGCGGTTCGCCGCGCCAGTCATTGTAGGTGACAGTGAGGGAATTTTCATCGAGCATGGCCGCCTGGATGCGGGGCCACGGGCACATATAGGTGCAGACCTGTTCGCGCATCAGACCGCCGAACGTGTAGGTGGTAGCCGCCAGAACCGCGACGGTGATGTAGGCGACAGGCGCTGCCGTGCCGGTGAAGAGTTCGCCGAGCAGCGTCGGCGCGTCAGCGAAATAGAAGATCCAGGCGCCGCCCGTCAGCGCGCCTATGGCCAGCCAGATGGCGTGTTTCGATACCCGCAGCACGAGTTTGCGGGGGGTCCAGAGACCGGCATCAAGCTTGATACGAGCGTTGCGGTCGCCCTCTATCGCGCGCTCGACGACCAGGAACAGGTCGACCCATACGGTCTGCGGGCATGTGTAGCCACACCAGGCACGGCCGACAGTCGACGTGATCAGGAAAAGACCGACGCCGGCCATGACCAGAAGGCCGGCGACATAGTAGAATTCCTGCGGCCATATCTCGATGAAGAAGAAATAGAAACGCCGGTTAGCGACATCGAGCAGCACGGCCTGGTCCGGGCTAAACGAGCGCCGATCCCAGCGCAGCCACGGCGTCAGATAGTAGATGCCGAGCGTGACCGCCATCACCAGCCATTTGAACTGGCGAAAGCTGCCCGAGGCCCGCTTCGGGAAGATCTTCTTGCGCGCAGCGTACATTGGCTGACGCACCTTGGCGGAGTTGACCGGCGTGGGTTCGATCCTTTCTATTTGCGTGTTATCAAGCACGAGAAGCTCCAGTCACCAGCGACGATTTCGCCGGAAACCGACTCATCGGTTCTGGATGATGCCGAGGCCCGGCTTGCGCCGGGCCTCGTCGCTTGGCGGGAGGGGGAGGACGAGAATAGGCTTCTGCTCCTATTCTCCGCCGCCAAGCGAATGGATGTAGACCGCCAGTTCCTTGACCTTGGTCTCGCCGAGGCGCGCGCCCCAGGCCGGCATCACGCCCTGTTTCGGCGCGGTGACCTGGGCGGCGATGGCCGCTTCGCCTGACCCGTAGAGCCAGATGGCGTCGGTCAGATCTGGAGCGCCGAGTTCCTTGTTGCCTTTTGCATTGTCGCCGTGACAGGCCACGCAATTTTCGGCGAAGACCTTGGCGCCGGGCGCGACCAACGATTGATCGCCGACAGTGCCGGACAGGCTGGCAACGTAGGTGCTGACCTGTTTGATCTGATCGGCGGTGATGATGTCGCCAAAGGCCGGCATTTCCGACAGGCGCGTAGCCGGGTCGGAGGCGAAGCGGATGCCATGAGCGATCGTCTGCTGGATCTGGTCCACCTCGCCGCCCCACAGCCAGTCGTCGTCATTTAGGTTCGGAAAGCCCTTGGACCCCTGGGCGCCGGAACCGTGGCACTGCACGCAATTGACCTTGAACGCGGCGGCGCCGGCAGCGACGGCGAATTCGCGCAGCGTGTCATCCGCAGCAATCTCCGAAACACTTTTCGACTCTATTGCGGCGACATATTTGCCCTTTGCCGCTTCGGCCGCGGACAACTCGTTCTTGACTTCGTTGCGGCTGGAATAGCCAAGTACGCCCTTTGTCGCGGAGTGCAACAGCGGCCATGCCGGGTAGGCAATTGTGTAACCGATCGCCCAGACTATGGTCATGTAGAAGGTGATGACCCACCAGCGCGGGAGCGGGTTGTTGAGCTCGCGAATGCCGTCCCACTCATGACCGGTCGTCGAGATGCCGGAAACCTCGTCAATGTGATCGCTGCTCATGATCAGTCCTCCTTCAGAGGAATTTGAGCTGCTTCGCCGGCTTGCCTGCGGCTGCCGGGGCGAAGTGCAAAGGCAACGGATCCGATGAAGAAAAGAGCGATGGCAAGCAGGCCCCAGCTGTCAGCAAACTCCCGCATGAAATTGTACGTCATCGCCATTGTCCTCAGCGGTAGCCGGCGGTCTCATCGTAGTTCTTGAAATCGACAAGCGTGCCGAGCATCTGGAGATAAGAAACCAGGGCGTCCATTTCGGTGACTTGCTGCGGATCACCGTCGAAATCGCCGATCCTGGCCTTGGGGTAGCGGGCCTCGAGGCCGGACGTGTCGGCATTGGGATCAGCCTGCGCCATCAAATCAGCATTGGCGTTAGCGACCATGTCGTCGGAGTAGGGAACGCCGACGCGCCTGTTGGCAACCAGATGCGTCGAGAAATCCTTCACCGCGATCGGCGTATCCTTCAGAAAGCCATAGCTCGGCATGATGGATTCCGGCACCACGGAACGAGGGTCCGTGAGGTGCTCGACATGCCAAAGATTTGAGTAGCGATCGCCAACCCGAGCGAGGTCCGGTCCGGTGCGCTTCGATCCCCACTGGAAGGGATGATCATACATCGACTCGGCCGCCAGGCTGTAATGCCCATAGCGCTCGACCTCGTCACGGAACGGGCGGATCATCTGGCTATGGCAGAGATAGCATCCCTCACGCACATAGATGTTGCGCCCGACGAGTTCGAGCGGCGAGTAGGGCCGCATGCCTTCGACCTTCTCGATCGTGTTGTCGAGATAGAAGAGCGGCGCGATCTCGACGATGCCGCCGATTGTCACGACCAGCAGCGACCCGAGGAGAAGAAGTGTAGCGTTCTTCTCGATGACCGCGTGTCTGTTCATCAACCTCATTTTCTGTCTCATCATCGCGCAAGCTGGAGGGCGGGAACGGAGCCGGGCATCGGATCCTCCTCGCGCCGGTAGCCAAGGATGGTCATGGCGATGTTCCACGCCATGATCAGGGCGCCGGAAAGGTACATGGCTCCGCCGATGGCGCGCATGATGTAGTAGGGGTGCATGGCGGCCACGGTTTCGGCGAAGGAGTAGACCAGGAAGCCCTGCTCGTCGTATTCGCGCCACATCAGGCCCTGCATGATGCCGGACACCCACATGACCGACGCGTAGACAACGATGCCAAGCGTCGCCAGCCAGAAGTGCCAGGTAACGAGGCGCAGCGAGTAGAGCCGTTCACGGTTCCACAGCTTCGGCACCATGTAATAAAGCGCGCCGAACGAGATCATGCCGACCCAGCCGAGTGCGCCCGAATGGACGTGTCCGATGGTCCAGTCGGTATAGTGCGACAGCGAGTTGACCGTCTTGATCGACATCATCGGGCCCTCGAAGGTGGACATGCCGTAGAAGGCGATGGCCATCACCATCATGCGGATGATCGGATCGGTGCGGAGCTTGTCCCAGGCGCCCGACAGCGTCATCAGGCCATTGATCATGCCGCCCCATGACGGCATCCACAGCATGATCGAGAACACCATGCCGAGCGTCTGCGCCCAATCGGGCAAGGCGGTGTAGTGCAAATGATGGGGTCCAGCCCAGATGTAGAGAAAGATGATTGCCCAGAAATGGACGATCGACAGCCGGTAGGAATAGACCGGCCGGTTCGCCTGCTTGGGCACGAAATAATACATCATGCCGAGAAAGCCGGCGGTCAGAAAGAAGCCCACGGCGTTGTGGCCATACCACCATTGCGTCAGAGCGTCCTGGACCCCGGAGAAAGCCGAATAGCTCTTCGAGCCCAGGAAGGAGGCGGGCATGGAGAGGTTGTTGACCACATGCAGCATCGCGATGGTGACGATGAAGGACAGGTAGAACCAGTTAGCGACGTAGATGTGGGGTTCCTTGCGCTTCAGGATCGTGCCGAGGAACAGGATGAGATAGGCGACCCAGACAATGGTCAGCCAGATGTCCACATACCATTCGGGCTCGGCGTATTCGCGGCTCTCGGTGATGCCGAGCAGGTAGCCAGTCGCTGCCATGACGATGAAGAGCTGGTAGCCCCAGAACACGAACCAGCCGAGATCGCCGCCGAACAGCCGGGCGCGGCAGGTGCGTTGCACGACATAGAGAGACGTGCAAAGCAGCGCGTTGCCGCCGAAGGCGAAGACGACTCCCGACGTATGCAGTGGCCGCAAACGGCCAAAGTTGAACCAGGGCTGGATGTTGAGATCGGGATAGGCAAGCTGCAGCGCGATGACCACGCCGACAAGCATGCCGATGACACCCCAGAACATGGTGGCGATGGCGCCATAGCGGATTGGCCCGTCCATGTAAGCGGACGGGTCGATCGGCGCGGCAGGCTTGAACTCAGTGTTGCGCAACAGGATCGCAGTGAAGCCAGCCAAGGCGAAGAACAAGACCCACATATGCTGGCGAAAGGGTTCATCCACCCCAGCGCCAGCGGCCACCAAAGCCGCGAATGCGAACAGGCTTAGAAGCACGATTTCTTTGCCGAATTTCATCGCAAGCCCCGATTTCCAATTCCGGCGGATGCCAAACCGCGGTGCCTTATTGCGCAGCCGTCGCCTGCTCGCCCTGATCCATGTCAGAGCCGCACCATTTTGCTTCGAGCAGCATCGAGTTCGGTGCGATCAGACTGTGTCGAATGTGGAAGTGCAGCACCGGCCGCCGGTTTATGGACAGGCCCGGCGTCCCCAGTCGGGGCCCGGGTAGGCGGCGACCGCGGGCGTGTGGGGAAGCGCACCTTCTGTGACGCTGGTAAGCAGGCCGATGCCTTACCGAACGTCGATCGTTTCAATGCCTTGGAACAGCCAGCGCCAGCGTTGCGCTGCCTTCGCGACATTTATAGTTTGGGGAGACGGCGATTTTCGCCTGCGTATGAGGCATATTGACTTCGGCCAAGTGTGGATGCTTCGCCGACGAGCCGAAACGCAACTGGCGTATACGATCGGATGGAGAACGGGCTGTCGCTACGCGATGTCTTCTGAGCCCAACGCGAGCATGCCCTGCCCCGAATGAAGTAAGTGGCGTGGGCCATGCAGCTCCGTGTCATTCAAACGGCTATTGCGCCTCGGCCGCCGCAGCGCCGTTCCAGCCGGCTCATGCTGTCCACGGTGACGCGGCGGTTGTTCTCGATCCGAATCACGCCGTCCATTCTCAGGCTGGTCAGCTGACGGCTCACGGTCTCGTTTGTGATGCCAAGGAAATCAGATATGTCGGCACGCGTCATCGGCAGCTCGAAGCATGCCGACCTAGCCGCCGGGTCAACATTGGAGTCGATGTTCCGGGCAATCATGAGGAGAAAGCTCGCCACCTTCTCTGGTGCGGTCTTGCGCCCCAGAGTCACCATCCATTCGCGGGCCTCGTCAAGTTCGTTCAGCGCCTGCTTGAGCAGGCGATGCACAAATTCGGGTGACTGCTTCATCATCCGTTCGATGGCCGCTCTCGGAAACGAGCACAGCGAGACAGCTGTTGCCGCTTCCGCATTGATCGCACTTTTCATCTTGAAGGGCCGTCCCAGAAAATCCGGCGCGAACTGGAGACCGACGATCTGCTGGCGGCCGTCCGAAAGGCTCTTCGTGAGCTTCACCACGCCTGAAAGCACGTTTGAATAACAGTCCACCGCCTCGGCGTCGCCGATCAGTTCGACCCCCGGCTCGATATTGTGCCGCGACGACGTTTTGGCGAGCTGAGCCAAATCGTCTGGCTCGAGCGCGCCACAGACACCGCGGCGCCGTGCCTCGCAAGGCAGGCAAAGAACGGGAATGCCGGAACTGTGAATATCCTGCCGTAATGTCATTCGATCGCTCTACCGGTCCAGTGCGGGCAGGATAGCAATCCACGGTAGAAAAATCCTTGCGGCAGTTTGTCCGTGCTGAAGGTTGATCGAAATCAGGGCTTAGGCTCATCCAAGCATCCACAGTTCGGGCGACGCAAACACGGTGGACCACGACATGCGACAAAAGCTAGCTGCCAGATTTGGCGAGAACGTCCCGCGCTATACCAGTTATCCGACTGCGCCCCATTTCCATGCGGGCGTCGATGCCGTCGTTTACCGAGGCTGGTTGGAGGCGCTCGAAGGTGGTGACGAGATATCGCTTTACCTGCATATTCCCTATTGCGACAGGCTCTGCTGGTTCTGCGCGTGCCATACCAAACAGACCCGCCACTACGAGCCGGTGGCCGCTTATCTGCGCTCGCTGTATGCGGAGATCGCCACGGTTGGCGGCCTTGTTACCGGCAAGGGCCGAGTTCGCGCGGTTCATTTCGGCGGCGGTTCCCCGACGATGCTGGAACCTGAGGATATTGTGGCGCTGGGAAGCGTCCTGCGCAACAGCTTCGCCTTTCTTCCCGGCGCCAAGATCAGCGTTGAAATCGAACCCAATGATATGGACGATGCCCGCCTCGATGCGCTTGCCGAAATCGGCACGACCCGTGCGAGCCTCGGCGTCCAGGACTTCGATCCGAAGGTTCAGAAGGCAATCAACCGCGAGCAGAGCTTTTTGCAGACCAAAGCGGTAGTCGACGGTGTTCGTTCGCGCGGCGTCGAATCGGTCAATCTAGACCTGCTCTACGGCTTGCCGCACCAGACGAGGGAGAGCGTCTCCTCCACCGTCGCGCAGGCGCTGACCTTGGAACCCGACAGGATAGTGCTTTTTGGCTACGCCCATGTGCCGTGGTTCAAGAAACATCAGACCATGATAGACGAGGCATGGCTGCCCGGTCCCGCGGAGAGATTTGCTCAATTGCAACTGGCGGCGCGGGCGATCGTGGACCAGGGGTACGAAGCAATCGGCCTCGACCATTTCGCCAAACCCGGCGATGCCCTGGCCCTTGCCGCCCGCGCCGGAACACTGCACCGGAACTTTCAGGGTTACACCGACGATTGCTGCGAAACCTTGATTGGGCTAGGCCCATCGTCCATCAGCCAGTTTCGGCAGGGCTATGCGCAGAACATGCCTTCGACCAGCGAATATCGATGCACGGTTGATGACGGCGGGCTGGCCGCTGTTCGGGGTATCGCACTTTCCAGCGACGACCGCGTTCGCGGCTGGATCATCGAACGTTTGATGTGCGACTTCGCCTTCTCGGCCATCGATCTGGTGGAACGCTTCGGCGAGGCCGGCCAGAGGCTCCTCCTTCAGTCAAGTTCCATGGCCCTCCACGATCCGGTTCGATTGCTTGAACTTGATGGCGACAGATTCGTTGTGCCGGCTGAAAGTCGCCCTTTCGTCCGAAGCATCGCGGCCAGGTTCGACAAATATTTCGAAACTGGAACGGCCAGGCACTCGGCGGCAGTCTGAGCACCGCAGAGGAACGGTCATGGCTCTCACTCGATCGTGAACCGATTGCGATCGTTTTCCACTGTTGACCGGCGACCGTCGGCCGAGACGGTTCGAAGCGGACCAGACGCGTCTTGGCATGGCGACGATGTCGCCGCTCATGCCCTGCCTGTGAGATCATGGTTGTCGGCGACAGCTCCCTTCGACCTTGCAAGGAGAATGCAAGGTGCCGTGCAAGCGGCTGACAACACTTGGGCCGGTGGCAGAAGTCCGCAAGCACCCCGGCAGCGCGGTCAACGTTGAACCACCCGTTCACCCGAATATGCCGGTGCAGTTCCGGTGGAAAGGGCTTGGCCTAGACGGCTCTCTTGTTACCCCAGAGCATAACGTGCAGCTGCGGTAGCACGCGGGCTTCGAACCATTTGTCGCGGGTCACGCTGTCAACCAGCCACTCCATGCGCTTCAATATTCCGTCAAGGTCGACGGGCGCGTCATCATTTGCCGGGTGTGGCGGCGTGTGATTGCCGGGTTGCAGATAGATCGGAAGTTGCGGAAATTGCGCAGCGGCGTCTTTCGCGTAGGCGTAGTCCCTTTCGTCGAAAACAATGAGCTTGAGCACGATTTGGGGCTTGCCTTGTGCCGCCTGGAGGCACGCCTCGACAGCGGCCCAATCTGTCGTCATTTGGCTTGACGGCGGCTTTGGGCTGAGGATCAGCACGTCAAGGTGCGCAAACCAGTCCCTGGCAAGCGAACCTTGGGTTTCCAGCGCAAAACGGTAACCGTCACCATGGCCTCGGTCGATGAGCGCGCCGAGCGGCTGGATGGCCGGATTGCCGCCTGACAGTGACACCATAAGCGGGCGGCCACCGGAAAGCGCAAGCACATTTTTCCACACCGCGCCGACGGACATCATCTCCCATTCATGGCGGAATTGATTGTCCACAGCATGCAGGCTGTCGCACCAGGAACAGCGAAAGTCACACCCGCCGGTTCTGACGAAGATCGTCGGCAAACCTATGAGCACGCCCTCGCCCTGGATCGTCGGCCCGAAAATCTCGCTAACGCGGATTGCGGGATGCGTATTGGTCATGGCCGGTATTCCGCCCAGGTTTTCGGCGTTTCGCTCACCCGCACGGCCGCGGTTTCGCTCAGGCGTGCCTTGCACCAGTCGTAGAAATGTCTGGCCAGATATTCCGCCGTGACTTGCTCGTGTCCCAGCACGTCGTTGAGATGTCGGTGGTCGAAGCTCTCGTCGATGTAGCGTTTGAATGGCGCCAAATCGTGGTAGTCGCGCACGAAGCCGTGATCGTCCAGTCCATCCGCTGAAAGCTCCACTTCGACGATGTAGTTATGTCCGTGCAGGCGCGCGCATTGGTGATCGGGTGGCAATGAGGTGAGCTGATGCGAGGCTGAGAAGTGGAATTCCTTGGTGATGCGGAACATTACGCGGTGGTCCTTCGCAGCGCTCCGAGCCAGAAGTCGGAGTCCTCGTACTCGGTTGGGTCCGGGTGCCCGGCGATGTGGAACGCCTCACGCCGCTCGACGCAGGTCCCGCACCTCCCGCAATGACGCTCGGCGCCCTTGTAACAGGACCAGGTCTGCGCAAAGGGCGTGCCGTATGTGGCTCCATCCCTAACAATGTCCGCCTTCGTCAGGTTCACATAGGGTGCATAAAGGCGAATCTGCGCGTAGCCGTCGAGCGCGTGGTCCTGCATCATCTGGAAAGCATCGATGAAGGCCGGACGGCAATCGGGATAGACAATATGATCCCCACCATGCACGGCCGTCGCCACCGCGTCAGCGTCTTGCGCTGCGGCGAGACCGAAGGCAATGGCCAACATGATGGCGTTCCGGTTGGGCACCACCGTTACCTTCATCGTATCTTCGGCATAGTGCCCATCGGGCACGTCCACATTGTCGGTCAGCGCGGAGCCGGAAAGGCCGCCGCCGATCTCGTGGATATCGATGATTCGCTGCGGGACGCCCAGGCGCTCCGCGCAAAGGGTGGCGAAGCCCAATTCCTTCCTATGCCGTTGGCCGTAATCGAACGATAGCAGGCCGGTAAGCTGGTGCTCCGCTGCCACCTTGTGAGCAAGAGTAACGGAATCCAATCCGCCGGAGCAGACGACGAGAGTCTTCATCGTTGGGTCCTTGTTTTAACCGGGTAGGCTGCGACCGGAGATTTCTCTGCGCTCCAGTACTTCAGGAAAACCATTTTGTGAAGTGAACGGAGACCAGTTTCGTGCGCTTGCGTGCGGTGCGCAAAACGCCCTCGCGGTGAGCTGGAAGGACACGGACTGGTGAGACGTCACGCTTCAGCGGAATGCTCAAGCGAACGCTGCTCGCGGACAAAGTTCTCGACGAGCAGAGCCTGGCGGTTCCGAGCGCCGAGGGACGCCACTGCAACGGTTGCAGGGTACAAGGAGCCCGGATGGCTTGCCGCAAAGATGACCGGCAAACCCTGAATAACCGGTGATGAGCCGACATCTGTGAACAAGCGGTGTGGTCGATTGCAATCACCCATGTCTTGCGCACAGGTACCTTATGTCAGTGGATGAACTGAACTTGATGGTTTTACAGATGGCAGTCGAAAGCGTCCGCTCGCTCTCGTTGAGCTTCGCTGAAAAAGCCGCCGAGATAGCAACCAGGAGCCGCGGCATCCTGCTTTTCGACGTGCGGATCGACGGTGACGCGCAGGTCCAGCGGGTCGCAGCCATCCGATATCACGGCGGCCAATTCGGCGTGCTGGCGTTGGATGTACACGGCCTAGTTACCCACTATTGCATCGTTAACGGTATGTTCTCACATTACATTGCGTCCTTGGAGAGCTGGCACAGGATGCCCCTGTCGATGCAGGCCAAGATGGATGCCAACGGCAATGCCCGTCTCTTCGTAGCCGCGTTGCGGGATGCCGGACATATGCTGGGCACCTAGCATTGGGCGAGAATGCATCTGTGAATTTTGCATGTGCGTCACTGCGATGGCGCCGGCATGATCGTCATGCTCCAAAACGGCTGCGGCCCCCGCGAAGCGGTCGCCGCGATGATGGTGATCAACGGCGTTGCATCGATGCGAGCGTAGACAGAGGTCTCCTCCTGGCATCGAGCGCATGCAAGGAGCTACGCAAGCGCAGCTGCATCAAGTATTTTGAAGGGACGACCTCATGCATGGAGCTTGCGCTGCATACGGGCGGCGCGAGCCGCGTTGCCATCCAGCAGAGAGGGTGCTTGCGGTACTCTCAATGACCCGAGATCGCAAATGGACGTGGGTAAGCACCAGAACTGCAACACCCATGGTGGTCCGCTGGACTCGCTGGAGGAAGCACAAGGTGTCGGCGGGCAGAGCGCAGCGAGTGCCTACCTCGATCTTTCTAGAAGCGCGCCGGCAGCCTGGGCGGGGGGGCTTGGGGTTAGACTGCCGGCGCACGCCACTCACGAAGAGCGGCCCCTTTTCGTGGTTCGAACACCCATAGTCAACCCGGAAACGTCAGGATGCCCGCCATGTTATTTTCAGAGCGGCGCGATGCCGGCCAGTTGGCCGATTCAGCCTAGGAGTAGCCACTCTCGTAGGCCGAGTTGATGCTCAAGCGCCAGCATCGCCTCGCCGAACTACCAAGAGTTCGCCGTTACAATCCTTCGTCGCGAGCCGATGCCCTCGTGCACGTTTCGTAGCACTCCGGGCGGCTATATCGCGTTGTTGTTCGCGAGCCCATGTGAAGGGTTCCTGCATCGGAAAGTTGACGAGATTCTCTTGGCGGTACTGCGCCAGAGGCATCCCAACGGAATCAGCGTCTACAATCAGCCGCAAGCTTCACATCACAAGAGCGGTAGTCCACCCATTGCGGATCATCCGACTGATCAGGCGGCGTCCGAAATGTGCGACTCTGCCTCAAGGATTCCCACAGGTATGGAAAGCGATCTCGCTATCCGATCCCGATATCCCTTGTTGTACCTCAGACCTCGCTCGATGTTTTGAATTTCCTCAGCGGCAAGCCCGCTCGCGACCGTCAGGTCCTCGATCGAATACCCAAGGTGCTCACGATAAGCGCGGACGATGTGGGTCCCCTGCGACATAGCCGTCAAGACTGGTTCGGGAATGCGCGAATCGTTCATAAACATCTCCAAGAACATGGGAGCTCCCTCGGGAGATACCCCCCGGCGGCGCAGACCAAGCAAATCAAAAAATGGACGTCCATTCAGCCGGACCGGCCTCATCCATGGAATGGGCCGCCTGAATTAGGAGCTGGGTCGGAATATGGCGGCTCACCTCCTTCTAATCAAGAAAGCCAACGGCGAGAATTATTCGCGAAGGATCGCAGGTCGGATGCGCTACAGCCGATCAGGCCATCTCAGGAGGGGGCCCTGGAACTCTGAACACCAACTCGAACTCCCGGTACGGACACTGCTTCCTTCGGCCAATCTCCACCGGCGGGGGAGCGAAAGACCCACTCTTGAAAGCCCCCGGCTGCGTGCTGACGTCGGCTCTAGGAAGCTCGATCGCCCTGTGCCCCGATCGACCGGCCGAAAAAAGGGATTCCAAATTCCAGCAAACACTGGTCATCTGGTTTTCATCCGGATCCAGACAAAGGGTAGCTTTCCATCGAGAGCTTCGCCATCTGTACAGGTTCACAATCATTCGACCGTGACCGATTTTGCGAGATTGCGCGGCTGGTCTACATCTGTCCCCATGAAGAGCGCCGTGTGGTAGGCAAGAAGCTGTATCGGCAGCGAGAAGATCATTGGCGCGATAATCTCGTCGACTACCGGCAGCACGAGCGTGTGCATGGTGTCGAGTTTCGATGCGGCTGCCCCATTTTTATCGGTGATGAGTATAATCCGCCCTCCACGGGCAGCCACTTCCTGCATGTTGGAGACGGTCTTGTCGAAAAAGCGGTCATGGGGCGCGATGACGATCACCGGCATGTTCTCATCTATCAATGCGATTGGCCCGTGCTTCAATTCACCCGCTGCATAGCCTTCGGCATGGATGTAGGAAATCTCCTTGAGCTTCAGCGCTCCTTCCATCGCTAGCGGGAAACTGGTGCCACGGCCGAGATACAGGACGTCACGACACTTTGACAGTTCGCGCGACAAGAACTCGATCTCCGGCTGGATGCTGTTGAGTACCTGGCCCATGACGCGCGGCAATTCGGCGAGGCTCCTGACGAGTGCCCGCAGCTCGCCTTCGGGGACGGTCCCGCGGGCTCTGGCGGCGCTGATGGCGAGTGCGGCTAGAACGGCAAGCTGGCAGGTAAAAGCCTTGGTAGAGGCGACGCCGATCTCCGGTCCGGCAAGGATCGGGAAGACCGTATCGGCCTCCCGAGCGATGGTCGATTCGCAGGCATTGACGATAGCGCCAATTTTCAGCCCACGCTCCTTGCAGTACCTCAACGATGCAAGCGTATCGGCGGTTTCGCCGGATTGCGAAATGAAAAGAGCCGCGGACTGCGGCGGCAAAGGGATCTCGCGGTAACGGAATTCAGACGCAACGTCGATTTCAACCGTCAGGCGCGCATAGCGCTCGAACCAGTATTTTCCGATCAGTCCGGCGAGATAGGCGGTCCCGCAGGCAGAGATCGCCAAGCTCGGAACCTTGGCGAAATCGATGCCAGGAACCATGTCGCGACCCTCTATGATTTTGATGTAATGACGAAGAGCATGGGCGATGACCTCGGGCTGCTCGTATATTTCCTTCTCCATGAAGTGGCGATGGCTGCCCTTGTTGGCCAGATCGGCCGCGGCCGTGGAGATATGGCACGGACGCTCGACGGGATGGCCGTCGATATCGAAGATATGGGCGCCCGAATTGCCGACAATGGCCCAGTCGCCGTCCATGAGATAGGTAATTTCATTGGTGAAGGGCGCAAGAGCGATCGCGTCGGAGCCCAGGAACATCTCGCCGTCGCCGTGACCGATCGCCAGCGGTGGTCCGTTGCGCGCCGCCGTGATGGTCGACGGTTCATCTTCGAAGAGGATGGCAAGCGCATAGGCGCCCCTGACGCGTTTCAGCATGGCACGCGTGGCCTCTTGCGGCCTCATGCCCTCGCGGCGGTATCTTGCCAAGAGATGCCCAACGACCTCGGTGTCAGTGTCGGTCTGGAACTCGGCGCCATCCGCCGCCAATTCCTCCTTCAGCTCGGTGAAATTCTCGATGATGCCGTTATGGACGACGGCGACACCGTCGGTAAAGTGCGGGTGCGCATTGCGTTCCGTCGAGGCCCCGTGGGTTGCCCAACGCGTGTGGCCGATGCCGACTTTGCCGCTCAGCGGCTCTTCCTTCAGTCGCCTCTCGAGATTGACGAGCTTGCCCTCGGCGCGCCGGCGGTGCAAGGCACCGTCGATGATCGTCGCAACGCCGGCGGAATCATAGCCGCGATATTCCAAACCCTTCAACGCGCCGATCAACCGATCCGACACCGGCTGTTGCCCAACGATGCCAACAATCCCGCACATGTTCGTCTCCGCATTTTTGCGGGCAGCATCAGCCCACGCGAGACGGATACCCATCCGGCCGCTTTAAGTGGCGGCCTTGTAGTAGTATTCCATGATATTGGTACAATTGATTGTAGTGATCACTACCATCCGCCCCATGGATAGGTCGGCTGCTGTGGGGACCTAAAGTTCTATTCGCGCCTGACGCTCTTATGACAATCGCAGACTCACCCGCGGCAGGATCACGGCCTCAGAAACGGCCAGCAGGCCTTGGACAGTGGACGGACGACCGGCCTGCGAGCCCTAGTCAGGCAGTCCGGCATGTAGAAGCATTGTGCCGCCGACTTCGGCATCGGCGATGGTCTGTCTCGGCGACAGCCTGAGTTCGCTTCGCGGGCCGCGCGGCTCGCCCAGGACCGTCGTCGTCTGCGCGGCGCCGGTGTCAGTTGACGATGGCATAATGCCCGCCGGGGGCGAGCGCCTCGCGCACGGCACGTGCCAGCCGCGGTCGGTCCGGGACGCCATGGAAAGCGTTGGCCATGAAGACGAGGTCGACGGGGCGTGACACCAGAGTAGCGAGTTCATAGGCGTCGCCGGCGACGAATTCGCAATTGGTCACGCCGGCGCCGGTAGCGGCGCTGCGTGGCCTCCAGCTGGTCGGCGTCGATGTCTATGGCGACGACATGGCGGGCGACCGTGGCGATCGGCACAGCCGTCGCCGCAGCAGAGGTCGACCACCTCCATGCCCGGCTTCAGCCCGGTTGCCGCCAGCGCCATCTTCGCTGCGGTCCGGTTTGTCAGTGCTCTTTCCTGGCCTTGGCAAGAACACGAACTTCGGCTTCGGTCCGGAATGGCAATGTACCCCGATGGCGAAGGGCGACCCGATCTGCGTCAAGCTCATCGCCAGGGAAGAGACGAAGTGATGGGCACCCCCCTACCGCTGATTACCACCGGCGGCCGCCTCGCGTTCCAAGGTGGGCATGTCGTGCTCCTCGCAGGCTAGCCGAGGCAGAAATAACCGATCAGCGTCCACTCGGGCGGCGTGTCGAGAATCTCGGCCATCTCGGTCACATCGAGGATCGACACCCAGCCCATGCCGATGCCTTCCGCCCGCGCCGCTAGCCACAGTGTGTGCACCGCCATGACGGCCGAATAGTCGATGGTCGCCGGCATGGTTATGCGACCGAGCCCAAGGCCTTGTCCGGTCGTGCGGTCGGCGAAAACCGCGAACTGACAGGGCGCCTCGTTGAGACCGGCAAGCTTCAGCCGGGCATAGAGTGCAGCGCGCTCTCCCGAAAAGCACGTGAGCGCCTCGGCATTGCAGCGTTCGAAGCAGTCTCTCACCGGCGGTGCGCCGCTCGAGGCTGTCGACCACTACGAAGCGCAAGGGCTGGCTGAGGCCAACGCAGGGCGCAATGCTGGCGAGCTCGAGCAGCCGTTCCAGCTTGCCCTCCGGCAGAGCCGTCGGCTCGAAGCGCCGCACATCCCTGCGCCAGCGCAGCAGCGTGATCAGCCCGGCCCGAAAATCGTCGGCGAAATCGGGAGGTGACGGCATGGCGGTCTCGTTCGGGGCTAGGGATTGCAGTAGGGAGTACGGTGTGGATTGCCAGCTGCCTATTGCCCAAGCTGGCTTGTTGCGTCCGACAAGCGCGCCATGCGGCCCTAACCGCAAACGATAGAAAAATGTTTCCTGGTGGGCGGCGCTATTACGATGCAATCCAGCAAACCAGTTTCGATCAGCTCGCACGGCGGTGAATCATGTGCCAGGGCCTTTGCTAAATTCGCCATTGACACTCAGGCGCACCCGTATCGCTCACCAGGCCTCGGAATGCGGAGAACGTCGGCCTAGAACGCGGCGACGGCGACAGGCGTCTCAGCTTGCATATACTCGTTCCTGCCGCACCGCCTGTAACTCATTTTGCTTCCGACCACGTCGGCCTCGACGTCCCCGAAGGTTCCCCAGGTCATTCGGCAGATACCATCGTCTGACGTCATAGCGCCGGACCAGCACCAGCTGCCCAATTTCATGGGCATTGCTGAGCTTCCAGTCGCCCGCAGTTTCGCCTTCCACCAGTGTCAGGCATCACCCAATGGGGACTCATCCCTCTCACAGTCAATTCGCGGTTGACTTATTTGTCTCCGGCGAAGTGCGACAGCTGCTCGTATCCAGCAGCGTGAGCGATAGTTGATCAAATGCTGCCAATGAGTTTTGATACTGCAATCTTTAGACAGCCGCCTACCATGAATGTGCCATCGCGTTTCGGCGATCGAAGGAGCGAAGCCGGTGTCCAGTCGTCACTACATATTCCCGGAGAACAGCGAACCTCTGCGGCTATCGCGGCGGCTTGTAGAGGGAATGATCTTCGGAAAGGACGCTCTCCCGCAATACGCCGGCACACGCCAGCGGGTCGTCTCGGTGATAGTTGAGAACGAAGGCACCGCGCCGAATCGGATTCTAGATGCCCAAGGAGCCTATTGGGTTTTCGATGCTGCGGGCGATATCCGAAAAGGCCTCACACGGTCGACTAGCGACATTATGAGCGCCACCTTCAATGATTCCGACAACAAGGGAACGGTGGTGGCACTTCAGCCAAAGCTCTCCAAGAAGAGGGCTGAGGAGGAGCACCGCTGGGTAGTGGGCAAGGCCGAACTCGACAGGATTGCCGCAGACATCTGGCCGAAGGTGAAGTCGGACAAGATGAGATCCGCGCAGGGGGTTTCGGTGAAGCGACCGCCGCTTACCTATGATGCTCGGCACGCACTCGACGAGGCTACCGCAAATCTGTGGAAGATTTCGCACGCAGTAGCTCAACTTAAGGAGCCTAGCCTGAAGGGCTTTGCCCATGAGGCTCGTTCGAGAGGTGCCGACCGCCCGGAGCACGAACTTCTCTACCAAGCCATCGCCCAGTTGGCAGATCAGCGACTCGAAATTCTGCGACGTCGCAGGACCGGGAAAGGCGTCTGGTATGCCATAGTGGGCGTAATAAAATGGAACGGCGACCACGTAGGCCAGAGCGTAGCCAGGTTCCACGAGAAGTGCGAAGGAAAGCGTTCAGCGGTCGTCGCGGCGAGAAAGCTTCTCGCCGAACATGCCGGTGAATTCGCGGAAAATATGACTGTGGAGGCCGAAGTGCTGACTGACCTTGAATGGCAGGGCAGGCTCCCTGAAGTGGAAGATTGAGGGTCGCGCCATGGCGGGCTACTTGATTTCGGTGTCGCAGATGCGTGGCCAAAGACCGACACATGCTGCCAGGCATATGCATCTGCGGACTGGTTTGACTTTTGATATTGGGATAGGCAGGAAGGCCGCTTGCTGTACAGACGAGCTTATCGGCGAGGTCGAGAATCCTAGTACCGGTCAATGGTGGTGCATCCACAGCAGTCTGATTTCGACAGCCGTCGTCGAGCCGGAGTGCGCACCGCCCTGTGCGGTGAGGCCTCCGTAAGGTCTGGGTATCTGAATGCCGTGTTAGCGCGGGCGCGCCAAACCTTGGCTCGCGCCGGTCAAGGCAGTTAATCAAAAAAATGGGACATCCGGGGTTCGCAGGCATACAGTGTGCCATCGACGGCAACTCTAAGGGCGTCCGTCGGCTGTGAGCGATCAACATGCTTCCGCCCCAATAGGGAGAGGGAGCTATGACAGACTCCAGTTCACAAACTCACACTGCCGCGCAACGCGACACCCGCCAAAATTCCATCTATCGCAATTCGCTGCTGCTTCGAATGTGCTCGGCAGATTTGGCATTGCTGCAACCTCACTTGGAAAGCGTCTCCCTTGGACTGAAGACGCATCTCGAAGTGGCGGGGTCACCAATCAGAACCGTGTACTTCTTCGAGAGCGGTCTCGGGTCAGTGGTGGGCGAACTGCGGCCTGGTATTGAAGCTGAGATCGGAATCATTGGTTGTGAGGGCATGACCGGCTCAGCGCTTATCATGGGCGATGACCGATCAACGCACGATTGTTACGTGCAATTAGAAGCCCGCGCCTTTGTTATCGACGCGGGCCTCTTCACCAAGGCGCTTTTGACAAGCCCAACCCTGCGAACTTTTCTGCTCCGCTACGTTCACTACTTTCACCTCCAGGCAAGCTTCACCGCGCTCAGCAATGCCCGGATGAACATCGTCGATAGGCTCTCAAGATGGCTGGTGATGTGTGATGATCGCGTCGACGGAAACCGCTTGGCGATTACGCACGAGTTCTTATCAGTCATGCTCGGTGTCAGGCGGCCCGGCGTCACCATAGCGCTGCAAATGTTAGAGGGGCAAGGTCTGATACGATCGATGCGAGGAGAGGTCGTTATCCTTGATCGCACGCGTCTGATTGCGCTGGCTGACGGGTCGTATGGCAGGGCTGAAGCCGAATACGCTCGGCTAATCAGCCAACTGCCTTGGCCGCAGGCGCCTGATCGCCAATGAATGTGCTCGAACAGGGAGATGGCCGATCTCCTGCATTGAGGCCATGTCCGGGTAAGCCGCCTAAACAGAGCCTTCACCGCCGACGTTGTCGAGCATCAGATCCAAGACGAAGCTGTCATGCCGGCACCGCTGCATGCGCCGCCCCAGGGAAACCGCCCCTCGCATCCATTCAGGATTCCGAAGCACGATACGGCTGTGCACCACCTTCCGGCCACTGCAAAGGGGACCCGAGATGACTCGGTCCGTAAAGGCGGTTTTCGAAGAGCATCTGAGGCGATATCGAGGAGGATCTTGGGGCGCACTGCCGTCTAACCTCGATTAAGCAGGCATTCATGCGCTGGTTGGAGCAATGGCGAGACTCATTGCACCAGCCCAGTTCAAGGCATGTGCGGACAACCGCTTTGGGCGCCGAACAGATCGATTGGCGGCATAGCCTTATCTTGCCTCACAAGACTTGTGGTCCGGGAAGGCTGTTTCGGGACTTTTCGAAATCAGCGGATCACAGGCTCGCCATGGAAGCGGCGGCGTGATGGAGGAGAAACCCCGAAGCCAACTTCCATCATCAGCCGTGGCCTGTGCGCCGGCACGGTGCCCATATGGAACCCGAACGGATCCTCGACGAAACCGAAACCGGCCTCGCCGGTCAGCGTGACCGGGCTCTGCTTGCCGTACACGTCCAGAATCTCTTGCGCGGGATGGCCGACGACAAGCGTAAGTTGGTGCTTGAGGGCGCGGCGATCATGGCTGCCGCGGACATAGACATGCGGGCCGGTCCCCTCGTCGACGGGCACCAGATAGAAAAAGAACTTCAGCATCCGCCAGTCGTCCAGATCGAAGTGGTATTTGCCGAGCGAAGCCAGGTTCTTGTCGGCGTCCGACGCCTGGCCGGTCGGGAAGCTCCACCAGACGCGCGTTGTGATCAGCGTCGCCTGGCCGCCGAGATAGTGCGCGGCAATATCCATGAGCAGCGGATCGTTTTGGATGGCAACGGCCAAGTTACAGCCCAGAATGCGCTCGAAATAATGAATGACCGCTGAGCAACGGACGGCCAAACCGCGCCTCAGCCTCCGCATGCTCCGCCGGCATGAATTCGTGCCGAAACAAGGTGTGCGCCTGGCGAACGCGGCTACATCTTCAGCCACCATTGTTGGCAGGACGAGGCCGGGAAAAAGCCCATCCATCCGCAGCGCGTCGACAACGTCCTGGCAATTGATACCGGCAAACATCGTGTCCTGGGCTCTTTGCGACCTTCGGACCGGCTTTGCACCACGCCAGTGCATTCTCCGTGCCGGCATGGTGCGCGCCAACATGAACATGGGCAGCCACGCCGGGTTCTCGCGAATATCCGACAGGTAGGTCGGAATGCGTACGGCTATGCGACGCAGCATGCTGCCGTTTCGCGCGATCGTCTCAAGGCTTGCCGCGCCGGCTTTGTCGGGGTTCATAACGGTCATCGGGATCCTCAAGGCATGAATGCACTCATCGACGAAGGTTGGGTCCCAGTGCTTCGCCGCGGAAGAACTGGGCGCTTGCCACGTTTTGTGCAACGCACAATTGCACTCAGAAATGGAGGTTGCGCGTTCGAATAAGACAATCGCAACCGCCCCAATTACCTCAGGAACTGTCTGTAGCCGCCGCCCATCAGGTAGCGGCCACGTTGGATGGCGCGACGTACCTGATCGCGAAGATGGCCACCTGGATGACGCCAATCTTCTTCGACGCGGCGTGTCCCGAACAAGGCAATGGCGACCTCCTGATGAGATGCTCCGGCAAGCGAGCCATCCAAAGCCTGGAGTACGATACGCAGACGCGCTCCGCGGTGTTCCGGCGGAAAGCAAGCAGCTGACAGGCGGGCGCAACCATTGACGTGGTTCAAGAACTGAAGGGCAGCGACATGGAACTTGAGGTGCTGCGGCTGAACGATCGCGTCGACATATAGCCGCAACGGGCGGAGGACGGACGCACCGGAAACGGCGATCTGCAGACTCCGGCAGTTCTCCCTCAGCAGCACGTGCTGCACGCCCGCAGCTGTCAGCAGGATGTCCTTGCAGCATGAGAGCGAAGAAAGGTGAAGCGGTTCAAAATCGTGGTCGAGCCCAAGCGGCTCCGCGGCCGCTCGTAGAATACAGGCGCAATCGCGCGGATCCCAAAAGACCCTCGCCGATGTAGCGTCCGAAAGTGGCGCGTCGGCGAAAAAGAAGGCTCCATTGTCTTAGGAGAGCTGATCCTGTCGTCAACTCGATTATCTGCATGTCGCCTTGGGGTCCGACAATGCAGGCGGACGGTGCCATTTTGGCGTGGTCGCGCTGGAATTGTGGATTGCGCCGAAGAAACTCCCAGGCCCAGCCAGTGCGTGGCAATCGTCTGGCATAGTGGTAAGCGTCGTGGCGACGCCAGTCCGGCCAGCATACAAGGCCGACCGTCGCTTCCTTGGACAGACCAGCATCCTTCATGGCTCAGGTGTCCACTATAGCGCTATGCCGACGGGCCTAGAACCGGTTGCCACAGTACCGGTCCAATCAGACGTCCCCTGCTGCGGATGCGCAAAAGGCTCGCGTGGGAAATCTCGAGAAACCCAGCCACCGCCTCCGTTTTGCCGACGCATTTGGGTTCTCCGATGCGCGACAATGGCCACGTAGCCAGGCGGAGGATCCGCTCCATGCGCGTATCCGTCACCGTTACTATCCGGGTCAGATCCTTGGCCAAGCCGAACTCGATCATGCCCGCGAAGAGCTCGTAGGTCGCCTGGGCCAGCCCGCCCGCAGCCTTGGGCGCCGACGGAGGAAGATCGAGCGCGAAACGACTGCTCTCCCATATGTCGGTGGTCGAGGGCACGACGTCAGCACCCAGCAGCACCGGGAAGGTGTCGCGCAACATTGTGGGTCCGGTGCTGGGCAGAAGACGCACGCAACCGCGAATTCGCCAGTCGGATCCTTTGAGGAGCAGATAGACGGGCTTCAGAGCATCAAACGAATCGGATTCCATCTGGTCTTCGGTATCAACTTCCCAATCGAGCCTTTCCTTGAACACCCGAAACCTGAGCCCGTGCATCTCTTTGAGTTCGCCTGCAAACTCGTTGTAAAAGTCTGGTGTTATCAGTTGCATCATGGTCGCCTCCATGTGGGATGTGTTCCCGCCATCGAAGGGCAAAGCTGACAGCGATGCAGCCTGTAGAGGTTTACAGGTATCGTGGCTGAAGAATCAGGATCTCGTCTGGCCGGAGGCAGCCATGCGTGCAACGGCCTGGTTGATCGTTCGAACGCCAAACTTTGCCTTGGCGTTTTCCAAGTGAAAAGTCACGGTGCGCTTTGAGACGCCGAGAAGCTGGCTGATATCCCAAGCCGACTTGCCGCGCGCCGCCCATTTCAGGCACTCGAACTCCCGCGGGGTGAGCGTTACACCATCCACCACGCGATCATCGGCGAGCCTGCGCCGGACGTGGATATGAAAGTTGATGGCCACCAGCTGCAATGCTTTTTCGTAACGTGCCAGTGACCGCAACAGAAGCGGACGGGACTCGTCGGAAGCAAAGGTCAGGGCAGCAAACCGGCCGAGATGATCATGCATGGACATCGTCAGGCCGCCGCAGATGCCAAACTCAGCCGCACTCTCCAGAATTTGTTGCTGCGAATTCGGCAGACAGTGTCGAGCGCGGTCCACACCCCAATCGAATGTATCCCAGCCTTGCAGCCCGCGCAGGATGACCGGATCAAACCTGTGGTACCGCTGTTGCAGATAACGTGATGTCCAGGATGAAGGATAGTTTGAAATCAATTGGGGGGCGTCGCCGGAGGCCGACGGGTAAGTGAAATAGGCGAATAGCGGGAAGTCGAAGCCGGCTGCAGCGGAGGCCATTGCCTCACAGAGATCGGCAGCATCAACACTTGCAGACATTTGCTCGACGAAGTTCTCAAACACGCGATGCATTTGCCCTGTGCGTAACCTCCGTTCGCTCAATGCCAGGCAGAGACCTTGTTTTAAACGATCCCGGACGGATACAGCGCGTGCCGAGAACGTGGCTAATCTGTTGAACCAATCCGAAATAGTCTGACGTTGTCTATGAGACGTGTGCCGCCGAGCCAGGCCGCGGCAAGCAACCGTGCCGGTCGATCAAGGCTTGGCATCGGGTGCAGATCTGCCTCTTCGCGAAGTTCCAGGTATTCGACCTCCGCGATAGCCTGCAGCCAGAATTGCTGCGCGAGATTCTGCAAGCGTTGGCAGGACGGGTGAGCCGCGCCCAAGCCGCTCAGCCGTCTTGAGCAGGACCGATGATAGCTTGGGAGCAACAGCGCGTTGCGCTGGCGAGAGCCGCACATTGCGCGATGATAGCGCAAGACCGTCGGCTTCACGGACTGTCGGACAGGCAACAATGGTGATTGGAATATCCAAATCCCGGGCCATGCGCCTGACCAGGTGAATTTGCTGAAAGTCCTTTTCGCCAAAGAAGCCGAAGTCAGCGCTGGTCTGCAGGAAGAGCTTGGTGACGACGGTCGCCACGCCATCGAAATGTCCCGGCCGGAAGGCACCGCACAGGCCCTCGCTGACACCGGACACCGAAACGGTGGTGGCGAAGCCCGCCGGATACATCTCCTCTGCATCTGGCGCATAAAGCAGGTGCGCGCCAAGCGGTGCCAGTTTGGCGGCATCCTCGTCCTCGGTGCGCGGATACGCGGCAAGATCGGCCTGGCTGTTGAATTGCTTCGGGTTTACGAAGAGCGTCACGATCACACGGTCTGCCTTCTCGAGTGCAGCGCGCACCAGGCTGAGATGGCCCTCATGCAGGACGCCCATCGTTGGCACCACGGCAATCCTCACGCCCTCGCGGCGCCATGCGGCGACGATTTCGCGAAGCTGGTCAGCGCTCCTGACGATCGGCACGGTCACGCTGCTTCTCCGCTTTTGGTGGCTTGCGTGTCGGCGGGCGTGGGCGCATCGGCAAACACGTGCTCGGCGGCCGGAAACTGGCGCTCCTTCACCTCGTGCGCATAGGAAGCGATCGCAGCCGCAGCCGCCTCCCCCAGTTCAGCATAGCGCTTGACGAATTTGGGTCGGAAGTCGCCGAAGAGGCCCAGCATGTCGTCGACGACGAGAATCTGGCCGTCACAGGCTGCCGAGGCACCGATGCCAATGGTCGGGGCCGCCACCTCCCCCGTGATCCGGCGGGCGAGCGCCTCAGGAACCTTCTCCAGGACGATCGCAAAGGCGCCCGCTTCGCTCACGGCAAGTGCGTCGCGCCTGATGCGCTCGGCATCCCCGCCCCTGCCCTGCACGCGGTAGCCACCGATGGTGTTGATGGCCTGCGGCGTCAAGCCGACATGAGCCATGACCGGCACGCCGCGTGCGGCGAGGAAGCCGATCGTCTCTGCCATCGTTTCGCCGCCTTCGAGCTTGACGGCCGTGCAGCCGGTCTCCGCCATGACGCGCGCAGCATTTCGGAAAGCCTGCTCTGGGCTTTCTTCGAAGGAACCGAACGGCAGGTCGACGACCATCAGCGCCTGCTTGATGCCACGGCGAACCGCCTGGCCATGCGTGATCATCATCTCCAGCGTGACACCGAGCGTCGAGGGCAGACCGTGGAGAACCATGCCGACGCTGTCGCCGACGAGCACCACATCACAATGGGGATCGACAAGCCGCGCGACTGGGGTGGTATAGGCGGTAAGGCAGACGAGCGGCGTCCCACCTTTGCGCGAACGAATATCCGGCGGTGTGATCGCCTTGGTATCACCAAACGCGCTCAATGGATCCTCCTTCCCCTACGTTACCAACCGCGGGTGTCGCCTTTCGCACATTTTTGTGCAGGTGCGAAGAGCAAAAAAATGGCCGTGCAGCTGTGGGGTGTTGACGTGCCGACAGGCGCGCTTACACTAAATCGATTAAGTGCCCCCCCGAGCTGGCAAACCAATTCGCGAACATGGACGATCAGGCAATACGACTCAGGAAAGACAGAGCCGCCGTGAATGCCGACGACGTCAAAGTGGACCTGATCGCCTTTGTGGTCGCCGTAAACGACAGTGAACCCTGTGTCCTCACCATCGGCCAGGCGGACACCTTGCCCTCCGGTCCCTTTGCGCTTGAGCACCGATCGCTGCAATCCGGCTTGAGGGGGTGGGTCGAGCAGCAGACCGGCCATCGGCTGGGGTACATTGAGCAACTCTACACGTTCGCTGATCGGGATCGCATCGGCGCCGAGCGCCAGCAGCGCGTCATCTCCATCAGCTATCTTGCATTGACCCGCAAGGAACAGGCAGCGGGCCCGCCCAAGTGCGGATGGCAGAGTTGGTATGAATATTTTCCATGGGAGGACCATCGCTCCGGCACGCCTCCGGTCGTGCTGGATGTTCTGCGACCACGCCTGATTGAATGGGCAAACGGCGTCCGCGATGCGGCCACGCGACGTGAACGCTGGCAGCGGGCGACGATAGCCTTTGGCTTCGACGACCGCCTTTGGAACGAGGAACTCATGCTGCAACGCTATGAGTTAGTTTACGAAGCAGGCTTGGTCCAAGAGGCCGTAAGAGGGCGGGACGGGGCGCCCCCTCCGCTGGTGCCCAGCAAGTCCATGGTCGCCGATCATCGCCGCATCGTGGCGACCGGCATTGCGCGGCTGCGCTCCAAGATCAAATACCGGCCGGTCGTCTTTGAGCTGATGCCGACGGTCTTCACGCTTTTGCAGCTGCAGCGAACCGTGGAGGCGCTCGCCGGCAGGCTCATCCACAAGCCGAACTTTCGCCGACTGATCGAACAGCAGGAACTGGTCGAGGAGACCGGAGAGGCCACTACTGAGACCGGCGGCCGGCCAGCGAAGCTTTTCCGTTTCCGCCACGCCGTTCTCGACGATAGGCTCATCGCCGGGACAAAATTGCCGCTGGCGCGGGGTTGACATCCCTTATACTCACAGCAAGTATATGCTGGTTATTTTCAATTAGAGTATAAGCGGGAGAGGGTTGATGAGCGCCATGCTGCCTGCGGCCGCGTTGCTCTACGAGCGCGTCCGGCGAGTGATCCCGCCGATCGAATGGCCGGCTTTCGTCGACGATATCGAGGCGATCCTTGCACTGAAGCGCGAGCGCAACGCCATCATCCTGGCGCACAACTATCAGACGCCCGAGATTTTCCATTGCGTGGCCGACATCGTCGGCGACAGCTTGGCATTAGCCCGCACGGCTGCGACGATCGAGGCGCAAGTCATCGTGCTGGCCGGCGTCCATTTCATGGCCGAAACGGCCAAGCTCCTTAATCCGGACAAGACCGTGCTCATTCCGGATCTCAGCGCCGGTTGCTCGTTGGCGGAATCAATCACGGCAGAAGACGTGCGCTTGATGCGCCAGCGTTATCCCGGCGTTCCGATCATTACTTATGTAAACACGTCGGCCGAAGTGAAAGCCGAGTCGGATATCTGCTGTACATCCGGCAACGCCAAGGCGGTCGTCGAATCCCTTGGGGTTCTCCGGGTGATCATGCTGCCGGACGAATATCTGGCCCAGAATATCGCCGCCCAGACCGATGTACAGATCATCGCCTGGAAAGGGCATTGCGAGGTGCATGAGCGCTTTACACCGGCCGACATCCGCGAGTTGCGCGAAAGCCATCCCGGCGTGGTCGTGCTCGCCCATCCCGAATGCCCGCCCGACGTCGTGGCTGAAGCAGATTTTTCCGGCTCGACGGCTGCCATGTCCGACTATGTCGACGGGCAAAGGCCGCCACGTGTCGTGCTGATGACGGAATGCTCGATGAGCGACAACGTCGCGTTAGCGCACCCAGAGGTCGAGTTCATCCGGCCCTGCAATTTGTGCCCGCACATGAAGCGGATCACGCTTGCCAACATCCGCACGGCGCTCGAGCAGAACCAACATGTCGTAACCATCGAACCCGGGATCGCCGGGCGCGCGCGGCTTGCGGTCGAACGGATGCTGGCAGTTTGAGCGCCGACCTCCGCAGCTTCTTCGGGCGTCCCATCATCATCGGCGGCGGCATCGCCGGACTGATGACCGCGCTTCAACTGTCGCCGGAGCCGGTGCTTCTTCTGTCAAGGTCGCTGCTGGGAGCTGACAATTCGAGCACCTGGGCACAGGGGGGTCTGGCTGCAAGTTTCGGCGAAGACGACGAGCCGGCAATGCACCTGGCCGATACGCTTGCTGCCGGGGATGGTCTCTGCGACAGAGACGTGGCGAGCCGCATCCTCCAAGCCGCGCCCAAGGCGATAGAGGGGCTTGCGGCCTTTGGGGTTCCCTTTGACCGCACGCCGAAAGGATCACTGTGCCTCGGATTGGAGGCCGCACACAGCCGACGTCGCATCGTTCATGCGCATGGGGACGGCACCGGGCGTGAGATCATGCGTGCCCTGATCGCGGCTGTGCGTTCCACTCCGTCGATAGTTGTCGTGGAGGGCGTGGAAGCGCGCCGGCTGGCCGTGCGAGAGAATGCGATCCGGGGCGTCTGGGCGAGCTGTTCGATCGGACCTTTCTTCTTCGGCTCACGGCGGGTCGTCCTCGCCACCGGTGGCATCGGGGGACTGTTTCTCGACACCACGAACCCTTGGGGAAGTTGCGGACAAGGCCTTGCACTTGCGGCCCGCGCTGGAGCTGTCCTAGCCGACCTCGAATTCATCCAGTTCCACCCGACCGCGCTTGACGGCCCGGAACGCCCTATGGCGCTGGTCAGCGAGGCTGTCCGAGGCGAAGGTGCTGCCCTGATCGATGAAACCGGCCAGGCTTTTCTCCAGAGCGTGCCAGGGGCGGAACTTGCGCCTCGCGATGTCTTGGCCCGGGCCGTGTGGAACCATCTTGCGGACGGCCACCGTGTTTTTCTCGACGCCCGACAACGGCCTGGCCCGGCATTCGCTCGACATTTCCCGACAATCGCATCAGCCTGTCGTGGAGCGGGCATCAATCCCGCCCGCGATCTCATCCCCATTCGGCCGGCCCAACACTACCACATGGGTGGCGTTGCAGTGGACAGCTCCGGCAGAACCTCCGTCAAGGGGCTGTGGGCCTGCGGCGAAGTCGCTTCGACAGGACTGCATGGCGCCAACAGGCTCGCCAGCAATTCCTTGACAGAAGCCATCGTGTGCGCCCGCTGGGTCGCTGAAAGTGTCGCCGGGACGCCTGCGCGCAGAACAAGGCCTGCGTTTGCCAACGTTTACCCACCGCCCGCTCCGATACGCGTGCGTGTTTTCCTGTCGCGCGCACTCGGCATCGTCCGGGATGGTGAAGGTTTGAAAGCAGCCGCGCGTGCCTTATTGCCGCTCGCCGAAAGCAAGGATGCGGTCTCGGATCCGGCGGCTGTCGGGCTAATGATCGCGGTTGCCGCCTTGTTGCGCGAAGAAAGCCGCGGCGCTCATTACCGGACAGATTTTCCTCATCATGCGACTGCCGCCCGACGGTCCGAAATCACCCTCGAAGCCGCCTTGGCTACAGCGCGGGGACTCGGACACTCGCCAAGTCTCGAAGGGCCGAAGTGATGACACTTTCACCGCTACCCACGGTCGTGCTTGAGCCGCTTGTACGGGCAGCTCTTCTTGAAGATCTTGGCAGAGCCGGCGACTTGACCACGCAGGCCATCGTCCCGAAGGAATACCAAGCGGGAACCGTGTTGGTGGCGCGACAGTCCGGAGTTGTCGCCGGCCTCGATCTGGCGATGCTCGCTTTCGGCTTGATTGATCCTGCTGTCGAAATCTCGGTGGAGCGCGCAGACGGCTGCAATGTCGTGGATGGAGAGATCATTGCATCAGTGGTTGGCCCGGCCCGGGCCATTCTCACAGCCGAAAGGACGGCACTCAATTTTTTGTGCCATCTGAGCGGCATCGCCACGGCAACGGCATCGATCGTCGCTGCGGTTCGTGGGTATGGCGCGAAGATCGTCTGCACCCGCAAGACGACGCCCGGATTGCGGGCAGTCGAAAAGTATGCCGTGCGCGCAGGTGGCGGGTCCAATCACCGCTTCGGTCTGGACGATGCAATTTTGATCAAGGACAACCACATCGCCATCGCAGGCGGCGTCCGCCCAGCGCTCGAGCGAGCACGAAGAGCGGCCGGTCATCTCGTCAAGATCGAAGTCGAGGTCGATACTCTGGCCCAGTTGGAGGAGGTACTTGGCTTCGCTCCCGATGCGGTTCTGCTCGACAACATGTCCCTCCCCGATCTTCGCCGCGCCATCGCAATGGTCGGTGGCCGCGCTATCACCGAGGCTTCTGGCGGGATCACGTCCCATACAGCGCGGGCGGTTGCCGCGACCGGCGTTGATCTGATTTCGGTCGGCCGACTCATCCACAGCGCGCCGATCCTGGATATCGGCCTCGACCATCGGGGCTCATGATTGTCTGAGTCAGGATTGGGTCAACTGTCCTCTCCGATCGTCAACAGTCAGATAGCAAAGACCCCGCAAGACAGACCGGAGGAACAGCATGGACATGCAAACGGCAAGTTCAACGCAGACATCGCCACAGGCTCAATCCCCTGACCCCGGAGCGTGGACCCTGGAGAAGGCTCAGGCACTTTACCATGCCCCCTTCAACAATCTCCTCTTCCTGGCGCAAACGGTGCACCGCCAGAATTTCGATCCAAACAAGGTCCAGCTCAGCCGGCTGCTCAGCATCAAGACGGGAGGATGCCCGGAGGATTGTGGCTATTGCAGCCAGTCGGCGCGTCACGAAACCGGCCTGAAGGCGTCGAAGCTGATGGAGGTCCGGCGCGTCATCGCCGAGGCGACCAAGGCGCGTGATGCCGGCGCCACGCGTTATTGCATGGGCGCGGCCTGGCGAAACCCCAAGGCGCGCGACATGGATGCGGTGGTGGCGATGGTCGAAGGCGTCAAGGCGCTGGGCATGGAGACCTGCATGACGCTCGGCATGCTCGATCTTGAGCAAGCCGCTCGACTGAAGCAGGCGGGCCTCGACTACTACAACCACAACATCGATACGTCGGAACGCTACTACAGCGAGATCATCAGCACGCGCGGCTATGCCGAGCGGCTCGACACGCTTGAGCAGGTTCGTCGATCCGGCATCAAGGTCTGCTGCGGCGGTATTGTCGGCATGGGCGAAGATCCGGTGGACCGGATCGACATGCTGGTTACGCTGGCGAACCTACCCGAGCCGCCGGAAAGCGTCCCGATCAACATGCTGATCCCGATCGCCGGCACCCCGCTTGCCGAAGCCAAGCCCATCGAGCCGATCGAATTCGTGCGCGTGATCGCCCTGGCGCGCATCATGATGCCGAAATCGCATGTGCGTCTTTCCGCCGGCCGCACCGCCATGACCGACGAGATGCAGGCGCTGTCCTTTTTTGCCGGTGCCAACTCGATTTTCGTCGGCGACACGCTGCTGACGGCGGACAATCCCGGTGAGGACAAGGATAGCCTTCTGTTCCGCCGTCTCGGCATTGAGCCGATGGAACTCGAGGCGCAATGAACGGGGCACCGCTTGCCCGCTATGACGCGACCTTGCAGGGACTGGCCCGCAAGGACCGGCTGCGGACGCTTGCGCCGCGCGCAGGTCTCGATTTCTCGTCGAACGACTATCTCGGGCTGGCCTCGTCCAGGAGACTTGGCGATGCTGTTGTGGCGGCGATTGCGCGGGGCACGCCGGTTGGCGCCACCGGGTCGCGGCTGTTGCGCGGCAATGCACCGGAACACGAGCAGCTCGAGGCAGACGCGGCGGCATTCTTTGGAGCCGACCGCGCGCTGTTCTTCGGCAGCGGCTACATCGCCAACTTCGCTCTGCTGAGCGCCCTGCCGCGGAAGGGCGATCTTTTGGTTCTCGATGAGCTCGCCCATGCCAGCATGCATGAGGGTGCGCAGGCCGGGCGCGCACAGTTCGTGCTGGCCGCGCACAACGATGCCACCGCTGTTGAGGATGCGATCACACGTTGGCGCGCCGCAGGCGGCATGGGATGCGTCTGGATCGCGGTGGAGAGCCTTTACAGCATGGATGGCGACTGCGCGCCTTTGGAGAGCCTGGTCGCGCTTGCCGATCGGCACGGCGCATTCATCGTCATTGACGAGGCGCATTCGACCGGCGTCTGGGGACCGGACGGCCGGGGGCTTGCCGCCGCTTTCGAGGGCCGCGACAACATCGTCGCGCTCCACACCTGCGGCAAGGCGCTCGGCGCATCTGGTGGGCTCGTGACCGGGCCGAGGGCACTGTGCGAGTATCTGATCAACCGTTGCCGGCCATTCATCTACGCCACCGCGCCATCGCCGCTGATGGCAGTGGCAGTGCGCGAAGCACTCGCAATGCTCGCCGACGAGCCTATGCGGCGTGTTCAGCTGCATGAACGCGTTGCCCTCGCCGGCCGCCAGCTGGCCGAGCGCTGCGGCGTGATACCCAGCGGCTCGCAGATCCAGCCCCTCGTAATCGGCGATATCAGGCGCACCATGGCAGTGGCGGCGCGCCTGCAGGCCCGCGGCTTCGACATACGCGGTATTCGTCCTCCGACCGTGCGCACGTCGCGGCTGCGCATCTCACTGACGCTCAATATCGGCGAAGCCGACATTTCCGCCATGGTCGAGGCGCTGGTCGAGGTGTTGGCCCAAACATCACCGGAGGCGGTATGACCCAACGCATCGTCATCACCGGAACCGACACGGGAGTTGGCAAGACCGTGTTTGCGGCTGGGCTCGCCGGTTTGCTCGACGGCTTTTACTGGAAACCGGTGCAATCGGGCCTCGACGGCGAGACCGACAGCGAAGTGGTCGCGCGGCTTGCCGGCTTGCCCTCAGAGCGCGTGCTGCCGGAAGCCTACCGCTTGCGGAGCCCGCTGTCGCCGCATCGTTCGGCCGAGATCGACGGCGTGGCGATCAAGGCTGCCGATCTTGCTTTTCCCGTCCTACCGACGCCGCTCGTCATCGAAGGCTCCGGCGGCCTGATGGTGCCGCTTAACCGGCGCACAAGGCTCATCGACATCTTCGCTGAATGGCGGCTGCCCGTTATTCTGTGCGCCCGCACCACGCTCGGCACCATCAACCACACCTTGCTCTCGATCGAGGCGCTCCGCGCCCGATCCATCCCGTTGGCCGGCATCGCTTTCATCGGCGATGAGATGGCCGATACGCAACGGACCATCGTGGAATTCAGCGGTGCGCCGCAGCTCGGCAGGCTGCCGCACCTCGATCTGCTGACCGGCAAGACACTGAGGGACGCAATGATTGCCGGCTTCGCCTTCGCCTCGATTACTGGAGGTGACTGATGTCGCAGTCTCATGTGTGGCATCCCTTCACCCAGCACGCGCTCGAGCCTGCGATCCCAGAAATCGTCCGGACTGAAGGCGCCTATCTCCGCAGGGCCGACGGCGCCCGCATCCTGGACGCCATCTCCTCCTGGTGGGTCGTCACACATGGCCACCGCCATCCCCGCATCATGAAGGCAATCGAGACAACCGCGTCGAGCCTCGACCAGATTATCTTTGCGGGCTTCACGCACGAGCCGGCAGAGCGCTTGGCCAAGGCGCTTGTCGGCCTCGCTCCCGCTGGACTCGACTGGGTGTTCTATTCCGACAGTGGCTCGACCTCGGTCGAAGTAGCGCTGAAGATGGCGCTCGGTTATTTCCGCAATATCGGCGCCCCACGCTCGCGCATCGTCGTCATGGATCACAGCTATCATGGCGACACGATCGGCACGATGAGCGTCGGTGCGCGTGGCGTGTTCAACGCCGCCTACGAACCCTTGCTGTTCGAGGTCGCCACCATCCCCTTTCCGGCAGCGGGGCGCGAGCAAGAGACGCTGGATCGTTTAGAGGCTGTGACCCGCGATCGACGAGCCGCAGCCTTAATCGTCGAGCCGCTGGTGCTGGGCGCCGGCGGCATGCTGATGTATCCGGCTTCAGTTCTGGCCGAATTGAAGAAGATCACTGAGGCCTCCGGCACGCTGCTGATCGCCGACGAAGTGATGACCGGCTGGGGGCGGACCGGAACCATGTTCGCCTGCGAGCAGGCATCGATCTCTCCAGATATCCTGTGCACCTCGAAAGGCCTGACCGGCGGCGCCATCCCGCTGGCCGTAACGCTTGCCACCGATGCCATCTTCCAGGCTCATTATTCCGAGGACCGGAAGAAGACATTTTTCCATTCGAGCTCCTACACTGCCAACCCGATTGCCTGCGCGGCAGCACTTGCCAATGTCGAGATCTGGCGGGACGAGCCGGTGGCCGAGCGCATTGCGGCCTTGAGCGCAATGCAGGCCACCGGGCTTCGACGCTTTCGCGACAACAGCTTCTTCACCGACTGCCGGGCGACCGGCACGATCGCGGCGCTCGACCTGCGAACCGGTTCCGCAGGTTATCTCGCCGAGATCGGACCGAAACTGCGCGCTTTCTTCCTCGAGCGAGGGCTACTTGTGCGCCCGCTCGGCAATGTCCTCTACCTTCTGCCACCCTATTGCATCACCGGCGACGAGCTCGAGCGACTCTATGACGCCATTGAGGAGGCGGGCGAACGCTTCGGGTCCAGGCCATGAGCAAGTCGTCGCGCATTCTCGGGTTTGGCCATCATGCGCCTGGGCGAAAGGTGGCGAATGCCGAAATCGAGAGCAATCTCGGTCTTGATCCAGGCTGGATCGAAAGGCGTACCGGGATACGGTCGCGCTTCTGGGCAACCGACGAAGACACGCTGTCTGGTCTTGCTGCGCAGGCCGGCGACATGGCGCTGGCGAACGCCGGTATTGCGCGCCACGACATCGGTCTGCTGTTGCTTGCCACCTCGACGCCCGACCATCTTCTGCCGCCGAGCGCGCCGCTGGTCGCACACAAGCTTGGCCTTGGCAGCGCAGGCGCGGTGGATCTGACAGGCGCCTGCGCCGGCTTCATCTATGCGCTGATGTTTGCGGACGGATTTACCCGCCTGCACGGCAAAGCGAGCCTTGTTATCGCCGCCAATATCCTCAGCCGCCGCATCAATCCAGCCGAGCGCGCAAGCTCGGTCCTGTTTGCCGATGCCGCCGGCGCCCTGGTGATCGGTCAGTGCGATGATGCTGATCGGGGCATTCTCGGTGCCTCGGTGGCTTCGGACGGCTCGCGATACGGGCTGATCCAGATTCCCGCAGGAGGAAGCAACAAGCCGTTCCACGGTGACCTCGATCTCGCGCAAACCCGAATGAGGATGACGGACGGCCGCGAAGTGTTCGCAAAGGCCGTCGAGATGATGACCAATTGCTCGATAAGCGCGCTAGCCGCTGCCGGAGTGCGGCCACACGATCTCGGCCGGTTCGTGCCCCATCAGGCCAATACTCGGATTTTCGACGCGGTCGGGAGGAACCTCGGCATCGCGGACCAAGCAATTGTCAAGACGATTGCCGAATACGGCAACTCTTCGGCCGCGACGATCCCGCTGTCGCTCTCGCTCGCCAACCAGACGGAGCCATTCCAGCCTGGAGAGAAAATCCTTCTGTCGGCGGCGGGTGCGGGTCTCAGCGGCGGCGCTCTCGTGGTTGGAATCTAGCCGGCCGGCTCACGCGCGCAGGACTGGTCATGAATGGGAATAGGGCAACAGAACCAATGCCAAAATGGCCTTCTGAAGCTCGACATGACCGAGCTGACGCAGCACGACCCCGTGCGAGCCTCTGGATGAGATCAAATGCATCACCTGTTGCATCATTCGTGCCATCTGAATAAAGCTCAAATACAAAGGGTGAGCCGCCCCATATATGTCTGATACCCGACATTGTTCACATAAAAGGCTCGATGCTTACACGCTCTTTGCTCTCTTCTCTTTGCTGTCTGCTCTTTTCTCTTTGCTCTTTGCTCTTTCGTCTTGACTAGCAGGAGCATGCGGCTTATCTCATTGCCGCGTTAGCACTCGCTTCCGCTGAGTGCTAAGCACGCTCCGGCAACGGAGAACCGTTCAACATCCGCACCAAGGACATCCAAAAATGGCAAAGTCGAATTTCCGGCCGCTGCATGACCGCGTGGTCGTTCGCCGGGTCGAATCCGAATCCAAGACCGCCGGCGGGATCATCATCCCGGATACGGCGAAGGAAAAGCCGCAGGAAGGCGAGATCATCGCCGTCGGCTCCGGCGCTCGTGACGAAGCAGGCAAGCTGGTCCCGCTGGACGTCAAGGCCGGCGACCGCATCCTGTTCGGCAAGTGGTCGGGTACCGAAGTCAAGCTCAATGGCGAAGACCTTCTGATCATGAAGGAATCCGACATTATGGGCATCATCGGCTGATATCAGGCCTTTCCTTCGCACCATCAAATCTGAATTTCGGGCGAGATGCCCAGGAGTAAAAAAATGGCTGCCAAAGACGTAAAATTCTCCCGCGATGCCCGTGAGCGCATGCTTCACGGCATCAACATCCTCGCCGACGCGGTGAAGGTCACCCTCGGCCCCAAGGGCCGCAACGTCGTCATCGACAAGTCGTTCGGCGCACCGCGCATCACCAAGGACGGGGTCACCGTCGCCAAGGAAATCGAACTTTCCGACAAGTTCGAAAACATGGGCGCGCAGATGATCCGCGAAGTTGCTTCGAAGACCAACGACATCGCCGGTGACGGCACCACAACCGCGACCGTTCTGGCGCAGTCGATCGTCCAGGAAGGCAACAAGGCCGTTGCCGCCGGCATGAACCCGATGGACCTGAAGCGCGGCATCGATCTGGCCGTGACCGAAGTCGTCGCGGCGCTCGGCAAGGCTGCCAAGAAGATCAAGACCTCCGAGGAAGTTGCCCAGGTCGGCACGATCGCCGGCAATGGCGACGAGTCGGTCGGCAAGATGATCGCCGAAGCGATGCAGAAGGTCGGCAACGAAGGCGTCATCACGGTTGAGGAAGCCAAGACCGCCGAGACTGAACTCGAGGTCGTCGAAGGCATGCAGTTCGACCGCGGCTATCTCTCGCCCTACTTCGTCACCAACGCCGACAAGATGGTTGCCGAGCTCGAGGACGTCTACATCCTCCTGCACGAGAAGAAGCTGTCCAACCTGCAGGCGATGCTGCCGGTTCTCGAAGCCGTCGTGCAGACCTCGAAGCCGCTGCTCATCATCTCGGAAGACGTCGAAGGCGAGGCCCTGGCCACGCTGGTCGTCAACAAGCTGCGTGGCGGCCTGAAGATCGCCGCCGTCAAGGCGCCGGGCTTCGGTGATCGCCGCAAGGCCATGCTGGAAGACATCGCCATCCTCACCGGTGGCCAGGTCATCTCGGAAGACCTCGGCATCAAGCTCGAGAACGTCGGCCTCAACATGCTCGGCCGCGCCAAGAAGGTGTCGATCTCCAAGGAGAACACCACCATCGTCGACGGCGCCGGCAAGAAGGCCGAGATCCAGGGCCGCGTTGCCCAGATCAAGCAGCAGATCGAAGAGACCACTTCGGACTACGACAAGGAGAAGCTGCAGGAACGTCTGGCGAAGCTCGCCGGCGGCGTTGCGGTGATCCGCGTCGGCGGTGCCACGGAAGTCGAAGTCAAGGAAAAGAAGGACCGCGTCGATGACGCCCTCAACGCGACCCGCGCGGCCGTCGAAGAAGGCATCGTTGCAGGCGGCGGCGTCGCTCTCCTGCGCGCTTCGGCCGACATCAAGGTCACCGGCGTCAATGCCGACCAGGCCGCCGGCATCAACATCGTTCGTCGTGCGCTGCAGGCTCCGGCCCGCCAGATCGCGGCCAACGCCGGTGCGGAAGCATCGATCGTTGCCGGCAAGATCCTTGAGAACAAGGGCGCGACCTTCGGCTACAACGCCCAGACCGGCGAATATGGCGACATGATCGCCATGGGTATCGTCGATCCGGTCAAGGTTGTCCGTACGGCTCTCCAGGACGCGGCCTCGGTCGCCGGCCTGCTGGTCACCACCGAAGCCATGATCGCGGAGGCTCCGAAGAAGGAGTCGGCTGGCGGCGGCGGCATGCCTGGCGGCATGGGCGGCGGCGGTATGGGCGGCATGGGCGGCATGGGCGGCATGGATTTCTAATCCAGCCCCTATCAACCTACAGCGGAAAGGGCGGCAGCAATGCCGCCCTTTCCTTGTGTGCCGAACATGATCGACAACTTGGAGTGCGTCCCGAGGATCTCGTCAGAATTAGGATCTTGTCCGATCGAGCAATTCGCGGGCTCAACCTGGTCAAACCGGCGCCCCCTACGAACTGCCCGATCCTTGAGGATTCCGCTGCGCGACAATCACGATGATTCATTCAGTTGGTAGCTATAGGCGGTGAATCATGAGGGGCATTGAGGAGCGTGGCAAGGCGCCCATCTCGGCATTTAACCCCATCGAGCGTGATATCCGAGACAATTCTCTCATCGGACCGGCGGCTGGCGTTGAAGGACCCGGTGAATCATCCTGTTCTATAGTGGAGCAGACGCGCTCTGAGCCTCAAGATCAAGCGTTTCCTCCTCTGAGTATCCTTGATCTGCCGCTGGACATTCTCGTTGATATTGCTGAGCGGCTCAGCCCGATGGATCTGCTGAGGTGTCGCACACAAATCAAGAGCTGCGTGTCGCCGCGATGATAGTCGCAACGCCTCAAGAAAGGCGGATCCAGGTTCAGGCTCGTCGTCGTGGCCGAGAGGCCTCGTGACCCCGACGACTGCGCTTCGGCCTTGTGGGGCCTCGGAGCGGGCGTGGCAGCGCTTGCACCTGAGCTCCAGCGGCGTCTCATCCTGCTTGAGCCCAGGTCTCAGACCATTGCCCTGGAGGGCCTCGGAGCAGGCGTGGGTGGCCTTTGGCCAACCTCCAGCGGCTTGTCTGCGGATTTCACTAAATTGGGACAGCCGTTTTAGTAAATCGCGAACAAGCGTTTCGCTAAGTCGCGGGCAACGGAAGCGATCGAGTTCCGGTTGCCTTTGCTGTTAGGAGTGATTGATTTCGGTTATTTCGCTGAAACGCTGAAACGCCATATCCAGCTTTTCCAACGGTAAATTGGGCACTGTCCAATACTTTATTTCTTGAAATCCAACGTTTTTGCCGCGCAGTGACGTTCGGACATAGCAAGGCCTGTCCCATACCTATGAATACGTTTGGCTGAAGCAGACCGATGGCTGCGCGTCGAAGCCGAAGCCGTCGAGTTCGCGGACAAACGGGAACTGCGCGATCTTGCTCGACATGAGCGTGTCGAGCTGGTCGCGGATGGCCGTCAACTTCAGCCGATCCAGGATTGCGATCAGCAGGTCATGATCTAGCGTCGTCATCACCAGCTCCCTCCGACCACCGCTTCGTACTCGGCGAGTGGCCGCAGCAAGGTGGCCGGGGATGATCTTGATGCGCTCGGCGCGCACCGGCCCTTCGAAGCCGGCAACGCCGACAAAAGGCTCTGTCGCAAACCTGGAAATGGGGGTGTGAACGGCCATTTCGGCCTGTCCGTCAGGCAGCGAGGATATCGAAACAGCGATCGACAGACTTGTAGTCATACCTCGCCTGTCGCTTGCCAATCATGTGGATCATCTCGATGCCGGAGAGGATAACCACGGCGCTCGCCTGCGACTTGAAGCCGATGGATCGAATGCGGCGCTTGATACGCAGTCTGTTCTTTCAATTTAGACCAACTATGCGGATGCCGCCTCAGTCAATTCAAGAAGGTAACCAATGCCGCGCACGGTCGTGATCCGTGGCGTTGCACCTGACCTACTCAGGTGTCCACGTAAGCGATAGATTCCGACTTCAAGCGCGTTGGCAGATACCTCGTCGTTGAACGAATAGAGGTGATCTTCCAACTGCGCACGAGGCACGATGCGGCCTGCACGGATAAGCAGATGCTCTAAAATACATAGTTCGCGGCGTGCGATCTTCAGAGGATGACCCGAGACGGAAACCTGTCGGCCGATCGGATCGAAATTGAGATTGCCAAATACAACGATGGGGTCGGTCACCTGTGTCGACCGGCGCAGAATGGCTCTCATTCTGGCGATGAGCTCATCGAAAGAGACGGGCTTGAGCAGAAAATCGTCCGCGCCACCGTTGAAAATTGCAATTCGCTTCTCGAGATCGTTGATGCTACTCATAATGAGGGTTGGAACTGAATGCCCGTCGCTCCTTAGCTGTCTCAGCCAGCCCAAGCCATCGCCATCTGGCAGAGCCAACTCCAGCAGGAGAATTTCATAGGTTGCGCAACAGAATGCCCTCGACGCCTGTTCCAGGTTGCCAACTACATCAACGGCAAAACCGCTATCCCCGAGCGCAGCTCGCACGGCGCGCGTAAGATCCACGTGATGATCAATGAGCAGCGTTCGCATTTCACGTCCTATCAAGGTAGGACAGGTCACCGTCCGCTGTAAGACCGGGGCGACAGCAGAAGTCGCGCAACTCTTCGTAGTGTTCGTAACGCTCTTTCCGATGGGTGATCGCGGGAGAATGCAATCCGCACGCCTGCAATAGTCGGGGATGGAACACGTGAAGACCTGTTGACGGGCTGAAACCGTCGGTCGGCCAGCCCACAATGCCACCGACTCTGCCTGCGATTTCTCTGCGCATCGATCCTCCTATATGGGTTGCGTCGCAAACTCCAGCTGAGGTCGCAAGGGCAGGTTGCGGCTTTGTTCATTGAGAGGACCCCCTGGAGGCAATACCGGGAGGATTCCCTGTATAGCACTTCCCGATTTACCAACCGGTCATTCCGAACCACGTTCGGCGGCTTTGAAGACGCTCATTTGAGCGCGGCTAGGTAAATCAAGGGTACGACCTGCCGGGTGTCGATGCCGCTTTTGAAGCAGGCATCGGCACCAGCTCGCTGAGCGTCGCCCGCGCAATTCAGCGGACGCGCTCGATACACCCAGTCGAATCGTGCCGCAGCTTGCCGCGCCGACAGGGCGGCCGAAGAGTTCAGGCTTGTGACCGAAGGGCTACGCCCAGTCGTCCTCCCATAATCAACCTCGGTCAAATCAAAGTGACGTTGAATCTGAACAAGTTGCGCCATCATATCACAAACGACTTACCGATCCCCGACGTGCTCGAGCCTTAGTGCTTATTGAGAAGATCGGCTACTGTCTCTCCGCGTCGCCGGGCATCGGCGGCGAGCCACACCTCCCCCACCTCATACACGTCGCCGTGGGTACGAAACGGCACAATGACGTCAATGGCAGCCGACAGCAGGTCAAGAAGCGTGTGGTCTTCCACAGCAGCTCCTTGCGGGCTGCTCTTGACGAGTGAAAAGAGCTTTTTAAAGCCTTGGACCGGATCCGCCCCATGAATCGTCGATATTGATCCCGCATGGCCGGAGACGACTTCGCTAAGGTAGGCCCAAGCAGCATCATCGCGCATCTCGCCAAGCAATATTCGATCAGGGCGCATGCGCAAGCTGGCTTGCAACAGTTGCTCGGCTGTCACCGCACCTACGCCTGCTCGGTCCTTCGGATAGAGTAACCGGACATGATTCTCGTGCGGGATTGCAAGTTCGAGCGTGTCCTCGATACTTATCAGCCTCTCTTGCGGGGGTATAGCGTTGATCAAAGTCTTGCTCATTGTCGTTTTGCCGCTACCAGTAGGTCCGCAAAGCAGCATCGTGAGCCGCCCGCAAACGCACGCTCGCAAAAATTGCTCCAAGTCACCATGGTCGTAGTGCTGAAGAATCGTTTCGTCCTGCCGCTCTTGGCGCTCCTTTCGTGACCGCCATTGATTCCAACGCGAGTATTCGTAGCGAGAAGAAACTTCCTTGAGTTCGGTCACACGACTTGAGGGACGCCGTATCGTCAGGCTTATTGTTCCTGAGGGAACAGCGGGCGGCAAACAGATCTGCAGCCGCTCTCCGTTCGGCAGCTCAGTCGCACAGAGGGGGCTTTGCGGTCCGACATCTTGCTTGCGCAGCGCTCCAGCGAGGATCGCGATGTCCTCCAGATCGTCATAAGATAGCGGTAGCGGATGTTTCGTGAAAACGCCGGCCTGTCGGACAAAGGCTTCCCCAGGCCGGTTGATAGCGACCTCTTCGGTCCTTGGCTCCTCAAGCCATTTCAGAACAGGGTTGAGAAGCAAACGCAATTGAGGGTCAGCCTCCGGTCGCATTGTTGTCTCTCCGGCGTTGGCGATGTTGGGGGGGGGCTGGCGCCACGGCGGTCGCTCTAAGATCGTATACATCTGAGAAATCGAGGTCCCGAGCCACAAAGATGGATACAGCATCTCCCTGGTTTTTCTTCAGAGTTGGCGGAACGTTGATCGTTGCTCTAAGGGTCGTCTCAACGGCTTGTCCGGCGTTGCTCTGGAAGCTGTTGATACCGCTTCCTCCACCTGAGCTGCCAGCGTATTGACCGGCGGCCTGAAACGCGCCTTGAATGACGCTCATGAGCATTGCTCCGCCAAAGCGCTGCCAGAAGTGATTATCCACCGTGCCAGGCATTCCGGAGCGGCCGAGCTCGTCAGCGCCCGGCGATGCTAGCGAAACGAGGGCATGGTCAGGCGTTTCCATGCGCGTCCACAGCACGAAGACACGCGCATCCCCCTGTTGGAGACCACGCTGGATCTCGCCAATCACGGTCGTCCCGCGATCCAAAAGCACCACGTTGTTGGTGGCGCCGCGGACGTCTTTAGGTAAGACGCACTTCACATAACCCGGTAAATTTGTGTCGACTGCCGTTTGCAAAATGCAGGGGATGATCGTTCCTTGAGTAATCACGAGATCAGGGTGCGGCAAAAGTGTGGCCCGGCTTGGCTCCTGTATATCTGGCTTCAATCGCGCCGACAGATCGCCAGCGTCTGAAATCTCATCCGAGGTCGCGGGAGCATCCCTATGGTTGTCTTCGCTCCGCTGACCGTCGTTGGGCATTTTACTGCTGCCACTGTAGGCGAAAATTGGTGTTTCCTCCGGCGGCGGATCAGCTGAAGTCGGCGTGGATGGCGCAGGATCTCCTGCCTGCGCCGCCTGTACGGCTGCTGGAGCTCCGGGAGCAATCTCAATCGGCACGGGGCGGAATGGTTCGGCGTCGGCGACAATTGGAGGTTTTGGCTGAGTTGGTTCGTCTTGTGTGCTGGGACGACCTCCGAGCCAGATGAGTGATAGAGATGAGATGAGAACAAGAGCAGCGACGGCCAACTTCTGCAATCCCGAAACATGCCGGCGGGCCGGCTCCGAGACCATCGATCCGGAGGCATGGACATCATGTCCCGACTGTGGGCCGGTTTCATTCATCGGCCGAGCCTTTCAAAACGCGCCACACGTCGGGTGTCACTGTACCGGTCCCTGGCGCTCGTCCCACAGGGTCATAAGCCCTGTTGAAAATGGACAAGACCGTATTGCCATCTCTCAGACGCCATTCCCGGGCGACTGCGGATACTTCAACATAGTCTCCTTTGACCGTGTAATTGGCAGCGGCTTCCTTGCCGTCGGGATTGATAATGTAGAGAGAGGGTATGCGGGAATTGCTTGCGAAGCCAAATACGGTGGTAAAGCCATTATCGAAAACTTGCAGCGGCGACAGCGATCGATCGCCCTTTGCGACGTAGTGAAAATTGCTTTCGTCCGGACTGGTAGTTGCGGCGGGCCGATTCAACAAATCCTGAACTCTCTCGTCGTGCAGCACTTTCGCCCGGGCCTGACCAAGAATCGAGCGCCTTTCTGCGTCCTTTCTCCGAGCAGCAGCCTCATCAGCAGGATAGGTGAACTGCACACTGTAGTATAGGTCAGGTTGCTGCTCATCGAGTTTTGGCATCGCTCTCGTTGAAATACTGAAGACGTATCTCCGTGTACCGGACTCACTCTCGGCCAGCACGATGACCGGCTGCGGCGGGAGCATCCGGCTAGCCTTAAAAAAGAGATAGTTGGCGCGCGGGAGCGCAGCCAGGTCTTTGCTATTGGAAACGGCCACGGCTGCGACTGTCTCGTTGGCCGCGAATGTGACAACCAGCGTTGCCCCCACTGCGGTAGACAGGCGCACCACTTCGTCAGGACGGTAAGCCAGGTAGCGCATGCGCGCATCATGCTTGCCGGCAAGTGGTGTGTCTTCCGCGGACGCTTCCATCGTTAAGAAGAGTGAACAGACCAGCGCGAGAAACGCTCTTTTTGTCATGGCTGCACATAGCCCAGGTTCGATACGCTATCTTCCGAGCTTTGATAGGAAGTGATGAGTAGACCTCCCGGATTGGTGAGCCTCGATTGCCCAGGCAGACCCGTCAAGCGCTCGTAGCGGATGGTAGCTGTCCAGGTGGTCACTATCGGCATCTGCCCATCGACAACAAGCGTACGTTTGTAACGGATCTGTTGAACGTCCGGACTGATGTCGTTTGAAGAAATATGCCCGACCTCGAGCTTGCCGCGCTTGCCGACCGTGACTTGCGGCGAGGTGGGATTCGGATAGTTGAAGAAATCTTGATATTGCTGTCGCACAGTCGGCGCGCTGAAACTGGATACGAGGTCATAGGCGTATTGGGCTGTATCTGCTGTGTACCCCTCGCGCAGGCGTACATATTCCCACAGCGAAGCATTTATGACGGCTCGGTCTTGGGTTGCCGGCAGTCGAGACACTGACACTTCGCTGTCGACGGTCCCATCCGGCCGGACCCAGAGGAACACAGGTACGAGCTTGGCCAACGGGACCATGGCAGCGATGGTAAATGCCTGGGCAACATTTCCTAGGACCGCCGCTGCGGCAAAGGCGATCAGGGCCTTTGACAGGCGCCGCGCAGACTTCGCTCGTGACGTTTGAAACGCTTCCACCTTCTTATAGTGGGCGGCTAGCGTTTCTCTCTCCACCAGAAGGGCATGTTCAGGAAATTTCACTTTGGCTCTTCCGCGCATTCGACCTGAAGATCCTCAGGGGTGGTTTCCCATTGTCCCACGTTCAGTTGGAATGGGGCACCCGCGCACGTCGCAAGCCCATGGCTCGTCTTGCAGGCGGCCAAAGCGAGGATTGACAGAAGTAGGCAATATTTCATGTTTTTGGCACCGAACTTGTCGATTGATTAACCACCCGCCGTTTTGGCAAAGTGGCGATTGAGGCTGTTAAGAGGTCGGTTCGCACCTCCCCAAGAGCCGCCGGCGATGCTGCTGGCGATCGTCGGAAGCGCGACGATCAGAGCGTCACCAGCTAGGAAAAGCATGTCGAGCTCGTAAAGCCCGATGATCTTGGCTGCTGTCGTGCCCGAGAATTTGATCATCAAAAGCATGGCTGCCAGCGAGACTGCTTCGGCAGCGATTACTATCGTTGCAACGATGTTGAGGAGGAGAAGCAGCAGCCCGTACGAGAGCAGTTGGCCGATCCATCTGGTGGCTATGTCTCGAGTGTGATCAAAAAGGTAGCCTACAAGGACCAGGGGGCCGATCGTCAAGAGCACCTTCGTCAGAATTCCAACGGCATCGTAGATCTCGAACGCTGTCCACAGCGCGCCGTAGAAAATCCATTGCGCTCCCTCGAAAGCAAGTATGTCCTGGCCGTTCATAGGCCCAATTTCGGAAGCAATCAGCTGAAAGACATACTGGCTTGAAGCAAACATGATGTCGAGCTTCTGGGCGATTCCGATGAAGGGCAAGTCGCTGCCACTGATGTCGTGAGCCAACCTCGGAATCGTTTCGTCGAAAAGCGCTTCAATGTACTGCTGATAGTTGGCCTGCCCTAAGATAAGGGCGACGACAATCGACACCATGATTACGCGCGAGATACCCCCGCGCGCATCGACTTGACCACGCATGACCAGACAGCCTTGGATTATTATCCAGAGCGTGACACACGCAACCAGAGGCGCACTGACCGCCGCTTGGACGTTTTCAAGCACTTTGTGCAGCCCGGACGTGAAGGCCCCATGAAAGATCGTGTGTATAGTCGTGAATGGCGCGGGAATTTTGAAATTCATGGCGTGAGCCTGATGTGTCCCTGATCAGCGCAGCTGAGCCTGATGAACTCAGCGTTCACGGGAGCGGGCCAAAAATGCGAGCGGTGTCCCGATGTTCGCGACGCTGCGTGGCGGCCTCCTCAGCGGCGTGAAGGCTCCCTTGTGCAGTGGCCATAGTCAGCAGACTCGTGGCCTGGGCATTTTGGATCATCGCATCGTGAATCTGCTTGAGGACCAGACCGTTGGTCACGGTGGCCTGCATAATATTTCCCGAGCGGGAAAGCTGACCAAGCGTGCCGGCGTTATCCTTAAGGCGCTTGTCCATCATGCCCAAAGTGTCGGCTGCAATAGCTGCGGCATTGGCGGCCCCAGCGATTTGTCCCTTTAACAGTTTCGCTTCTGAATCGTCGCCCGTGACTATCCGATTTGGGTCCTCCGCAATGTTACGGGCGACAATCGAAGCTGGCGCCCGAGCATCAAACATCTGCTCCTCCAGCTTATTGCTCGACGGGTAATGATTTCCTTGGTTCAGTGAGCTTAGCACTCCCGTGACAGCGAATGACGAGGTTAGCATTGTCACCATTTCGATCGTCGTAGCGAGCGTCTCGATTGACCTCTCAAGGATCGCCGCATTGGAAATCGCTGTTAAGGTCGATTGTGTTTCTGTTACAGGGTCGGTGACGATCCATTGCGACCGGGCCTGTCCGTGAAGCAGAAGGGAAGCAGCAAGGGTCGTTACTGCAAGTTTGGCAAGTTTCATGAATATTCCTCCGTCAGTCTTGAACTTCATGGTACCGGGCCATGAACTTGTCGAGCCACCCACTTGGGGCGTCTCCGTGCTGGTTGCGAAGCTGGTCGGCAAAGCGCACTGTGTTGGCCCGCCCCGAGAGTACGGCTACGTACTCGCGCATCTGCCCAAGATCGAATTCGCAAACAATACTCCCGCTATCGCGCTTGAGCAAAAACTTGCGGCTGCCGATTGCCATTCCCTGGCGGATTGCCTCGAACTCCTGCGCAGTGCACTTCAAGCCATCGACATACGCAGAGCGGTCCGCCGTCGGTGATGGGTAGAAAATTTTCGTCATACATTGCGCAACGAGACTAGCTCCGAGAGGCGATTCCAGAACGTGTTCAGGCTGCTGCGTTGCGAGTATCAACATGCCGTTGTTTTTGCGGACCGTGAGCAAGAACTTGTCGATAACGGCCGAGAATTGGGGGTTGAGTAGATAGAATCGAAATTCGTCGCAGCTCATCACGAACCGACGACCATCGACGATAGCGCCCACTCGATGCAGAAGGTATGCGGCGGCCGGTGCACAGACCTCCTCATATTCCAGGAGCTGCGTCATGTCGAAGCCCGTAATGGAGGCATCCAGCCTTACTTCGTCCACGTCGCCGTCAAAGGCCCATCCAAGCGCCCCCCCTCTACACCACCGCTGCAGCCGTGCTCCTGCGCCCTCGGAGGGGCTGTGCAATAGGAACTCGCGCAGGCCCGCAAGTGAGCGCATAGGGGGTTCGAACGAAAGCTGACGAACAATGCCGCGTTCCAGCCGACGGCTTTCCTCCGGCGAGATCGGACCACGGCCGTCACTCTCGATCAGGGCCATCAACCACTCGCGCAGAAAGTCCCGAGAGGCGGAGGTGTTGTCCAGTCCACGCAGAGGGGCCAAGCCGCTCGGAGCGCCTCTGCGCAACGCAAGATATGTCCCTCCCGTGGCTCGCACCAGCAGTTCACCACCCCGATCCTTGTCGAAGAAGACGATCGCACCATTGCGATCGACCAAGCTTTGCTCAAGCATCGCGAGGACAAAGGTCATCAGCGTCGTCTTGCCTTTGCCAACGGGCCCGAATATTGCCGTCATGCCGACGTCATTCTCATGGGGGATGTAGTCGAAAGAAGTTCCACCGTTTGTGCGAAAGCGCGCAACAGCATTGCCCCAGTGGCCGGAACTGGAACCGCTTGGGAAGTTCTCAAATGAGACGAGCCCGGCAAAATTGTGTGAGGTGATCGCCCCCGGGCGCGTGCGCCACCTGTTGTTCCCCGGAAGTTGGGACCAATATGCGGCCTCCATGCCGATGCCCTCTTGGACGATAACGGCGCCCGCGTCGGCCAGCCGTGCGCGGGCACTTGCTGCGCGATCTGCAAGGCTATTGAGGCTGTCGGCATAGACGCACAGGCTCAGATGATGCGAACCCATCACGAATTCGTTGCTTGCCAGTGCGTCCTCTGCCTCGGCAAGTTCATTGATCTGGGTGAGAGCCTTGTCGCCGGCACTCGTCATCTGGCTGGACTTAAGGCTTAGTTTGGCATGAGCTTGCGGGCGAGTGAGGAAGGAAAAGCTCTGGCTCAGGACAAGCGGGAAGTTGGCGGACAGCAAGGAATTTAGCATGCCCGGCCGCGTCGTCGCCGGATATTCACGGAACGAAAACAATGATCCGACGGAGCTATCCCCGGGCCTTCGAATCTCAAGCGCCCGCTTCCCGCAGATGACCTGGTCAGTGTAGATCGAGGCGCCAAGTGAGCCGGTAACCATCGGAACCGGAAGAAACCGGCAAGTCATCATGAGCCGAAGCGCCTCGCCGATTTCCGTGAAGAGCACGTTGCCTTTCTCACGAATGCCCAACCGGCGCAGACCGTAACCGCCGAGTGCGCCAGCAATGATGTGCCAGAGGTCTTCCAGGCTCCGCATTTGGGTGGCTAGATCGTGCTCATTCCGTCTGCGGGACTTGGCAATCCGCAAGCCGATCTTGCCGATTGCGGTGCGGGGGGACACGATCAAAGTGAGGAAGTGATCGTTGCGAAAGAGCTTTCCCGACAGCACACGACGCTCGTAGGCCTCGCTCAGACTGCCAGCGAATGCACTTTGAAACCGGCGCGGCGCCGGCGCCGGCACATCGTTGTGTCTCACAAGATGAGCGTATATCGAGACATTGTCATCGGCGATGTTGCGCAAGAGAGTGTTGAACGCGCGGCAGCGCGAGTTGCGCATCTCAGCGTCTTCCAAATCAAAGGGCACACCGTTCACATGTGCCATGGCCATGATCGATCCGTCTTCCAGAAGGACAACCTGATCGCTTACGTGACCAACATACGGAAGGTAGATCTCGCCAGACCTCTCGGTCCGGCCGCTGGCGCCGAACATTACACCATTCCTCTTCCGCGTTTCGGCACTCTGATCGGATTGGCGCTGACGCTTGCGCCTCCCCAGACCGGCCCGTCCACGCTTCTGCCGGCCGTCTGCAAATAGAGCAGCACGACGCTTGCCGCGTTATAGTCACGCTCAACAACCAGCCGTGCTCCGAACCAGAGTGGCGCGAGAACGATTTCGTAGAGCGGGTTCTGAAGGATAATGATAACAAGCCCAGCCAACATCATGAGCAATCCGGCCAGCGTCAGCGGCACCCCCAGAAACAGTGCCGGGCGCGTCGCCGCCACATAGAGGGTGCTCACTTCCAACCGGTCGCTCATCAGCCACCGCCTATGAGCGCCTTGCCCAGGAAGCTGGCCCCGAACATGATGACGATCCCTCCAACGACACCCGCAACCAGGCCAAGTGAAGCACGACCGAACATCCAAGAGATACCGATGGCTACGAGCCCGAGCACGGCCAGTGATTGTCCAAAGGGCCCAAGTATGAACGTGCAGATATTCTGGACCATCTTGGCAGGATCCGTCCCTCCGGTCACCTGAGCCGCGGCTGGCCCGCTGTAGAAGACCGTCCACGCCGCGCCTGCAGCAGCGGCCGGTACATATTCAGCCGCCATGCGCAGCATGAAAAAAGGCGAAGGAACACGCGTTTTAAGCGCACGAAGTATCTTGAGTGGCGTCATCATTGCATCTCCATGTTTCAATCGAATACGAGTTTGTTCGGGTTCGAGGGTTCCCGTGCTTTCGCAGCCTGGCTGCCTGTCGGATCGGAGGGATCGGCCCCGGAGCGGTCTGGCTGATACGAGCCCCAGATGTCCCAAGAATCTTGGTTGGGCTGCTTCTTTCTATTGGCCTGTTGGCTCTGCTGGAGCAGAGGCGGCACGGCTTTCCGACCGGGTGCCTCAAGGTGCGGCACATCTCGAGCAGTCGGCTCCAGCGTTCTCTCAAGGAGACTTGAGATGTCCTTTGCGGCCGACTCGACCTTGCGTACATAACCGTTGGCGAAGCCATGCGTGACGTCGCCCGTGTTATAGGCCGAGATGGCACGGCGAAGCGCCAGTTGCTGTGCCACAGCAGTGGTGCCGCCGGCATACCGGCTTTCAAGCAGGTGGGCGGCAGCCGAAAGCGAGGCGCAGGGCTCGAAAGCCCTTTCCGGCGTGAGATTGAGCACGGCAAAGTTCTTGCTGTTTATCTGCATCAATCCAACATCGACAGAATGTTGTGCTTCGAGGCGTTCCTTGATGCCCCGCGTGGCTTCCAGGTGGTCTATCCAGCGAAGCTGCTCACCTGTGGTGTTGTCATGAGCCACCAGCGTTTCAAAGCCACTTTCAATCTTGGCAATCGCGGCGAGGGTGGACGGCGCAACCCAGGGGGCGCATTTGCGCGACAGGCTGCGGAACTCACGCGGAGAAAGTGGCGCGGGCTCGGCTGGGAGTGACATGGATGTCATCAGGACGATGGCCAGCGGCCAAGCTGCAATAAACATTCCCTATCACCTACCTTTCCAAGCCGCCGGACGGGTTCTGGCCCTGTCCGGCACGCGCTTATCGGGGAGGTTTGTTACTGTGTGATGTTCAAGTTCAGCTTTTCGGTTTCAATTGAAGCAAAGACCGTGTTCGTATCAGCGTGGGTGAGCATCTTGCGCATGCGTGAGTGGCGCGGGCCCGATCAGCCAGCGACATCCGGAGCATCTTGGTACAATGACTCCTGTACAGGATTGCTCGTCCCGGCCGTCCGTTGCTCCTGGAGTGTGGGCCGCGACTTTGGCGTCATGGATGGTACTTCTGTCAGCGCCAAGCCAAGGACAAAATGGGGAGCTTGGCGGGCTTGTTCAGGCTCGGGATCACCGTGGGGAATCGACTAAGGCGATAAAGCGGCCCAACTTTGCCGGTATGCTGCCGGTCGTTAAAGAGCAGCCATGCGCGGCCCTGCACACTCAGATCATTGCTTGAGACGCGAGCTCGTCCGCGAAGCTGGCTCGAGGGCGCAAATCCGCGGCGGCGAGGGTCAACTGGGAAGACGTGGCGGCGCAGCCCATCCTGGTGCGAGCCTCGTTCAGCTGTTCGGCCGCCGCCGCCAAAGGGTGGATCATGCACAGTCCCATCGGCAGATAACCGCACGTCATTGACGGAGTCCGACGGCGCAATGGACAAGCATAGTGACACGCTCAAGATGGAGGAGTTGCAGTAACTGAGAAATGTTAGCCCGGACGTTCACCGCAACCGGCGACCTGCCGGTCGCCGAACAGCATTTGAGGCCGCCGGCCACCTTGGACGAAGCCGGCTTGGCAGGAGACACACTATTTTGCACAAGGCCGCTGCAGCGAATCACGGTCTTCTTCCGCCGACCGCCTCTCCGATCAAGCCAAACGCCGCGCTGCTCAACCATGTCCGAGCTGGATCCACGAGCCGGAGGATATCGAGATGATCCAGGTCCGCAAACTCCAGGATGACCAGGATGCAAGGGCATAGCAGGAAACTTGGCATCCATGAGGTCGAACTTGAGTGATATTGGCAGGCCTGCACCAACGGGGGAGCTCGAAGCGAAAAAGCGAAGGACCACACGGCAGGGTCATGTCGGCGCTTGGACCTGTCTGGTGGCCACGGGCTGCCTTGGTGCGGTCAATTCGCTGGGGATGAAAAGAACAGGACGAGCACGGCCTCACATTGGCCGCACGCAACGGCGAGTGGTATCAAGGAGCAGCTGTTCTGGGTCGGTGCCCCAGGGTTGCTCGGCAACAGGTTTAGACAAGGGGATTCAAGATTGAAGGTGTGCCGTTGAAACATGTTCTTGTCATTGACGATGATGCCGCAATGCGGCGCCTCATCGCCGAGTATCTCACGATGCATGCC
>NZ_JAMYQH010000012.1:0-184825 GCF_040320765.1 Mesorhizobium sp. M0618 | reverse complement strand
CAACCAACATCCCCTTCCCCGCCACGCCTCGCTCTCGTAGCTCGACGCCTTTGTTTATTCGTCCCTCCCAACCCCCCCCCACATCCCCCCGTCCTCTCTGCGGGGCCCGCGCGGCCGCGCCCCCCCGACAGATGTTCCGGATGTGTGGACCAACAGCTGACGTGCGGGTTCCGTCCTGAAGACCGGGCGACGCAGGCCGAGGGCCGGCTTGACGGCCCAGCGCAACCACAAAGATTTTTTGCCATCAGCGAACCGCGGAGCTCAGGCACCGCGCCGCCGCAATTGGACACTCGAAAACCTTGGACAACCAAGGTGATGCAGACCGGCCACCCGTACCGGCTCAGGCAAGCACCGCGCTCATCCCGCAAGACACGAGTCACATGAACGCTCCGGCAATCGCGAGGGAATCTCGCCTCGCTGGTCGCCACCCTTCCAAACATCACTGGTGTCATTCAAACGGACGAGGACAGGCACCTGGTGTCCCCCTAGCGTGCACTCGGGCGGCATGCGCTCAGAGGTGATTAAACCGGGCCATGGCAGCATCGAGAGCCAATCGGCCATGTGCGCTTGGGAGAGGCAGATGAACCCGCACCTGGTCTGCGTGGGAGGCGAGGATCACGCCTTGAGAGTTCCCTTCCTCATCGCGTTGCGAGAGAAAGGCTTTCGCGTTACGGCGGTCTCGAGCGGTTCTCCCGTACCGTTTTTACGGCATGACATTTCGCATCACAGGTTCTCCTTCGACCGCTTTGCAAGCGGAGGCGGGGAATGGCGCACTCTCGGAACGATGCGCCGCTTGATGCAGGAGCTTCAGCCTGACATCATCCAGAGCTTCGACACCAAGCCAAATCTGTTAACGCCCCTTTCGGTACGGGGAACTGTTCCGGTCATTCGCACCATCAACGGACTGGGATGGACGTTCTCATCGCTGGAGCCTCGAGCCCTGGCCTTGCGTCCGGTCTATTGCGCACTGCAATGGCTTGCGTCTTCCTGGACGGCAGCGACCGTATTCCAAAATAGCGACGACCAACTGTTCTTCGAGCGCTTTCGGCTGATCGGTCGCGGAAGTTCGCGACTGATACGCAGTTCCGGAATCGATGTCGGCGCGTTCGCAACGGTGCGCCATCTCGGGTCCTCAGCAACGAAGATGCGAAAGGACCTCGGCCTTCAGTCCGCCGAAGTGGTGATCTTCGTCGGCCGTTTGACGCGCCAGAAAGGCGTGGCGACCCTTCTCAAGGCGGTCCCTCGCATTCTGTCCGCAAGGCCCTCGGCACGGTTTGTGCTCGTCGGCCCACGAGAATCCGAAGGCTCATTCGCAATCGACAAGTCGGAACTCGATCGGCATGCACCTCATGTGCTGGCCTTGGGTCCACGACGCGATGTCGCCGACCTCCTTGGCATGGCCGATGTATTCGCCTTTCCCACTCAGTATCGCGAAGGGGTTCCGCGTGTATTGCTGGAGGCGGGGCTGGCGGGACTGCCCATCGTGGCCTCAAGGATGCCAGGCTGCAGCGACGTCGTCGAAGACGGATGGAACGGCTACCTGGTTGCGCCGCATGATGCCGATGCCCTCGCCTCGCGAACAATAGACTTGCTGTCCGACCGCGCGGCGGCCAAGGCGATGGGCGCCCGTTCTGTTGAACTTGTCCGGAAGCGATTTGCCCTGCCGCTGGTGGTCGACCAGTACTGCGACCTTTACGACAACACACTCCGCGCGGGGCACATGCGACCGCTCCCTGCCGTTGGGCTTGGAGGCGGCCTCGCAAATCACCGAGGCGGGGCACATCAATGATCCGGGACGCCTTGCTCGCCCTGGGGGTTGCTATGTCCTATGCGACGCAACTAGGCGTTCCGGGATTGCCGCTCGGCTATGGCGAATTGTTCATCGCGATCTGGATCGTGCTGGCGATTGGACGAATACTCGCTGGCGGTCGTCTCCAGCTCACACCCGCTTTTGTCCAACTGGCGAGCTTCTGGCTGCTCCTGTCGCTCGCTTTGGGGATCGGCACGATCGTCGGTTACCTGACCACCGTTCTTTATCTGACCGGGTTTGTACATGACATTATGGCATATGTGTTGCTGGCAAGCTTTACGTGCCTGGCCGCGGCGGAGCCGGACGCCGATCGGCATCTGCGCCGCAGCGCATGGTACGTGGTCGCGTTTGCCAATGGAGCCTTTGTGATACAGCTTGGCTTGGCTTATGGTGCGATCCACCAATCCGGCGTCGATCCCTGGTATTGGGACCGGTTCCGCGGCTGGTCAGAGAACCCGAACCAACTCGCGCTCTATTGCGCGCTCTTTGGCCCGCTGGCTTTGCATCTTGCCACGACCACGCGCAACCCATGGGCTCGTTTGCTAGCATTCTCATGCCTGCTCCTGACGTTCTATGTCGGCCGACTGACGAAGAGCGACACCTATCTCTATACCAGCATCCTGAGCTGCCTCATCTTCATCGGATTGCGGCTTCGTGCATGGATAGCAACGAGCGGCCGCGCCAGCATGCCCCGCCTGGCGGCAATTATGCTGTTGGCAGGCTCCTTCCCTCTAGCGCTTGCAATGACGCCGTACGCGCTCACCGAAGAGACCAGCGTCGCCAATTTTGCGAAGAGCCTTACCAAAGACGAAGGCGGGGAAGCGACCGTCGAAACGTTCGAACTCCGGCTTTATCTGTGGCAGGAGGCTGTGGAAAAAGGATTGAAATCCGGGTCCCTGGGACTGGGCCCTGGCCCCCACCTCGAGCGGCCTCCCGTGGCCGACCGTCAATTTCTACAGCGACCTTTCGAGGCGCATAACACCGTTCTCGACCTTTACCTGCAGGGCGGATTGCTTGCCGTGATGGCGTTGGTCTGGATCGTGGGCGCCGCCATGTCCTCCGCCTGGCGAGCGGGATTCGACGCCCTGCTGGTGCTCGGGGGATCGACGATAATCTTCAGCATGCCTCACCTGATCATCCGCCACCCGATCGTGTGGTTTTCGCTGGCTTTCTGCCTCGTTGCCGGAAATCCGACCGCACTTCGGCGGCAGCTTGCTGAACCGAGGGTGGCCTAATGTGTGGGATCGCGGGAATTCTATTGGCTTCGGACGCTCTGGACATAAAGCCGCTTGGAGCGATCGGGCGGATGACTGCATCGCTGCGTCACCGGGGGCCGGATGGCGAGGGGCTCTGGATCGACCGCGAAGCTGGAATCGCACTGGGCCACAGGCGGTTGGCAATTGTCGACCTGTCAGCCGCCGGGCACCAGCCGATGCATTCCGCCAGCGGTCGGTACGTGATCACCTTCAACGGTGAGATATACAATTTTCGCGATTTGCGTAGCGAACTCGAGTGTGCGGGCCAAACCTTTCAAGGTGCTAGCGACACCGAAGTGATGCTCTGCGCAATCGAGCATTGGGGGCTTGAGGCCGCCCTCAATCGCTTTGCCGGTATGTTCGTCTTCGCATTGTGGGATCTCAAGACAAGAACCCTGCATCTGGCCCGCGACAGAATGGGCAAAAAGCCCCTCTATGTCGCATCGACCCGAGATGCGCTGGTTTTCGCGTCTGAGCTGAAGGCGATCAATTGCTTTCCGGGCTTTTCTCCCGACCTTGATCTTGATGCCGCCGCGGCAATGCTTTCGACGGGATGGGTGCCGGACCATCGCTGTATCTGGCGAAGCGTGTTCAAACTGCCGCCTGGTTCTGTCCTTTCCGTCACGGCGGCGAATTTTGCCGAAGACCGCAGCGCGGACCGTCTTTCCCGATGCGTTCACCGCTGGTGGTCGCTGGCTGCCGTCGCTGCCGATGGGCGACGGAATCCCGCCATCGGCACCGACGAAGATCTGGTTGACGAACTGGACAACCGGCTTCGGCTGGCTGTGCGGGAACGTATGATCGCCGACGTGCCTCTGGGCGGCTTCCTGTCGGGCGGGATCGACAGCTCAGCCGTGATCGCCTTGATGCAGGCCCAATCCTGCAAGCCGGTTCGCAGCTTCACGATCTCGTTCGGAGAGGGCGGCTTTGATGAAGCTCCATACGCAGCGGCCGTTGCCCGTCATCTGGGTACCGACCACTCCGAACTTCACCTCTCGCCAAGCGCCGCACGTGACGTCATTCCCGAGTTGCCCCAGGTCTGGGATGAACCCTTCGCCGATGAATCACAAATACCGACCTTGCTCGTTGCCAGGCTCGCTCGTCAGCACGTCACCGTAGCGCTGTCGGGCGACGGTGGTGACGAATGCTTCGCAGGATACGGCCGCCACTTTATGGCGGAGCGGCTGAAACGGCACCTGCGCCTGCCCCGACAACTGCGCCGAACCTTGGCGGCAGGGGCAGGGTTTTTCGCACGCGCCGGACGTGACGATGCCGTTGGCAAACTGCCGCTCTCTGCGAGCGCGAGGCATTTTATCCGGAGCGACCGAATGGAACGCCTCGCCCGGCTGCTCACGGCATCGAACGAAGACGAATTGTTTCAGCGGCTGGCGCGGCCACAAGCTGAAAACCTTGGATATCAGCGGCCGACCGAACCAACCCACGGCTACGGCGGTCCGCCGCTTGACGACCTGCTCTCCCGTCTTCTGTACGATGACATGGCGGGCTACTTGCCTGGCGATATCTTGGTGAAGCTGGACCGTGCCACCATGGCCAACAGCCTTGAGGGTCGGTGTCCTCTGCTTGACCACCGCGTTGTCGAATTCTCCTGGCGGCTGCCATCCAACATGAAAGTTCGTGATGGCGCCGGCAAATGGATCCTTCGCCAATTGCTACGCCGCTATCTCCCGCAGCACCTGATCGAGCGTCCGAAACAAGGCTTCGATGTCCCTATCGCTGCATGGCTGCGGGGTCCGCTGCGCAACTGGGCCACCGATCTTCTCGCCGACATGCGAACCGAAAGCAGTGACGTATTGGACACCGCGAAGATCGACGCCTGCTGGCGCGATCACATTGATGGCCATAACCGCTCGCGCGAATTGTGGTCCGCGTTGATGTTCCAGGCCTGGCGGAGCAAGGCCAATCGGCAAGCACAGCAAACCGGCCCAACTCATGAACGCGACCTGGCAGGAGTGTAAGATGGTAGGTTCCGCAATCAGCCCGATCCAGCTGCCACGGGTCAATCAACTACCAGCACCGGTTCTCGAAGGCAGAGTGCCCGTGCGGTCATTGCGTGAGTATGTCGAGCCGCCCACCGCGTCGCGCCAACTCTTCGTGATTCTGGCAAGGAGAAAATGGTCTATTGTTGCCTTCGCTGTGTTGGGCGGCTTGTTGGCGGGGTTGCTGGGAAGCCTTCGACCAGTTCTCTACGAGTCAACAACCCAGCTTATCGTCGACGCCCCCTCGCGCGGTTCACTGCCCGTCGGCGCCCCGTCTTCGCAGGACCTCGTTGATTCAAGCATAGATGACCACATCACGATGTTATCGTCGCAAGATCACCTGCGCCGCGTCATGGCGGCACTGCGCAAGACAGGTGCGGCGGAAACCGGACAGGACAATTCCGCGAGCAGGAATTCCCGGCTTGAACCGTCTGCCACCCCTCCCCCAAGGACACGCTCACTTGCCGGCGGTCTACTGGACTGGCTGTGGCCAGGGGCGGACCAGGCAGCCAACGGTCCACAAGCCGAGGATGCCTCCGAGTTGAGAGATTTGCGGCGAGGCATGCGGGTCGGGCAGGAGCTGCGATCGAGAGTAATCTCCGTCGCTTTTGCCGATGACAGCCCCGCGCGGGCGGCGCTCGTGGCCAACACATTCGCTCAGGTTTATGTCGACTCCCTAGCGAAAAAAAGGCAGGCATCCGACCAGCAAGAGCTCGATGCGATCACCGCCAGTTTGCCCGGGCTGCAAAATGATCTGCAGGCAGCGGCAGACCGCCTTGAGAAATATCGGCTGAGCCACGGAGCCATCGACCAAGGCTCGGCTGACAATGCAGCCAGGGAACGGGCCGACCTCAGCCAGCAATTGTCGATGTCAAAGGCGGACCTCGCCGCTGTGGAATCTCGGCTTCGATACGTCCAGGGGCTTCGAGAGCATGGGGCCTCTCTCACCGCCTTGGCCGAAGCTATTGGCGCGCCTGAACTTGCCGACCTTGCGGCTCGACAGGCTCTCGCGCCGGCAGACCAGGAACTCAGAGCCACGATGCAAAGCAAGATCGAACAAGGCGTCGACAAGATTGCTGCCGATGCAAACATTTTCCGTGCACAGATCGCCGCTCTTGAAAGCCGAAAGAACATCCTGGATGCGGTCATGGCCGACACCGCCAGCCGGCTTTCCGGTTTGCGGGCTCTCGAGCCGCAGGTCAGCCTGCTGACCCAGCGATATAACGAACTCCTTGGTCGACAACAGGATTTGACGCGGCGTATCGGAGTTCCCTCAGCTGGAATTTCCATCCTGTCCGCTGCTTGGCCGTCGACTATCCCGCAGACCTTGCCAGCCATCTTCCTTGTTCCCCCTGGGATGATCTTATTCGCCATTCTGGGGGCGATGTACGTCACGATGCGCAATCATTTTGACCGGACTTTCCGTGGCGAGGCCGAGGCAGAAGCGGTGCTCAAGGTTCCATGTGTGGGGCAGATTCCCGAAGCAGGCGGAATGCATGCCAAACAACTGCGAAACCTCGTGCTGGGGGAGCGCAGGTCCGCATATAGCCGCGCCGTGACGTCGTTGCTGATTGCGGCGGCACCAAATGCGCTAAGGGCTCGTTCGTCGTACACGGCGCTTGTCACCTCCAGCGTGCCGCAGGATGGCGGGACCGAGCTCGCGTGGAGCCTGGCGCTCGCCGGCACGCGACTGGGCGGTCGAGTTCTGTTGGTCGATCTTGAACGCAAGGGCGTTCAGCTCACGCTCGAGTTCCTGCACCAGTTCAGCGAACGCAAGAACCGCCATTCCTTCGCTGACTATGTTTGCAATCGCTGCGACCTGGAAGGTGCCGTTGCCAGGCTGCATGAAATCGGGATCGACGTAATGACCGCCGCTCCGTCGGACGACCTGCTGGCGCTGCTATCATGCGAGGACGGAGGCAAAGTGATGGCGGATCTGCACGCGACCTATCGCATCGTGATCATAAACCTGCCGTCGGCGCTGGGGCAGCCGGAAGCCAAATTTCTGCCAGGATGGGCGGACGTGGTTCTTTTCGCCATCCGGTGGAGGAAAACGCCACGCACCCTCGCTCGCGGGGTGCTGGAACTCCTTCAGGGCAACGGTTCTCTTGCGATACCTGTTGGCAGTGTCCTCACGCGAGTGAATCTGAAAAAACATGCCGGATATCGGCTCGAGGACAGCGCTGACCTCTTGCGCGAGCAAATAGCATGACGGCCACAGGCTCGTCCTTGGGCTACGGACGATCCTGGGGCGGTTCATCCAGGGAGCGGCCAGGACGATTCACGGTGCAGCCTGTCAGCAGAGCGCGTCATTCAGGTGAATGATGGCAAGGTCCGGTGTGCATCGTAGGCTGCGGCAATCCCCGATATTTGCCTCCCTCGGAAGCGCGAACCGATGGCACCAAGCGACCTTCTGAGACCCAAGACGGTTCCTGCGGCAGGCACAGCCATCATCGTTGTTCGGCCGAGCCCGATCGGCTCGATCATTCGTGCAGCAAGCGGAGTGTCGGCAATGGCGATTGTCGGCCAGCTCACCCTTCTTGCCGCAATCCCGGTTTTGGCGCGGCTCTATTCGCCGGCCGATTTCGGCATCTTTACGATTTATCTGTCGATCGTGAACATACTCGCCGGGGTCGCGGCATTGCGCTTCGAGGCTTCGCTCTATGGGGTCAAGGGGAACGCGCAGGCCTATGTGACGGTCAAGCTTATTCTCTTGGCTGTGTTCGTGACGACCGTCCTGGCCTTTTCGGCCGGACAGATGCTGTCGAACCTTGCTCCCAATCGCCTCGGCTCGCTCGCCTGGCTCATTCCGATTGGAATGGGAGGCGCAGGTCTGGTCGAAGCCATGAACTGCTGGAGTCTGCGTGCCGGGCTTTTGCGCGATTTTGCTCTCGGGCGCCTGATCCTGCCGGCGAGCATGGCTGCACTGCAATTGGCTTTCGGCATCGCCGAACTCGGCGGTGAAGCGATGATCCATGCCCATATTTTAAGCCAGTTCGTCTTCATCGGGGTGATCGGCTATCGGGTGATGAGTTGGGAGGATTTGCGTGGCATCGCCTGGGCACCTTGGCGTGCGGTATTGGAAAAGGCTCGGCGGGAATACAAATTTCCTCTGTTCGATATTCCCGCAACGCTCGCGAGCATAGCAATCAACAATCTTCCAGCAGTCCTTGTCGGCGGGCTGTTCGGCACCGCATTTGCCGGATATTTGGGCGTGGCCGCGCGGCTGGTCACCGGTCCGGTGACGCTGATCGCCACACCGCTCAGCAATGTTTTTGTCGCCGAAGCAAACCGGAACAGCAATCGTGGACACCTGCTTGGTGTGGCGCGCGGGCTTCTCCTGCTGGCCGCCGCCTTTACCGCGGTGCCGATCTTGCTGCTCGGCCTCGCCGCGCCCTATGTGGTCGTTCCGCTTCTGGGCGAGCCTTGGATGCCCACTGCGGAAATCATGACCGCACTGGCGCTGATGGGCGTGGCACAGGCGTTGTCGACTCCGCTCAGCGACGTTCCCGCTCTGTTACGGCGGCAAGGAACAAGACTGGTCATCGACCTCGCACGGGCGGTTCTCGTGTTTGGCCCGCTGCTCGCCGGCGCCCAGGCGGGCTGGCAGCCAGTCACCGTCATCTATTTCATGGCCGCCGGCGGCGCGTCGGGTTTCGCTCTGAAAATGGCAGCATCACTGTATCTGTTGACCCACGACCCTCAACCAGCAGGCGCTGCAACGTGCATCCAACATGAATGTCTCGAGGAAAAAACACCATGAATTCGTCGTCGGTTGACAACCTTCAAGCGGCAGTTGCGGTCACCCAGCATGACCGGGCCGATCTCTCGTGGTCACGCCCTTTTATCTCGGTCGGGATACCAACCTTTCGTCGACCGGATACGATCCGCAGGGCGATCGACAGCGTCTTGGGCCAGGATTACTCCGATTGGGAGTTGGTCGTGAGCGACGACGAGGGGCCGGAGGGCGAGACCTGGGCTATCGTGACCGACTACGCACGGAGCGAACCTCGCATCCGCATCATCGAAAACAGTCGAGGTCGCGGTCAGGTGGAGAACACCAACAACGCTATGCTGGCTTGCTCCGGACGATGGATCAAGTTGCTACATGACGATGACTGGCTTGCGCCAGGTGCACTCAGGACATTCGCCGAAATTGCCAAACAGTACCCCTCAGTCGCCTTCATGACGTCAGCCGCAAACATAATCGAGGACAAGCGAGTGCGATTTCGCCAAGTCCCCAAGCAGCAGGAACCGATCTCGCTTTATTCCAGCCAGCAGTGCCTGATGGACCTCTATCTGGTGCGCGCGACACGCTGCCTGGGGATTATTCCATCCACATTGTTGATCAACAGCGACGTCATTCGTGCCGGCTGCTTGATGCGCACGCACAAAGAGATTCCGGCCGGAGTGGATCAACTGTTCTTCGTGGATCTAGCCAGCCATGGGGACATGGTGGCGATAAGCGATCCGCTTACCTTTTACGATGCAACGAACCATCCAAGCATTACAACGTCAAAGAGTTTCCGCGAGGTCGACGAAGTGACCCTCGCCGTCAAACAGCTTAACTGGAATCTCATCAAGGACCGCAACCATCTCCCGCCTCCCGAGACATTGCTGCGGGCATTGCGGGTTGCTCGTATTCCCATGAGGTTCCACCAGCAGTCCTGGTTGACCACGTTCCTGGACGGGATTCAGATCTTCCGGCCTTCCGTCATGAAGGTGGCGGGCTGGCACGTGCTTAACCACGTGTTTGCAATCCGCCCAAGATTGGGCCGGGTGCGCACACGACGGCGGTAGGGTGAGGCTGGCGGACAAGCACGCCGGCAACAGATTGCGCGCGCACAAGCCTGTTGCGCGCGCGCATGGTACGGCCGTTACCTCACGGCAAGACGCATATGCGCCCAAGAAGAGCTACCAGTTCCGCCTGGCGCCGTGTTTCGGTCTTGGCGAAGAGCGACGCCAGCTGTGACCTTATCGTGGTCCGGCTCAAGCGCCGCTTGCGGGCTATCTCCAAAGGGGCATCGCCCTGCGCCAAGCGCAGCGCGAGCTGCGTTTCGGCACTCGTCAGACCAAACATTCTTTGCAGCGTCTGGGGATTTGGCCCGGACCTGTTTTCACGATCCAGCAGCGCCACGATACTCGTCGCGTCAGGCGTTGCTATGCCCTTCTCGTTCAAAATCAAGGGCCTGTCGCCCATACCGCGGATCACCACCCATGAAAGCGTGCCAGGAAGAAAATTCCCCGGCACGTTTGCGATCAGCCGCCTCAGAGCAACCGACACCTTGCCGGCCGTATCAGCTGCCTCGCCCTCGCGCTCCAAGGTGTTTTGAGCGGCTGAATTCCACTCCATGACCTTCCTGTCGCTGTTCAGGATCAGATAGCCACACCCGATGCGATCAAGCATTCTCACAACAGATGCAAGGCTGCTCTGCTTTGGCTCGACAGCCACGCCGTCGAACCTTTGTGGTGCTTGGTGCCAGGCGGAACTATGGCCACCCTGCGTTCTCAAGGCCGAGACGGGCTTTCCCCCGAAACTTCCATATTGGCGACCAAGAATTCCATCATGCTGCCTACCAACCAGTGCCATTTTCTTACCTCCCGCAAAACGGCAACGCCTCCCTGTCAGGAGGTGCCTTAAACATGTCAGTCAGGTCGCTTGGAGAGTTGCGGTCCGATCCGCCCCCGACAACGGACAAAATGCGCGCTACAATCCCGGGGAACAATCCTGCGGTCGGACTAGTCTGTACGCTTTTCGGTCTAATCTCGACGGACTAGTCAGAAGGTTATAGTCTGGCACATGCGTTTGCATTCGCTCAGTTTGCATCCGAACAGCTCAGGCAAGTTGCTAACCCACCTTGCCTCGATGTCGCTCCTGGTCGCGACACTTGCGGTCGAGACAGCGCTGCCCGCCTCCATGGCATACGACATCGGCTTTTTTGAGTTTGTTCCCACCATTATTGCCATCTCATATCTCGAAGATCGCCTGATTGCCCTTGCGGCAACGTTTGTGATGGTGACTGTCGGCTTGTTGGCGCGGGATGTCCTTCACAATCCAACCGACGTCGACGTTTGGATTAGGGCCATCCTGCTGCTGGTTGCAGGGGGGATGATCGCCCTGACTTTCCACCGGCAGAGGCAGGACTACCGCACCCTTTTGCGGGTTGCAGAGGCTAGACTCGTGGCCTTGGAGGCGACCGAAAACAGTTATCGCTGGGCATTTGAACGTGCCGCTATCGGCTTTGCCAATATGAGCGAGAACGGAGAGTTGCAACGATCCAACAAACGTCTTTGTGAGATGACAGGGTATGCCGAGGAGGAGCTTTCTAGTTTGCCAGTCAGGGCACTCGTCCATCCTGACGACAACCACACTTTGGCGGAAGCATTGACTCGCCTCAAAGACACGACTTCGTTCGGCTCGGAGATCCGTCTCCTGAGAAAGGACGGCACGGTTTTGTGGACAAGATTGGCGCTGTCTTTGGCCGTGCCAGCTGATGCTCTCCCTCAAAGCATCTTTGTAATGGTGGACGACATATCGGGAGAGCGAACCGCCCGCGAGGCACTCCGGGCTCAGAAGGAATGGTTGGACCTGGCGCTGTCGTCCAGCCGGTTGGGAACATGGCGCATAGACTTCGAGAGCGGATCCGTGAACGGCTCGGCCGCGTTCTGGGAAATGATGGGACTGGCACCCGCGCCGAGCCGTCCGCTGCAGGAACTGGCTGCGGTCGTTCATCCAGCCGACTTGCCTAATTTGACGGCCCCGGGAGAGCTTGCATCCGGCGCCAACTATGACGCGGAGATCCGCATCAGGCGAGCTGGCGGACATATCCGCTGGATTGCTCTTCGCGGACGGGACGAATTGCGCGATGGTCGTGCACAGCGAATAGGAGTCGCCGCGGATGTCACCGATCGGCGCATAACCATTCTGCTGCGGGCTGCGGCGAAGAAGCGAGAGCGGGCCATGCTTGAACAGCGCCACAGGCTCAACAATCTGTTTCCGGTGATCACGGCGCTTGTGAATATGGTTAGTGCCCCCGACAACGATATCGCCCGCTATAAGCAGACACTGATCCAAAAAATCGGCGCACTCCAGGCGACGCATCTGCTTCTTTCACGCGATGGCAACCTGTCGGCGTCCTTGCGCGACCTCATCGTTCAGGAATTGCAGCCCTACATGGGGACGCACAACATCTCGATCAGTGGGCCCGAAGTAAAAATCGCAGAGGGTTCGGCTGAGAGCTTCGCAATGATCGTTCACGAGCTTACGACCAATTCCGTGAAGCATGGGGCTCTCGGCACTCCGGCAGGCCGGATCGAGGTCATGTGGCAATTCACAGCCCAGGAGCCCGGCGCCGACATCGTGTTTGAATGGTCGGAATCGGGAGAGCGCCGGGTCTCCACCTCGGCTCGGCGCGGTTTTGGGTCGTTGATCATTGGAGCCGACGGTGAGCCTATCGTGGGTCACTCTTCCAAGCTTGAGATGCTGGCTCACGGACTGAAATATTCGGTCCGGCTGCCGCCAAAAGCAATCGGCGCTAGTTGACGTCTCTGGCGGCCCATGTCTTCAGCAGAACCGCGGCCTCTGTCCGATTTCGTGCCCCAAGTTCGCGCAGGACGGCGGCGGCATGAATCTTCGTCGTCGCTTCTGCAATTTCAAGAGAGCGGGCAATCTCTTTGTTCGAGTAACCTTCGGCCATCAACCTGAGGACTTCCTTCTGTCTGGACGTAAGCCTGCCCAGATTGTTGACGCTGGTGGTCCTGTGGGGCATTCGCGTGGGAGCCTCGGATGGAAGGCGTACCGGCTCCTTGGACCTTTGTGAAAGAAGTGCCGGAACGTAAATACGGCCGGCCAGGATTTCCTTCACCGCCAGGACCACCTCCTCGTCCGTTTGGGACTTTACGATATAGCCATGAAGTCCAATCGAGAGGGCAGTTAGAATCTCGGCGCGTGAATCGGTCCCTGAAACAATTGCAAACCGTGTGTCGGGATGAGCCGGTAAGACGTCGCGAAGATCGTCCTGGCCGGACAGTCCTGGCATGTTCAGGTCGATGACGGCGAGATCAACGGGCGCCTGATCTTCAAGCAGGCTTATGACGGTATCAAAACACGCCGCTTCGAATATTTCCAAGTCTGGAATGCCGGCCATCAATGCCAGTCGCAGCCCACGACGATACAAGCCGTGATCATCGGCGATGATAATACGATACATGAACCACCCACCTTTTGGCAGCCCGCATGTGTCCCTAGCTGCCGAACCCTCCCTTTGGATGGACTGTACGGTGACCCAACACAGATCAGCCGCCCGCTGATCCCCCGTATGTCGACGCTCGTCGCCGCCCATCCGCACATTTCAACCTGCTAATATAGCTTACAATCGCACACATTTCAGGGCCAGATAGCAAAGTGTTTTTTTCGTACGAACGGTAGCGATGCCCTTCCGAGAAGGTCGTTACCGGCGCCGGACATGCGCACAGCAGTTGCCAATCGAGCGGCTACAGCTCCCAGCTCTGATTGACCGCCCTGCCGCGCCCATGCCCTGCCGGCTGGAATATTGAAATCAAAACGCCGGGAAAGTGCCATTCAAATGCACGACGACGCCTTCTCGGGCGCCACTTACCATCGCTGCACCCGGAGAGGCGAAACCAACACTGGCGTACCTTCCGGCCGGTGGGCTGGACCCATCACACCGCGACAGTCGTATCAATAGGAGGACGAGATGAAAGCGGTCATTCAGTGCGGTGGAATGGGAACACGCCTTCGGCCTTTCACATCCATCTTGCCCAAGCCTCTCATGCCGATCGGTGCTCGACCGGTTCTTGAATTGCTTTTGAAGTGGCTGCGACGGAACGGCATTCAGGAAGTCTACGTCACGACCGGCTATCTGGGGCACTTGATCCGCACCGTATGCGGAGACGGATCACAGTGGAATCTAAGGATACGCTATACCCAGGAGCTGGAACCTCTCGGCACTATCGGCCCGCTCTCCCTGATCAGGGAGGAACTGGACGAGCCGTTCATTGTTCTCAATGGGGACGTACTTACCGATCTCAGTCTCAGCCGGTTTGTGGCATCACACCGGACTCACACGGATCCAGTCACCATAGCCACCGCTTCCCGCGTCATCAAGATGGACTTCGGCGTCATCGACGAGATCGACAATACTGTTAAAGTATTTCGTGAAAAACCGACTCTATCTCATCTGGTAAGCATGGGTATATATTGCATGAACCCAGATGTTTTCCGTTTTATACCTGACGGTATCGCCTTCGGATTCGACGACCTCATGCTGCAGATGATGCAAAACGGCACGAATGTGCACGTCTACAAACATGATGGGCTTTGGCTGGATATCGGACGCGTTGAAGATTTTCAAAACGCACAAACCATTGCCTGGGAAGAGCAGTCCGCATCGATCGAGGTCTCGGCAGCGGCCGCTTGAGGGCCGAACGCTCGGCCGCGCCAACATGAGGAGGTCGTAATGCTCTTGGTCAGCGCTCCTATTCTTGGCTTTCCGGAAAAGGCGGCCCTGGCCAAAGTTGTCGACAGTGGGTGGCTGACGATGGGGGACCAGGTACGAGCCTTTGAAGAGGCCTTCGCGGCCGTGCATGATGCGGTCGATTGCGTCGCCGTCAGCTCTTGCACCGCCGCCCTGCATCTCATTCTCCATGCACTTGGGATCGGCCCCGGAGACGAAGTGCTGGTTCCCTCGCTGACCTTCGTGGCGACCGCGAATGCAGTGCTCTACGTAGGAGCAACACCGGTATTCGTCGACATAGAGTCGGCCGAAGTGCCACTGATGTCTCTAAGCGACGCGGAAGCCAAGTGCACCGGACGCACCAAGGCTGTCATTCTCGTCCATTTTGCCGGCTACCTCGCCGACCGGGAAGAATGGCAGAGATTTGCCCGTGTGCGAGGACTGCATATCGTCGAGGATGCCGCGCATGCTCCCGGCCTTAAGGAGGTGGGGACCTACGGTGCGGCCGCGGCCTTTAGCTTCTACGGCAACAAGAACATGACCACCGCGGAAGGCGGGGCCGTTATCGCCCGGGATGCACAGCTCCGTGAAGCGATCCGCCAGGCTCGCGGACATGGGATGACCAGTGGCACACATCAGCGGCTGAACAGCCGCACGCCGCAATACGACGTGACGATGCTCGGTTTCAATTATCGCATGGACGAATTGCGCGCCGCTATCGGCTTGGTCCAACTTCAGAACCTGCAGGAATGGAATGAAATCCGGCGCATATTGGTCGTCCTCTATCGGCGTCTGATCGCAGATTATTGCTCGGCTGTGACAGTCCCGTTCGGCAAACCGCGGACCTCGGCCTACCACATCATGCCTGTCCTCCTGCCGCATGACGTCGACCGGCAAACGGTAATCGACCATCTGCGAACGAAGGGTATACAGACCACAATCCACTATACGCCCGTGCACCAGATGACGCTTTATCGCCAGATGTTCACTGAAATCCATCTGCCGAAGACCGAGGACTTCGCGCAGCGGGAATTGACGATTCCACTACACCCGCAAATTACGGCAAGTGCGATCGAGTCGGTGGTTGTTGCGTTGGCCACGGCGATTGAAGGCAGCGGGCGGGCGGGAGCCGCGGCATGAACGCACTCGACGTGACGATGCATCGGCCCGCCGTAGCTGGCACCAGCCACGGAATTGCCAGACGCGCGATGGACATCATCCTCGCCGCAGTAGCGGGAATGGTACTCGCTCCACTGATGCTCCTGATTGCCGTTGCACTCTTTGTCGAGGGCGGTTGGCCCGTGCTTTTCGCACAGACGCGCCTGGGTGCCGGCGCAAAACCGTTTCGCATGTACAAGTTCCGCAAATTCAAGACGACAGCCGATCCTTTCGGCCTTGCGCTGACCATGAACGATGACAGCCGCATGACGCGGGTAGGCCGTTTTCTCGCGGCAACGAAACTTGATGAGCTGCCCCAACTGTGGAACGTTTTCACGGGGGACATGGCAATTGTCGGGCCGCGGCCGGAAAGCCTTGCCTTCGCCGATTGTTTCCGCGGCGGCAATGAAGCTGTCCTACAGTGGAAGCCTGGCCTGCTCGGCCCAACCCAGGTTCTCTTCCGTCACGAAGCCTGTTTTTACCCGCCCTCCCTTGATCCGCTCCTGTTTTATCGAGAGGTCCTGTTCCCGGCCAAGGCAACGATCGACCTCGCCTACTATCCGCGGCGCACCATTGCATCGGACCTCGTCTGGATAATGCGGGGCTTCAGGGCGGTTTTCGGCGTGTCCCTGCCTCCCGCGGCAAGTGGGTAGAGTTGGCAAGTGAGGAGAGTTTGGCATGAATGGATTGTTGTTCGTTCGCCAGTTTGACGGCTCACATGATCGAAGGAGTGCACGGTCGTGAACTATCACGGCAGGAAGGTCCTGGTCACGGGTGCGGATGGATTTATCGGATCCCACCTCACGGAAGCGCTGGTGCGCGAAGGTGCCGATGTCACGGCACTGGCCCTCTACAACTCGTTCGACAGCCATGGCTGGCTGGATGATTTGCCCGACCACGTTCGAAGCCAGTTGCAGTGCATTCGGGGGGACGTTCGTGACAGCGCCTTCATCAACCGGATCGTGCGCGGCCAGGCGGTGGTGTTTCATCTGGCTGCGCTGATTGCGATTCCCTATTCCTATGCGGCTGCCCAATCCTATGTGGAAACCAATGTGCTGGGTACCGTGAATGTCCTCGAAGCGGCACGCCACTGGGAAACCGAGCGCATTGTGCATACGTCCACAAGCGAGGTTTATGGCACCGCTCTGACCATGCCGATCCACGAATCCCACCCGTTGCAGGGACAATCCCCCTACTCCGCATCCAAGATCGGCGCGGACATGATGGCGGCGTCCTATGCCAGGTCCTTCGATGTGCCGGTGGTGATCCTGCGACCGTTCAATACATACGGGCCGCGCCAGAGCGAGCGGGCCATCGTGCCGACCATCATAAGGCAGGCTCTGGACGAGAACTGTTCGGCGATCATGGTCGGCGACACCAGCCCTATCCGCGACCTTACCTTTGTGGAAGACACTGCGGCGGCATTTGTGGCGGCAGGGGCGGCCAAGCTTGAATTTGGCCATGCCTACAATGCCGGCAGCCAGCGCGCCGCCAGTGTCTCGGACGTTTTGGAGTTGGTGCTCGAGTTGAGTGGCACCAGGAAACCGGTCCGCCGCGATGAAAGCCGGGTGCGGCCGCAGAACTCCGAGGTTCGTGCGTTGCTCGCCGATTCCTCAAACCTTGAAAGTAAAGTCGGATGGCGGGCACATACGAGCCTGCGTGATGGTCTGGAAAGGACCATCGAGTGGTGGCGCTCGCGCCTCAGCGAAGGCCGCGTCCGTCGTGAAATGAGCTATATGACATGACCTTTCCGCGGCTCATACCGGCTGTGCTGCTGATGGCCGCTCTGCTGGCGCTGCACACAGCCGGAAACCGGCCGAGCGGTGCGGCAAGCACGGAGCCGTCAATGGATCTGCCCGCTTACCTGAAACCTGTCACTGATCCGGCGACAGGGATCAGCTTTACTCGGATTACCCAGCCCGGAGCTCTTGGCAGCGGAATTGTCTGCGGCAAGATATATTGCAGTCACCGATACTCGAGCGCGCAAGCGTGGAATGCGGATCAGAGCCTCCTCGTCCTCATGAACGGCTGCAACGGCATGTGTTTCCTCGACGGGAAAACCTACCTCCCTTTGTTTCAGCGCAACAAGTCGGGTGAGTGCGAATGGCGCCCTCGAAAGGCGGAGATGATGATCTGTGTCGACGGTCAAAAGATCTCGACTTGGGCTCCCCGCACCAATCGTGAGGACATAGTGTATGCCGCAACGAAATATCGGGATCTCGAATTCGGCCCGTCCAAGGGAAATCCTAGTCGTGACGGCAACCGCATTGCCGTACGCGCGACCCGCGATGATGGGGCTGCCGTCGTCTTCGCATACGACATCGACCGGCGTCTGAAATACCCGGACATCGATCTCGCCCAGGTTGCCGGAACGACCAGTTCCTGCACCATTTCTCCGCTTGGAGAAAACATCCTGTGTTTCCAAAACCTGGTCGACGGCACCGAGCAGCGAGCCATTTTCGCAGTCGACGGCACCCTGCGCCAGAGGTGGAAGGACCATCATCGGCCCGGCCATGGCGATTTGACTCTCGATGCGGATGGTAGCGAGATTTACGTCGGAACCAGCAAATCCGCTCCGGACGAATATCAGGTGATCAAGCGTCGGCTGTCCGATGGAAAGGTCACGTCGCTCACGAAGTACGGTGAGGCCGAGCATACGTCGCTGCGTGCTTTGGACAGGCCCGAATGGGCATTTATAAGTTACGGGGGCAATCCCGATGAGGTTCGGAGCCATCCAAACTGGGCGCCATACACGCGCGAAGTGATCGCGCTGCGTGTTGACGGTCGTCAGGAGGTCCGACGCATCGTGCAGACGCGAAACGCTCCATTTGACTATTGGAGCGAGACACATGCCTCACCGTCCCCTGATGGGTCGCAAGTGATCTGGTCGAGCAATTGGGGGGTGCCTGGTGGGCCGGTCTACGAATTCGTCGCCCGTCTCGATTGGCCGCAGCAGCCGAGCTTGAATTAAAGGGAGATTGCCATCAATGGCCTTCGTTAGCCGAATTTTCTTTGCAGCGCTTGCCGGCTGCCTGGCCCTGGATATCGCAGCCGCGGCTGAAGCGCCGGTGGCCTACAAGCTTTCCCCCGGCGACACGGTGGAGATAGGAATTGCCTCCATAGCGGAACGAACGCAACGCGCGATTGTCCAGATGGATGGCTCGATCGCGCTGCCCGAGTTCGGGATGATCCCAGTTGGCGGGTTGACGCCGGCTGAATTGCAGACGCGCATGGAAGCGGTGCTGCCAACCAAGATCGTCCACCAGCGTCTGCCTGATGGACGGGAGCAAATGATCGTCATCAAGCCGAGCGACGTCACGGCCGTGATCGCGGAGTACCGGCCGATCTACGTCACTGGCGATGTGCTGACGCCAGGGCAGCAGGCTTACCGGCCACTCATGACAGTCCGGCAGGCGATTGCGGTCGCCGGCGGTTTCAGCCTTCTGCGGTCGCGGGCAAGCCAAAGCGGACCTGATCCCGTTGATCTGCGACGCGACTACGAGTCGATCTGGGGGGATTATATCAGGGACTACTTTCATGGCGCCCGTATCCGCGCCGAACTTCAGAACCAGGCAGAATTTGACATGCAGCCGCCGCAAGGTTCGCCCCTGTCGAATGCATTGATATCGGCGGTCGCGCAGGCGGAAGCGGAGGGTCTCAGAATTTCGCTGAACAATTTTCAACAGGAGCAAAGCTATCTCGACAAGACCGCCAAGGATGCCGAGGCTGAGGTCGAGGTTCTGCTCAAGCGCGAGCAGACGGAAGCGGCCGCGGTGAAACAGGATGAGGACGATCTGGCGCGGGTCACCAAATCGTTCGAATCGGGCAACCTGACCAACAGCAGGCTCGCCGACGTCAGACGTGCCGTGCTAATGTCGTCGAGCCGGGCGCTCGAGACGTCGGTCGAACTCATGAGAACGCGACGCCAGCAGGAAGACTTCGTCAGGCAGCAGGAACGCAATGAAAATCAACGAAGGATCGGCCTTCTGAACGAGTTGAGGGACACCGACCTTCGCCTCGCCGAGACCACTGCAAGGCTCCACGCAGCCAGCCAGAAGCTTCAGCCATCAGGGGCGTCCGCTCTTCCACTGCCGGTCGCCGGCGAAACCTTCCAGGCGCGGATCACAATAACCGGCGGGGCCGGCGACGCGTCGAGAAGTCGACCGGTCGACCAGGACACTGAGGTCGCGCCTGGAGACACGATCGAGGTGAGGTTCAGCAGCGACCTGCAGAGTGCGGCGATCCAGTAGCTACGCGGACGTGAACCTAGCCGGGAACGATGAGGCTGATGCCTCGCCTCACAGCATGAAGACATGGGCGACCTGAGAAATCGAGCATGGGAAAATCAAGAAAGCGGGTTTGTCGTGATTGGTGAAATAGATGTCGCCAGCGCCTACAGCACCGGCCGCACCGACTTCATGGGACTGAAGTTGGTTGTCGCGCCCGGCGTGCTCGTCCCTCGCCCGGAGACGGAATTGCTCGGCTGCACCGCCCTCAATGTGCTGCGTGAACTTAATCGGCCGGTCCCGCGTGTCGTCGACATGTGCTGCGGGGCAGGCAATCTCGCCTGCGCCATTGGATACAAGGTCCCCACCGCGCGCGTCTGGGCGAGCGATCTCACTGACAGCTGTGTAGAAACCACGTGCCGGAACGTCGCCCATCTTGGCCTGGCCGGACGCATTTCGGTGCTGCAGGGCGACCTGTTCAATTCCTTCTCGGGTCTGGAGCTCGAAGGCACGATCGATCTGGTCGTTTGCAACCCGCCTTACATCTCCGAGAAGCGGCTCGAAAACGACCGCGCGCATTTGATGGAACTTGAACCACGTGAGGCGTTCGCTGCCGGGCCCTACGGCCTGAGCATTCACATGCGGGTGATCAAGGAGGCGCGGCGCTATCTGCGGCAAGGTGGTATGCTGCTTTTCGAGGTCGGGCTTGGCCAGGACCGGCAGGTCATGAGTTTGGTTGAACGTTCCAAAGGCTACGAGAGCATTCGCACGGTTGCGAACAATGCTGGTGAAGCCAGGGTGGTTTGTGCACGAGCCAGAACGCCAGCGTGAGCCGCGCCATGGGTTTGCGCGCTCGGTTGGGAAGACGCCCTTATTACCATCGCCCGGCGATCAGTTTTCCTTGCTCACCACGTAACGTGCAATTCCCTGGATGGAATCGAAATTCTCAGGCAGAAGTTCACTGTCCTCGACAGTGATGCCGAATGTCTCCTCGACGAAGCCGATAACTTCAAGCACTCCAGTCGAGTCTATGATGCCCTGGTCGAGCAACGACGTTTCAACCTCCAGGGCACGCGGGTCGGCCACGTAGAAATTTGACGCCAGAAAGGCGCGTATCTGATCGCTGTAGGTGTCAATTCTGTTGTTCGTGCTCAGCATTGAATTGGCCTCCGATCCAAATGATTTCCAGGTATCGCTTTATGACAGCGCTATTTTCTTGAGCTTGCCCGTGTCCGTCATCGGTAGACTGGACACAATTTGGATGGACTTCGGAATCATGAAGTTTTCCAACCGCTTCTGACATTCCATCCGCAGCTGCTTTTCGCCTATGATCGTTCCTTGCTCCATGACGACAAACGCTTTCACTGCTTGCCCCAGCAGGTCGTCGGGAACTCCGACAACCGCGGCTTCCCGTACTCCCGGGATTTCCATCAGCACGTTTTCGACTTCCCTAGGCGCCACCTTTTCTCCCCGCGATTTTATGATCTCATCGCTGCGGCCGACAAAATAGAGGTACCCTTCCTCGTCCATTCGGCAGTAGTCGCCGGTGTACAGAACCTGCTCGCCGGGCAAAGGGCCAGGCTTGAGCTTCCTCGCGGTAGCCTCCGGCTTACCCCAGTAGCCCTTCATGACCGTTGCTCCGCGGATGACCAACTGGCCGACGACATTGGGACCGACCTTTCGGTCATCCTCATCGACAATCCACATTTCGGTGTTCGGGATGGCGATCCCCACGCTCAACGGTTTTCGCGCAAGATCTTCCGGCGGAAGATAGGTGCAGCGTTTGCATTCGGTCAGGCCGTACATCGAATAGATCCGGGCATCGGCAAACAGTTCCTGGAGCAGGCGAATGTGCTTGAGCGGCAGTGCCGCAGCAGTGTTCGTGACATACCTTATGCTTGCAAAATCATTTGCCTTCAGCGTCTTGAGATCCGACAGCGCGGCAAAGATGGTCGGCACGCCGGGAAAGCCTGTAACTCTCTCCCTTTCGATAATCGCAAGTATCTGTGCGGGGAAGGCAAACGAGCGCTCGAGGACCAACCGCGCCCCGGTACGGAATGCCATTATCATCTGATAGAGGCCGTAATCGAAGGCCAGGGGCAAGACATTGAGGATCACGTCGTCTTCGCCAAGCTCGAGGTACGAGGCGATAGACGCGCAGGCTGCCATCATGTTCCTGTGTGTCAGCATCACGCCTTTGGGTTCGCCGGTCGAGCCCGACGTGTAGATGATGGCTGCGAGATCGATATCGATGCGGCGGCGGGCCGGCGCTTTGCCGTGGCCGGCGGCCGCCTCATCCCAGCGCACGGCATGCGGCAATCCCCGGAGCTCGGCGTCGTCCACCTGACCGGAGACGATGAGCCGCCGCAGCGACGGACAGTTACGCGCCGGCTCAGTAAAGATCGGCTGCAAATGTTTGTCGGTGATCAATGCCGCCGGCAGGCAATCGTTGAGCAAATACCCCAGCTTGTCGCTCTTGGTGAGCGGATTGACGACGCACACAACGGCGCTCGCCTTGAGAACCGCCCAGAAGCTGACCACGGTCTCGACGGTGTTGTCGGCGAAGATCATGACGCGGTCACCGGGGGCGACCCCGGACGTGACGAGATGATGGGCGACCGCGTTGGAACGTGTCTCAAGCTCATCATAGGCGAGCCGGTGCCCGCCGCACACCAGCGCCACCTTGTCGCCGAGCCGGCCGGCCGAATGGCTGAGGTAGTCGTGCAGCAGAGGGACGGCGCCATGCATCATACCAGCACCTCTTGCCTGTGCAGGTGATCGACATCTATCCTGAGGTCGACCGCACACCCGCTCGAAGGGCGGCTTGCGACAAACTGCTGATGGAGGAGCTGCGTCGACAGCACGCCGACCAACGCCATGTTGTCCGAGTTGGACAGATCCCCATCGCCGGTCTTGGCAGCGCATTTGTCCAGCAGGCGCGCGACCGAGTTCGGATCAAAGACATTCGCCGCGCGCAGGGCAGTCTCCGAGAGTGCTTCGCGGACATAGGCGGGTGCGCTATCGCCGATGAAGCAAAGTGCGTTGGGCGCCCGGTAGGGTTGCTTCTTGCGGGCCACGACTTCCGCGGGCACGATCGATTTCGCCACACGCTTCAGCACGTGTTTCTCATCCAGAATGCGCAGCTTGTAGTCGGCCGGTAGCGAATTCGCCAAGGCCACCAGCCTGTCGTCCAGGAACGGGAACCGCCCTTCGACGGAATGGGCCATCAGCATCCTGTCTCCCTGCGAGGAGAGCAGGTAGCCCGACATCAGCGTCCTGATCTCAAGATACTGGTCCTGCGCGAGAGGACCCCATCGTTGAAACTCTTCGGGCAGGCGGCAGAGCAGGTCCGCCACCACGTCGTGACGCGCCGTTTCGGCGTGCATGTCGGCCGAGAACAGCCGTTTGATGGCGCTGGTGGTGCGCCAGCGGGTATCATGCGCGAAGCCGGGCGCGCCAAATGCATGGATACCATGTCCAAAGAACTGGCGCGCCATCGCCTGCTGCTTGACCGGCGAGCGGCTCAGATAAGGGTAGAGGCGTTCCAGCAGTCGCGCGCGTCGGGCAGAGGCGGGCTGCCGCCCCCAGAAGCGGCGGACCTTGCCTTCCCGGAACAGGTCGTAGCCGGCGAACATCTCGTCGGCCCCTTCGCCGGTCAGCACGACCTTGATGCCATGTTCGCGCACCAGCCTCGAGAGAAGGAACAACGGCGCCGGCGCCGTCCTGAGAATCGGACGCTCGGCGTGACGGATCACATCTGGGAAGATGTCGGCGATGTCACTGCGCGAAACCATCACCTCGTGGTGCTCGCCGCCGCTCGCACTTGCAACCAGCCGCTGGTAACGGGTTTCATCATATTCGGCGTCAGCAAAACGCAACGAGAAAGTCTGGAACGGCGCGCCGGCGAAGCGCCTCCCGAGCATGGCGACAAGTGAGCTGTCGAGCCCGCCGGAAAGGTAGCAGCCGACCGGCACATCCGCCTTCACCATCCTAAGCGCCGTCGCGGCCTGCAAGGCGCCGCGCACTTCGTCCACCGCATCCTCCAGCGAGCCCCTGAAGGTGCCATGGGACAGGTCCTCGCTCTCGGGATAGCAAGGTTTCCAGAAAGCCTGCTCACGAACGCTGCCATTGTCGTAGATGCGGACATGGCCGGGGGTAAGTTCCTGTACTCCCTGAAATACGCCTTGCGGCGGTACGACGGTCCACAGCGTGAAAGTCTGGTCGACCCCCGCCGGATCGAAGGCCCGCGGTATCGCCGGGTCGGCTGCGAAGATGGCCTTAACTTCGCTGGCGAAATGCAGGCGGCCAGCGTGTTCGCACAAATGCAGCGGGCAGATGCCGAACCGGTCGCGCGACAGGACGAGGCGGCCTGTCAGCGAGTCCCAGATGGCGAGTGCCCACTGCCCGTTCAGCCGCTCGAACGCGCCCACGCCCCAGGCGCGGTAGGCATGCACGACGACCTCCGTATCGCTGCGGGTGCGGAAACGATGTCCCAGGGCTATGAGTTGGTCACGCAACTCGACGTAATTGAAGATCTCGCCGTTGAACACGATCCAGGTGGTATTGCCTGTGTCGGCGAGAGGCTGCTGTCCGGTCGAGAGATCGATGACCGACAGGCGGGTATGCGCCAGCCCCGCTCGCTTGTCGCGGTAAAGGCCGCTTTCGTCTGGACCTCGATGGGAGAGCGCGGCTGCCATTCTCAGAAGCGCGGCTCGTGACGGAGGCTCCGCAGCCGCGTTTAGCGCCACAATTCCGGCGATGCCGCACATGGGTCAATCCCTGTCCATCGCAGCGGACAGCTGCGGCCGTGCGTGAAGGTAGCGTGCGGCGCGGCGTTTGCTGACGATATCCTTATAGACCTTCTCGACCTGCTCGGCCGTGAGGCCGGCGGCAGCGGCGACCGCGCCGGCCGAAATTCCGTGATTCATGCCGTAGAGGCACAAATCCATCAACTGATAGGGCAAGGCGAAGTAGAACTCCTCCTGGGTTTGCGCCATGGAAAACGTGTCCGTGGTCGGCGGCCTTGTTCGGACCTCCGTGTCAATACCGAGATATTCCGCCAGCTGGTAAACCTGGGTCTTGTAGAGATGGACGATAGGCATCACGTCGGCGACGCCGTCGCCCTGCTTGACGAAGAAGCCCTGGTCGTATTCGAGCCGGTTTGGGGTGCCTGCCACTGCATAGCTGAGGCGGTCCGCATGATAATATTCGGTCATCTTGCGAACCCGCTGCTTATAGTTGGTAGCAGCGACGATCTGCAGGTAAGCCGCCGGCGACAGACGCACGGTGTCGATCTTTCCGTGCGGATCCTCGACCGTAAGGCGCGTGATATTGAGGCCGCTGCTCTCCAGCACCGATGCCATGACCAGCTTGCATTTCCAGCCTTCGCCATATCCAGGGACGGCAGTTCGGATGGCCTCGATCTGTCGGGCGTAGGCGCCAATGCCTTCGAGCGCCGGCTCGATATCTTCAAGGATGGTGTCGATGCCAAGCTGCCCAGCGACGCTGCGGCCAAGCCTCAACGAGTCGCCTGATGAATCGCGCTCCGGCATGAACAGGCCCAGTACCTTGTACTTTCCGAACGCCCGTGCGCACACCGTTGCGACGACCGAACTGTCGATGCCTCCGGAGAGCCCGACGACCACTCCGCGACGCCGTTGTGTGCCGAGAACCTGTTCGCGCAAAGTCTCGACGATGCGATCGATCTCCAGCCGGGCATCGAGCGCCAGCACATCGCTGCTGAATTCGCCGATCAGGTCGATGACACTGCCTCCTGTTTGCGTGACTCGATTGAAGAGTAGGTCTCGGTCACAGCGTTTTCGATGAGTGGGCGATTGACGGTCAGATGAGGCTCCACGACCATGTCGATGTGGGTGCCGGCGATCGGAATGACGTCCAGATGGACGAATGCCCGATCCCACCCAAGTGCAAGCGGCATTCCGGGCCGCGTGCAACGGAACAAGGTGCCGGTGATCGGCAGTATCGGCCTAGGTTCTGTCAGCCATTGGAAGAAGGCGCGCGCCCGCAGAACCTCCTGCAGTTCCAGTTTGGTTCTGAAGCTCGTCGGATTGAACTGACCCTCGGCATAGCGGTCGAGGAAGCCGGCAAGCCGGGATTCGCAGTGCATTTTGACCGCGACCTTGGCAAGCGCGCGACACGCCACCCGACTAGCCGATATACGATTGGTTCGGATCCGGTGAAATGTCCGGGTAATGGTCTCCCAACGCTTGCTGCGCTCGCCAACCAGGCTGGTATCCAGAATGCCCGTGAACGCTACCACTCGCCCTTGATCAAGCAGACGCGCGGCAACCTCAAAAGCGACCGCTCCTCCGAGCGAGTGGCCAAGCAGGCGAACACAGCCGGTCGGCTGCACGCGGTTGATATGATCAATTGCAGCTTCGACCATTGCAGCGACAGTGTTCTGACCTTGCAGGATCATGCCCAGGGCCGGATATCTGATGGGAGACACCCTGGCGACCTTGCTTATTGCTGATGCGAACGAAGCAAGGCTCGGACCATAGCCGACCGACCCGGGGAAAAGGAAAAGCAGCGGAGGCTCGTGTTTCCAGGCGGGCGCGTGCTCTCCGCCTCCTTGAGCGGAAATGACCGCTGCAACCATCTCATCGAAGCTCATTCCAACCGTGAAGGCTTCCAATCCGAGCTCTTGCCCGATCGCGCTTTCGATTTCCATCACGCAATGCAGCAGCTTCAGCGAATCTCCCCCCGCTTCATCCCAGCACCCCAGTGCGACCCGCGTTTTAAGGACCTTGGTCCAGGCACGCCGTACGATCTGATGAGCAGGAACTTCATTTCCCGCATGGGCGATTTGCGGTGGGGGCGTTGTTTCCCGAACCGAAAGGTCGATTGCAGCCAGCATTGCCATATCTATCTTTCCGCTGGCCAGTCGCGGTATCTCGGCGCTTGCATGGAGCCGCAGCGGGCAAAGCGCCGGCGGCAATTTTGTCCTGGCAAGTTGGCGCAGCTCGTCGCAAAAACTGGCTCCCGCCCCGCCGTGCGGGACGGCGAACGCAACCAGTTCATTCGCCGGGGTGACGATAACCACGGCATCCTTCACCGACGGCGCGCCACGCAGAACCCGTTCGAGTTCGGCCGGCTCAACGCGCCGCCCATTGACCTTTATCTGGCGCCCTTTTCGACCGATGATCCGCAACAGGCCATCACTCCCAATTTGCACAAGATCGCCCGTTGCAAAGATACGAAGCGTCTGGTCGGCGGGATCTATTTCAAACGGAACAACTGCCCCGTTTTCCCAATATCCGAGTGCGACATACGGGCTTCTGATCAACAGTTCTCCGATCTTGCCGGGATGAACCGGGTAACCCTCTTCATCGACAATTGCGAAGCTGATTCCCGGAAGCAGCCAGCCGACGGGAGCTGAGGAATCGAATTCCGGCCAATCGTGCGGCAAGAACCACTGCGATCCAGTCGTTTCTGTCGATGAATAGCCGATCTGAACCAGGCAAGTTGGCGGGACAGCCTTGCGCACCAGGCGGATGTCGGCCGAGGACACCTTCTCGCCTCCAATTCGGGCAACCCTGAGTGAACCAAAGGCGTCCGCGGGCTCATCCGCCAGGAGAGCGCGAAGCAATGCCGGCACTAGATACGTGATCGTCACGCCTTCCGATTGCATGCGGCCGCGAACCGCGCGCAGGCCGACGGCTTCGACCTCCACAAGCTGCAACGTAGCACCCGTAAGAAGAGCAGCAAGGATTTCCCGGCAACCGGCGATGGTTGCCGGGCCGGTCAGGGGCAGGAAAACATCCTGCGCATTGATGTGGCAGGCGTCGACATATTGCTGCACTCGGCACAGCAAGCTCCGCTGGCTGTTGACAATCCCCTTGGGGCGGCCCGTGCTGCCGGAGGTATAAAGCACGATTGCCGGTGCATCGACAGAAACGGTACGGTGTTCAGCTGGACGAAGCGTTGCCTGCAACGATTGCGCTATCTCGATCCGGGCAACGTGCTGGGGCAGATCAAGGCCGTGGATGCCTTTGTCGCCAATTATGGCGGAGAGCCTCGCGTCGGCGACGATTTCGTTGATGCGCGAGTCCGGATCTCGCACGTTAAGCGGTACTGACGGTCGACCGGATGCCATGCTGGCCAGCATCGCAACTGTGTACCAGACCGAGTTGGCCTGAAGTATTCCAACCGCATTTCCGTCGGGAACGACGGCTTCAATCCGGCTGGCCAAGGCCTCGACCGCCCGAAAAAGCTCGGAATAGGTCAGTCGGTTGGTGCCGTCGCTGGCGGCTAATTTTTCGGAATAATGCCCGGCGATTTCCCTCAGGTGATCAAAGACCGGAATGTCGACGAAGCCAGTTCCCATCCGTTGATGCAGACGTAGAACGGGCCCGCCCTCGTCAAGAGCATGATCGGGAACTTTTGACCATCGACAAGAGACCACCGGTTGGTAGTCAGTCTGCACCGTTCGAATCGCCCTCGAAGATTCTAAATGCGCCAGAGACATAAGGGCCCCACGCTAGGATTGTTGCCGCTTATCGCCCCGCGGCATGATCTTTTCATCAATCATTCGGATGATGCGCCAGGCGGTCTTGATCGCTTGAATCGTTCGAAGTTGAGCATGCCAGCCTGCGCCCGCACGGGCTGTGGGACTACCTTACCGAGGTGTCGGGCTGTGCGCTGCTGTCCGCTTCGCCGGCGCCTGAAACGAAGCAATATGCGAATACTTCTCCTCCAAGCTCATCCGTGACACGAACCCAGTTGTTTTCCCATGTCCGCAGGGTAACTTGGCGTCCTGTTGATATAGTCGCCGCCGTGAACGGGCTGGACGCATTGACATTACTCGCCGCAACTACGTCGTCCCCTTCCATTTGCTCTACCAGGTATGTTTGCATCACTGCTCCTGACTGCAGGGCATGGCCGGCTCAATTGCGTGTAGCTGGAGGCATGAACTCCAACCGCAGGGAACGGATTTCGTTCCATGCAACAGGCAACACTACCGCCGGCAATCAGCGGTCAGACTGCCCCTGGCAGGACCATGGCCTAGCCGCTGAATGACTTGGTCAGGACTGAGCTATGCTTTGGCGGAGGTAGACCCTCGCGCTGCGCCGCATACTTCTGGAACAGTGCAATCTTGTCGGGATAAGTAATCCGGATTTCGCTGTGACACCCCTCGCAGCGATATTTGGATGCAACCTGAAACCAGCGCCCGGGTTTCAGCAAAGCCAATCCGCAACGCGGGCATTTGAATGTCATTTCAAGAGGGCATAGATTCTGACACAGCGGCATTTCGCAGATTCCATAAGAGATATCTAATGTTAGGCAACGGCAGCCGGCCGGAATCGTTCCTAGACGCCGTTCTTTTCGTCAGGCCGATGACCAACCCGGACGCTAGGAGATTATTGGGTTATCCGCGATGCCCAGATTCACTGGCGCGGCCTGAACTCAAGCGCACCCCGATTTATTGGCGGCGTCGCGCCGTTGCAGCTGTTGACTTGGGCCAGCAACTTGAAATCTGAACGAGCAAGCCCGGAGCGCCTCACTGCGTGGGCGCCGATCGAACGACCGTCAGAAAGGTTTTACGAGAACTTGTTCATCGCGTCCTCGTACCGAGCGTGATGGCCTCGGGGCGACGACGGGCCGCACGGTCGACGACACGACCTCTAATCCGGACGCTGAAACAACGCCGCGCGCCAGCATGTCGAACAGCACTGCCGCGATCAGTGAAACAAGAAGGATGAAAAGCGGCGTAACCAGGCGGCGATCCTTGAGCATCTCGCCTATATCGTTGTGCTCGGGAGCCGCGATCCCGACCGAATTTATGGATATGGAGGCGCTGTTGAAAGCAACCGACGCATCCCTTGGCGAAATGCGTCGGTTCCAGAAGCTTATGCGTGGCGGATTTCCGTCCCCAGCACCTTCAAACATTCGCGGATGAACGCAGCAAGCGCCGTCCAGCCTTTGGCAGAAACCATTGTCCCGTCCACATAGGCCTCGGTCGGCGACAGGTCGATATAGGTGCCACCCGCCAGTGTCACCTCAGGCTCGCAGGCGCCGAGTGCTGCGACCTTCTTGCCACGCACCACGCCTTCAACAGCGATCAGGATCTGCACACCGTGGCAGATGGTGAAGATCGGCTTCTTGGCCTCGTGGAAATGGCGCACGATCGCCTGCACGCGCTTGTCGGTGCGGATGTATTCCGGGCCGCGGCCGCCCGCGCAGTAGACGGCATGATATTGATCGAGCTGCCTCTCGGCTTCCGAGAAAGTCTTGTTGATTAGCGCATAGTGGCCGAGCTTTTCGGTGTAGGTCTGGTCGCCCTCGAAGTCGTGCAGCGAGGTCTTGATCAGATCTCCGGCGTTCTTGTCTGGGCATACCACGTGGATGGTGTGACCGACGGCTTCCATCGCTTGCTGGTAGACAAAGATTTCGTATTCTTCGGTGAACTCACCGGTCAGCATCAGTATCTTCTTGCCTGGCATGGCTCTTCCTCTCAGTGTTTGAGCTAGGCAAGGCGCAGACCGCGCCCTGCCTTTCGGTGAAATCGGATAGGGTTAGAATGGCGAGTCGGGGAAATAGTATTCCTTGGCGTTGGCTTGGGTGATCAACGGCGCGTCGAGCTTGACGGTGCCACGGACGGGTGCCTGGCCGATCAGGTTGGCGACGGTCATGTAGATCGCGGTCTTGATCATCGACGGTGGATATGGCGTCTCGACCGGCGTCATGGCGTCGCCGTCGATCACCTTCTTGACGATGTCCTTCATGCCGTTGCCACCGAGCGCCAGCTTGATATCGGTCCGGCCCGATTGCTTGACCGCTTCGAGCACGCCAAGCAGCATGTCGTCGTCATTGGCCCAGACCGCATCGATATGCGGGTACTTGGCCAAATAGTCCTGCATCAGCTTGAAGGCCTCGTCGCTGTTCCAATGCGCGTACTGGATGTCGAGAACTTTCAGGTTCGTACCCTTGATCGTGTCCTGGAAGCCCTTGATGCGCTCGTCGTCGATGACGGTCGGAATGCCGCGCAGCACAACGACGTCGCCCTTGCCGCCGAGCTTATCGATCATGAACTTGGCTGTGTTGGTGCCAACCGCGATATTGTCGCCGGCGAGGTAAAGATCCTGGACGGAGGCGTCAGTCAGACCGCGATCGACGACGGTGATGAACGTGCCCATGTCCTTGATAGCCTTGACCGGCTGAGTCAGCTCTTCCGAGCTGTAAGGCAGGATCACCAAAGCATCCAGCTTGCGGCTGGCCGACAGGTCCTCAAGCGCGCTGACCTGCTCCGCCGCGGACGGCGACGTCTTCACGACCACTTCGACGTTCGGGAACGCGGCGTTGATTTCCTTGGCCGCTGCTTGTGCGTGATAGACGATGCCCGCCGTCCAACCGTGGTCGGCTGCCGGTATTGACACCGCGATGACCTTCTTGTCTTGCGCCATGGCCTGGCCGGCCAGCAGCAGCGCGCCAAGTGTCGCCGCCGCAATCCATTTTCTACTGAACATTGTCTTCTCCCTTGGACCTATAAGAACGTTGATCCGCGTGGTCCGGACGCGGCGCTATTTCGAATTCGAAAACCGCTGGATGAGCATGGCGATGATGATGATGACGCCCTGAACAGCGGCAACGAGGTATTCGGAGACGAAGTCCGACAGCACCATGAGGTTGGCGATGAGCTCCAGGATAACGGCTCCGGCGACCGTCCCCCACACATGGCCCTTGCCGCCGCGCAGCGCGGTGCCGCCAATCACCACGGCTGTGATGACCTGCAGTTCCCAAAGCTGTCCGGTCGTCGGCGTCGCGGCGCCCAGGCGCGGCACGTAGCAGATCGCGGCAATGGCCACGCAGACACCCTGGACGATATAGGCGACGGTCCGTGTCCTGATCACCGAGATGCCGGAATAGCGGGCGACATCCTCATTGGCGCCGACCGCCGCGCATTTACGGCCGTATTTCATTTTGTACAGGATGAAGGATGCGACCGCGGCGACGGCGACGGATATGAGGATTGGAACCGGGATGCCGGCAACCGTGCCGAAATAGACAGGCCGGTAGGCCTCGCGCAGCGACCGGTCGATCGGTATCGTGCCGCCGTCGGTCAGATAGGTTATCAGCGCCCGGAAAATCCCCATCGTGCCCAGCGTGGCGATAAACGGTTCGATCCTGCCGACCGTGACGACGAGGCCGTTGGCAAGCCCGCACAGCAGGCCGACCAGGATCGCCACCGCCATGCCGGCGGGAATAGCCCAGATACCGGCATGCGGCGCCACCGTGTTCATGAACATGATGGTGATGCCGGTGATGAAGGCGGCCATCGAGCCGACGGAAAGATCGAGCCCGCCGGACGAGATCACAAATGTCGCGCCGACCGCGATAATGGCGATGAAGGCGCTGCGGGTGATGACGTTGGCGAGATTGGTGGCGGACAGGAAATCGGGGTTGATGAGGTAACCCACGACCAGGAGGGCCGCCAGCGCAAGGAAGGGCCCGATGTCGGTCCAACTGACATTGAGATCCAGGGGGCGACGCCTGGGTGCGGATTCGGTCATGACAGCCATTCTGTGCCTCCCTTGGCTTTTGGCCCTGGCTTGGGGCCACTGGTCGCCAGTACCGCCACGTTGCTTTCGGTCATTTCGGCGCCGCTGACCTCGCCGGTGATGCGGCCTTCGCGCATCACCAGGATGCGGTCGCAGATGCCGATCAGTTCCTGCATCTCCGAAGAGATGACGATGCAGGCCTTGCCCTTGGCCACAAGCTCCTGGATGAAGGCATAGATCTGCGCCTTGTTGGCGATGTCGATGCCACGCGTGGGCTCGTCGATAATGACCACCGAAGGATCGGTCAGCAGCACCTTCGCCAGCAGCAGCTTCTGCTGATTGCCCCCGGAAAGCTGGCCCGCTTTGGCGCCGAGACTCTTCAGCCTGATGTCATATGCCTCCACGGCCTGTTCCAAGGCCTCCGCTTCGCGGCGCCGACCCATCGAGAGGCCCCGATGGAACACACCGAGCGCCGACAGCGTCAGGTTAGGCGCCAGGCGCTCCTGCAGCAGCAGTCCCTTGCCCTTGCGATCCTCGGTCAGGTAACCGACGCCGGCGTCGATCGCCGCGCGCGGCGATTGGAAATGGATCGACTTGCCCTCAAGTTCGACCTTGGCGGCCGCCGGGCGCAGGCCGATAATGCCCTCGAAGAGTTCGGTTCGACCTGCGCCGACCATGCCGGCGAACCCGAGGATCTCGCCTTTGTGGACCGTGAACGACACGTCCTCCGCATAGCCGGGAACGGAGGCGTTCCTCACGCTCAGCATCGGTACATCCGAAGGCGCTGAGGTCCTTTCAGGATAGAGTGCGGCCAGTTCGCGACCGACCATCATCCGCGCCATATCCATCTGGCTCAGCGTCTTGCCGGGATAGGTGCCGACCATCTTGCCGTCGCGCAGAACGGTCACTTTGTCGGCGACCCGTTGCACCTCGTCCAACCGGTGGCTGATATACAGCACGGCGGTGCCGTGAGCCTTCAGTCGCAGGACGATCTCCAGAAGGCGCTCGACCTCGCCACCGGTCAGAACGGCGGTCGGCTCGTCGAAGATAACCAATTTATAGTCGCCAAGCAGAGCACGAGCGATCTGCACCATCTGCCGGTCTGCCAGCGAGACGTCTCGCACCAGTGCCCTTGGCGAGACCGCGCAGCCGATCTGCGCCAGTTTGTCGGCCGCCAGCCGGCGCATGGTGCGGTCATCCACGACATGGCCGCGCGAAAGCTCTCGCCCGAGAAACAGATTATCGGTGACCGTGAGCCCCTCGGCGAGCAGGATCTCCTGATGGACCAAGGCGATACCGGCATCCTGTGCCTGGCTGGGCTTGGCAAATTTCACCGCGTGTCCGTTCATCGACAATGTGCCATGGCTTGGCTCGACATAGCCGGACAGCAGCCGCATCAACGTCGACTTGCCGGCACCGTTCTCGCCAATGATGGCGTGGACCTCACCGGGCAGGATGTCCAAAGTGACGTCCGACAACACCGTCACCGGGCCGTATTGCTTGGACAATTGCTGGGCGCGCAGCACCGGTTCGAGCGAACCATGCGCATTGCTGGACAACGTGCTCCCGCCCTCCCCGGCGATATTAGCGGCAATGGACATCCGTTCCGACCTCAATCGAATGCCGGGAGCAGGCGATCGCGCGAGTGCTCTATATGGATGCGCATCGCCTTTGCGGCGGCATCGGGATCGGCAGAGCCGAACGCGGCAAGAATCGCCTCATGTTCGTCAAGTGCCTCCTCGGTCACACGTGCATGAAACATCAGGCGGAAGATGTGGAAGTGCGTGTGCTGGTGGCCCAACGTCTCTCGGATGAGTTCGTTTTGAGAAAACTCCAAGATCTTGTCGTGGAAGATCGCATCCTGCCTGGCGAAGTTCGAATAGCGTACGCGATCATCCTTGCCGTCGCGGCGTGACATCACGCCGGCGGCTTCGAGCAACACATTGAACTTGGCCTCGTCCATCATTACGGCGGCCTTTGCGGCGCCATGCGGTTCGAGCAGCAGACGCATTTCGTACAATTCGTCGAAACGGCGCCGGGTGATCTGGGGTGCAGCACGATAACCGATCAAATGCGTCTTGAGGACGAGGCCTTCGCCTTCGAGCCGGCCAAGGGCTTCGCGGATCGGCGTGTGCGAGACGTTGAATTCCTTGACCAGGCTATCGACTGTAATACGTGAGCCTGGCGGGATTTTCAGCGCCATCAACTGCGCGAAGATGGCTTCATAGACATCTTCGACGAGACTGTTGGCGCGCTGGATGCGACCAACTCCAATGGTGGCGTCGCTTGGGTCGGCTAAGTTTGCGGTGTGCATATTTTGCCTCTTGACAGTCAGGACTGCTAACACGATGGTTCCGTCGATGCAATCCTATATCCTATACGATTTTAAAGCGGATATGTTTTAGGGGCGAGAGACACGCGCTTAGACCGTCCGATCCCAAGCCCAGTTCAATGCCTCCGTTTCCAGTCAGCCGCCGTCAAAGGACCGATCATGACCCTCTTCGCCGCCCTGCGGTTGCCGCGTGAAATCCTGTTCGGGAAAGGGCAGCGCCATGTGCTGCCGACGGTCGCCGCCCGGTTCGGCCAACGTGCGCTGGTCTGCACCGATGAGCGTTTCGCGGGCACAACGGTATTCGTCGACATCATCAAGTCCCTTCAATCAGCCTCGATCGAAGTCCTTGTGCATGACCGCGTTCTGCCCGACGTGCCACGCGACACGGTCGGCATCTGTGTCGAGGAAGCCAAGGGGTTCAGGCCGGACATGGTGATCGGCATCGGCGGCGGCAGCTGTCTCGATTTCGCCAAATGCGCCACGCTGCTTCTCAGCCATGGCGGCAAGCTCCAGGACTATTACGGGGAGTTCAAGGTGCCGGGTCCGACACTGCCGCTGATCGCCGTACCCACCACGGCCGGCACCGGCTCCGAGGTGACGCCGGTCGCGGTGATTTCCGACCCGGACCGGACGCTCAAGGTCGGCATATCGAGCCCTCACCTTATCGCTGCAGTCGCCCTGTGCGACCCCGAACTGACAATGACCTGCCCCCCTGGCCTGACCGCGATCGCTGGCGCTGACGCTTTGACCCATGCGATCGAGGCCTTCACCGCCATGCGGCGCGGTGAAGACCCCAATCTGCCGCAACAGCATGTCTTCATCGGCAAGACTGCCCTGACCGACCATTTCGCGTTGCTCGCGATAAAACTGCTTGGCCGGAGTCTGGAGAAAGCCTGCAGCGACGGCACCGATGTCGACGCGCGTGCCGATGTCATGATGGGCGCTCTGGCAGCGGGCTGCGCATTCGGCACCGCCGGAACGGCGGCGGCGCATGCCGTGCAATATCCGGCAGGCGCCCTCACCCACACCGCCCATGGTTTGGGCGTGGCGACAATGATGCCTTACGTGATGACCTATAACAGCCGCGTCGCCGCTGACGAGATGGCAGAGATCGGCGCGGCACTTGGCTTGGAAACGAAGGCGAGAACCACCGCCCAGATGGCAGCCGCCACAATCGAGGAGATCAGGCGATTGTTCGCGGCGATCGGCATTACGCCAACACTGGCGGATCTAGGCCTCCCCGCCGACAAGCTTGACTGGACCGCTGAGCAAGCGCTCGGCATCGACCGCCTGATCAAGAACAATCCGCGTGCCTTCGATCTCGGCACGATGCGACGCCTCGTCCAGGCTGCCCATGATGGCGACATCGCCGCCTGCGTTATGTGAAGAACGGAACAAAGCGATGAATTTGAACGCTCAGCAGCTCGACCAGGATGGCTATGACGTGCGCGGTTTTTCGCACGGACTCTACATCGACGGCACTTGGCGACCGTCCTCCGACGGTCGGCTCATCGATGTCGTCGATCCCTCCTCCGGGGCGGTGATCGCGGCGGTTCCCGATGCGACAGTCGAGGACGCCACCGCCGCCGTCGAGGCCGCGGCCAAAGCAGCTAAGGGATGGCGGGAGACGGCGCCGCGCAAACGCTCGGAAATCCTTCGGCGCTGTTTTGAGCTCATGGTCGAACGCTCCGAAACGCTCGCCATGCTGATCTCGCTGGAGAATGGCAAGGCGTTGCGCGACGCGCGCGGCGAAGTGGCGTACGCCGCCGAGTTCTTCCGCTGGAATGCCGAAGAGGCGGTCCGGATTACCGGTGAATTCGGCACTGCGCCATCCGGCACCAACCGGATCGTGGTCGATTATGAGCCGATCGGAATCTGCGTGCTGATCACACCGTGGAATTTTCCGGCCGCGATGGCGACCCGCAAGATCGCGCCGGCGCTGGCGGCAGGCTGCACTGTCGTCCTGAAGCCGGCCAGTGAAACACCGCTGACGGCCTATGCGCTGGCGGCACTCTACAGCGAAGCCGGCGTGCCTGCCGGCGTCGTCAACGTGCTGACCACGACCAGTCCCGGGCCGCTGACTTCCGCCATGCTCGCCGATCCACGCGTCAGGAAACTGTCCTTCACGGGGTCGACGGGTGTCGGCCGAACCTTGCTCGGCGAGGCTTCAAAGCATGTCATTTCCTGTTCGATGGAACTCGGCGGCAATGCCCCGTTTGTCGTCTTCGACGATGCCGATCTCGACGCCGCCCTCGACGGCGCGATGATCGCCAAGATGCGCAACGCCGGCGAGGCCTGCACCGCCGCCAATCGCCTCTATGTGCAATCGGGAATCTATGATGCTTTTGCCGACGGGCTCCGCAAGCGCATGGCGGCACTTAAGGTGGGAGCAGGCCCGAATGCAGACACAGAATGCGGGCCGATGATCACCAGAAAGGCTGTCGACAAGATCGACCGCTTGGTCAAGGACGCCGTGGGCCGGGGAGCCAAGGTGCTTTGCGGCGGGGCGATTTCGGAGGAAGAAGGATTCTTCTATCCGCCCACAGTGCTGTCCGATGTGCCGCCCGATGCGGAGATGGCGCACGAGGAGATTTTCGGCCCGGTGGCACCCATCACACGCTTCGACACCGAGGCCGAGGCGATCGCACATGCTAACAACACGGAATATGGTCTGGCCGCTTATATATACACACGCGATATTGGACGCGGCATGCGGGTGGCGTCGGGGATCGAGGCCGGCATGATCGGTCTCAACCGGGGACTGATGTCGGATCCGGCCGCACCATTCGGAGGCGTCAAGCAGAGTGGCCTTGGCCGCGAAGGCGGCCAGCACCACGGCATCGCCGAGTTCATGGAGGCTAAATATATTGCCGTCACCTTCTGAACCGGCAGTCATGTCAAAAGACCCTTTCCGCACCCGCGACCATGTGGCCGATTTTGACTATATCGTGGCCGACATAGTGACTCGCAGCGCGGAAACCCGGGCGAACCTGCCGATGTCGGCTGATATCGCCTATGGCGAGGGCGAGGCCGAAAGGTTGGACCTGTTCTTTCCGCCCGGCGAGCGCAGGGATCTTCCCGTGCACATCTTCATCCATGGTGGCTACTGGCGCATGTTCTCCAGAAGCGACTATTCTTATGTAGCGAACACAGTCACCAAAGCTGGGGCGATCGCGGTCATCGTCGACTATGCGCTGATGCCTGAAGTCAGGATGGCGGCAATCGTCGACCAGATCCGGCGTGCCAAACAATGGGTGCTGGACAATATAGCCGCCCATGGCGGTGACCCTGCCCGGCTAAGCGTAAGTGGTCATTCGGCGGGCGCGCACCTGGCCACATTCCTGTTCGAAAAGACGCCAATGCCATCGCGCATACGTGCGGCGCTGCTGCTAGGCGGCCTTTACGACCTCAAGCCCCTTCAGACGTCCTTCCTCCAGCCGCTAATCGGAATCACCGATGAGGAGGCAACTGCCTTCACCCCGATGACGCGGTGGCATGACCCGGAGACGGCAGCGACCATTCTCGTCGGAGATCAGGAAACGTCACCTTTTCACCAGCAGGCCGCCGACTTCGGAAAGCGCTTGCGCGCGCAGGGGCAACTTGTCTGCGACCTCCGCCTGAATGACCGAAACCACATGAACAGCGTGCGTGATCTGGGCATCAGCGGCACACAATCTGGCGATTGCCTGATGGCGATGATCGAGGGAAACGGCCTATAGGACGGAAGCTGGGGAAAGTAGAGCCGCTTGACTGCCGGGCCAGACACTCCCGTCACTCAAGAAAGTACCGTCACGGGATCGCGGCAGCTACCGGCATCGGGCTGAGCTTTGCGGCAGGTGAAATCCGGCAGAGGACACAACCGACGATTCCTCATCGTCTTTCTCCACACTGCATGCGAGTGGTGCCGATCGACCATCGCGACGCCCACCGCTCCGTCGGCATCATCACCGCGGGGCTATGTGCACCAGTCCTTCTCCGAACAGCTGATGAACCTCATCCGCACCAATTTGCGAACTGGCAAACTGAGCATCGCGCCTTCGGACAGGCACCTTGCACGAGCGCCGAGAATGGTGCGGGACGCCGTCATTCGCAGGCCGGCCTCACCTGAATATCAGCGCACGCTCAGTCGGTCTGGATCCAGATCGACTTGGTCTCCAGATATTCATGCAGATGTTCGATGCCGCCCTCGCGGCCGTAGCCGGACATCTTCATGCCGCCGAACGGCACCGCCGGGTCGATGGCGTGGTACATGTTGACCCACACCGAGCCGGCCTTGATGCGGCGGGCGAGCTTGTGGGCGGTGCCCAGATGACTGGTGAAAATGCCGGCGGCCAGGCCGTAGGGCGTCGCATTGGCCCGCGCAACGGCTTCGTCGAGCGTGTCGAACGGCATCGCCGAAATCACCGGACCGAAGATTTCTTCACGCGCGATGGTCATCTTGTCCGACACCGCGCCGAAGACAGTCGGCGCGATGAAATTGCCGCCGTCGTAGATCTCGCCGGTCAGTCGCGAGCCGCCCGCTATCAGTTCCGCGCCTTCGTCGCGGCCGGCCTTGATATAGCCCACCACCTTGCCGGCCTGCCTGGCATTGATGAGCGGGCCGATTTCGGTTTCCGCCTCGATGCCATGGCCGATGCGAAGCCTGCCGGCAAACTCGGCTACCCGGCGCACGAATTCGTCATGGATCTCGCGCGCCACGAACAGCCGCGATCCGGCGATGCAGATCTGGCCCGAATGCACGAACACCGCCATCGCGGCGACAGGAACCGCCTTGTCGATGTCGGCATCACGGCAGACGATGATCGGCGATTTGCCGCCGAGTTCCAGGGAAACGCGCTTGAGGTTGATCACGCCCGCCCGCGCGATGGCCTGGCCGGTCAGCGTCGAGCCGGTGAAGACGATCTTGTTGACGTCGGGATGTTTAGCGAGCCACGCACCGGCCTCCGCCCCGGTGCCGGTGACGACGTTGACGACGCCGTCGGGAACGCCGGCTTCCTGCATCAGCCTGGCGATCAGCAACGGCGTCAACGAGGCATCCTCCGAGGGCTTCAGCACGATGGTGCAGCCGGTGGCGAGCGCCGGCGCGATCTTCCAGATCGAAGCGGCGGTCGGAGCGTTCCAGGGGATGATCGCGCCGACAACGCCCACCGGCTCGCGCCTTGTGAAGCTGACGATCTCGCCCGGGATCGAATTGTCTATGGATTCGCCATGCAGCGCGGTCGCCATGCCCGCATAGAAGCGCAGCATGCCGATGACGCGCCGCCGGTTGGCGAGCGTGCGCGTGATCGGCAGTCCCATGTCGAGAGTGTCCGAAACGCTGAGCTCTTCCCAATGGGTCTCGAAGAGATCGGCGATGCGCAGAAGCACGCACTGCCGCTCATAGGGCGAAAATTTTGACCATGGCCCTTCGAAAGCCGTGCGCGCAGCGGCCACCGCCGCATCGACGTCGGCCGCCGAGCCACGCGGCACGGTGGCCAGCACTTCGCCAGTCGCCGGGTTGAGCGCCTGCATCTCCTGGCCGGACCGTGCCGGAACCCACTTGCCGCCGACGAACATCGGCCGGAATTCGCCGTGGTAGAGCGCCGTGGCCTTCGCCCGCGGGTCGAAATTCAGCGTCATCCCTTCCTCCTCACAATTCCGTGGCGACTATGCCTCCCACGCCGGTCGACCTCAAACAAAGAAAGCTAAAAGGGCGTTCAGATAATCGGACTGTGCAATGTACGCGACTTCCCCGATGGTGCCGGCAATGGAGGAGCAGATATGAGACTTGCTGGCAAGGTCGCCATCGGCGGCAGACCTGGCCCGCTCGGCCTTTGGCGGTCTCGACATACTGGTCAACAATGCCGGCGTGGCCCAGCCGCCCTGGCGCTCGAGACGATGGACGAAGAGATGTCCGACCGGATCGCCAACGGCGGCGTCTCGCCTCGCCCGAATTTGACTTGGTGCAATGCTTCAAGGGCTGGGCGATTGCCGCCACCCGGGCCATGGCCGTGGAACTCGCACCGTTCGGCATCCGCGTCGTCGCCACCATTCCAAGCCTGTGCCATAGCGCCTGCCTGACGGCAGGCGGTTAGCCGCCGCCGCCCATGGTCACGGACATGAAGGCCCGGAAGGCCGCCGCTGCCGGTTCGATTGATCTGTCACGCGACCAGGCCAGGCCGACATCCATAGTGGGGATGGGCTCGACAAGCCCGCGCACTTCGATGCGCTGCCCCTCCAAGGACCAGGGGCGGTAAACCATGTCGGACAGGACAGTGACCCCCATGCCGGCAGCCACGAGCGACCGCACGGCCTCGACCGAACTGGTGGTAAGGACGGCGCGGAGCGAAAGCCCCGCGGCATCCCAGTAACGGGCGGCCGTCGTACGTGCCTCGTCAACCGTCAGCATGACATAATCTTCCGCCGCCACATCGGTGAGGCTGATTTCCTGTCGCGCGAGCAGGTGATGATCAGCCGAAAGCCAGAGCCGGCGGTTGGACCGCATCAAGACCTCCTGCGCCAACTCCTTGGTGTGCTCCAGGTTCGACACCAGCATCACGGCCATGTCGATGTCCCCGCACATCAACCCGCTTTCGAGAGCGTCTCGGGGCAGTTCCAGCACCTCGACCTCGATCTCGGGATAGGTCTTTCGAAACCGGGCGTAGTGGCGCGACATGTAGTAGCCGACGACCGTGTAGGTCATGCCCAGCCGCAGCTTGCCCGCCAGGCCTTTCCTATCGCGCAACGGGCTTCGGACGGCGGCAGCGACGGCCCCGGTGATAACCCGCGCATGTTCAAGAAACCGCGCGCCCTCCATCGTCAATCTTACGCCAGCGTGGTTACGCTCCAAAAGCCGTACGCCCAGGTCAGCCTCAAGCGTCTTTATCGCCGCAGTGACCGCCGATTGCGAGATGTTGAGTTCCACCGCAGCATGACTGACCTGTCCGCTCTCGGCGGTCGCGATAAAATAATCAAGCTGTTTCAAGGTGATGGTCATGGTGCGCTCCGGCCCAGAACCATTATCTGTTTTTTTGATATGACAATCAATAAACTACTATTTCACAAACGCCTTCGCATGCGCAAAAAATGCTGCAACGCCGCAAAGACGGCAGCTTCGAGGGGTAACAATGCGATGGCGGTGACGCTAAACTGCGACATGGGCGAAAGCTTTGGCCTCTACAAGGTTGGCGATGATATGGGCATGATGCCCATCATCGACGTTGCCAATGTCGCCTGTGGTTTCCACGCTTCTGATCCGGATCACATGCACGCCGCCGTCCGCAGCGCCAAGGCGAGTGGCGTCAAGATCGGCGCCCATCCAGGCTTGCCCGACATTCAGGGTTTCGGCCGGCGCGAGATGCGGATGACCCGCGAAGAAGTCAGGAACACCATCATTTACCAGGTGGGAGCGCTTGCCGGCTTCCTCAAGGCCGAAGGTGTGGAACTCCACCACATCAAGCCGCATGGCAGCCTTTACTTCATGGCCATGCAGCAGGAGGCAATCGCCCATGGCGTGTGTGACGCCGCAGAGGTTTTCGGCGTACCCCTCTTCGGCATGACGGGCACCCTGCATGAGAAGATTTATCAAGAGCGCGGTATCCCATTCGTCGCCGAGTTCTATGCCGATCTCGACTACGATGCCTCCGGCAAGCTGATCTTGACACGCGTTCATGACGCCAAGGACCCCGCAGAGATGGCCGAGCGGTGCGTACGCGCCATCAGGGAGGGCGAGGGCACGGCAGAGGACGGCAGTTTCTTCCCCGTACGCTGCGAAACCATCTGCGTGCATTCCGATACGCCGAACGCCATCGAAATAGCCAGAGCCGTGCGCACCGCAATCGCCCCCTGGCACTGAACTCGACCGAACCCGCCCGCGCGGGCGGTTCCAAATTAGTCTGTCCGCAGTTTTCCGGAGCTTTTTATGGCCCAGATTCTTTCGCCTCTTCCCGGCACTTTTTATCGGAGCGCTTCGCCAGACCAGCCGCCCTACAAGGCGGATGGCGACGCGGTTTCCGCCGGAGACGTAATCGGTCTCATCGAAGTGATGAAGTCGTTCCACGAAGTGAGGGCCGAGACGGCCGGTACGAACATCCGCTTCATTGCCGACAATGAAGACCCCATCATGGCCGGCGCACCTATTGCGGATCTCGACTGATGCTGAAAAAGCTTCTGGTTGCCAACCGGGGCGAGATAGCGGTCAGGATCATCCGGGCCGCGCAAGATTTGGGGATCACCACCGTGGCGGTGTATTCGGCCGCAGACGCCGAGTCGCTCCACGTCCAGCTTGCGGACGAAGCGGTCAACATCGGCCCACCAGCAGCAAAGAAGTCCTATCTCAATGTCGAAGCAATTCTGAAGGCTGCCCGCGACACCGGTTGCGACAGCGTTCATCCAGGCTATGGGTTCCTTGCCGAGAATGCCGCGTTTTCCGACGCGGTCACAGGCGCTGGATTGGTCTTCGTCGGCCCGTCGGGAGATGCGATCCGGATGATGGGAGACAAGGTCTCGGCGCGATCCGCCGCCGCCGCTGCAGGTGTCCCTGTGGTGCCTGGCTCGGCTGGCCGGGTCGAGGGCCTCAAGGCTGGCCACGAGGTGCTGACCGCAACCGGTTTTCCGGTGATGATCAAGGCGGCGGCAGGCGGCGGCGGGCGGGGCATCCGCATCGCCAACTCGCTCGCCGAGTTCGAGCAAGCCTTTCCTCAAGCCGAAGCAGAAGCCCTCGCCGCCTTTGGCGACGGTGGCCTCTACATGGAAAAGGTGATCGGCAAGGCCCGCCATATCGAGGTGCAGGTGCTGGCGGACGGAAGCGATGCCATCCACTGCTACGAGCGGGAGTGCTCGCTGCAGCGGCGACGCCAGAAGGTTTGGGAGGAGGCGCCGTCGCGCGCACTTTCAGACAGGCTGCGCGAGGAGCTCTGCGCTTCGGCGGTCGCTTTGGCCAAGGCGGTCAAATACTCTGGTGCCGGCACGGTAGAGTATCTTTATGACGATGAAGCAGACCGCTTTTACTTCATCGAGATGAACACCCGTATCCAGGTCGAGCACCCGGTCACCGAAGCGATCACCGGCATCGACCTCGTTGCGGAGATGCTTCGCATCGCCGGCGGCGAGAAGCTGCGGTTCAGGCAAGGCGATGTCTCCGTCAAGGGGCATGCGATCGAAGTCCGGCTCAATGCCGAAGACCCGGCGAAGGAGTTCGCTCCCTTCCCGGGGCAGGTGGCCGAGCTTCGCATTCCCGGCGGTCCGGGCGTACGCTTCGATTCGATGCTCTACCAAGGCTATCAGGTGCCGCCCTTTTATGACTCGCTGCTTGCCAAGCTGATCGTGCATGCAGAGACGCGCGAGGCGGCGATAGTGCGCCTGATCCGCGCGCTCAACGAGTTGAAACTCGGCGGGCTCAAGACCACCAAGCCGCTGTTTCTTGCGCTGGCCGCCGATCCGGCGGTGCGGGCGGGAGACGTGCATACCCGCTGGCTGGAAGGCTGGCTCATCGAAAACGCCGCAGCATTGGCGGGTTAAGGAGGGACCGATGTCGATACGATTCAACTTCGGCGGTGACGAACATATCTTCGGCGAGGTGTCCGAAGAAATGTCGCTCACCTCCTTCTTTACCGGCCTTTCGATGACCAACGCGGTGCGTACGGCAGGCATCCGAGGTGTCACCGAGATCTGCCCAGCCAACGCCAGCTTCCAGATTCGCTTCAACCCCGACATCGTCAAGCCGCAGGATTTGCTCCGCGAACTGAAGTCGATGGAAGAGGCGGCCTCGAAGGCGGACCCGGAGCTGAAGACCCGGATCATCGAACTGCCGGTTTATTTCCAGGATCCATGGACGCGTGAAACCTGCCTGCGCTTCCGCGAGCGCCATCAGGACCCCTCCTCCACCGATCTTGAATATTCGGCACGCATCAACGGCTATGCCACGGTGGAAGAGTTTATCGCGGCCTATTCCGGCCAGCCCTGGTTCGTATCGATGGTCGGCTTCGTCGCCGGACTGCCCTTCCTGTACCAGATGGTTGAGCGCAAGAAACAGATTCAGGCGCCGAAATACTTGCGTCCACGCACCGACACTCCCAAGCTCACCATTGGCCATGGCGGCTGCTTCGCAGCGATCTATTCAGTACGCGGCGCTGGCGGCTACCAGATGTATGGCATAACCCCGGCCCCGATCTACGACCCGACCAGGAAGGTGCGCTACCTCTCCGATGACATGTGCCTGTTCAAGCCAGGCGACATCGTCAAGTTCAAGGCCATTGGTCGCGATGACTACGACGCCACGCTGGAGGAAATCGAAGCCAATCGGTGGCAGCCGACGGTTCGCGAGTGCACCTTCAGCCTGAAGGACTTCAACAGCGATATTTACGGCACCAATGCAAAGCTGATGGAGCTTATCAATGGCCGTTAAGGTAATCTCTCCCGGCCTCTCCTCTTCCGTGCAGGACCTTGGCCGACCAGGCCACTATCATGTCGGCATTCCCGAAGGCGGCGGCATGGACCGCTTTGCCACACGCATCGCAAACCTGCTTGTCGGCAACGATCCGGGTGCCGCGGTGCTCGAAGCCACCTTCATGGGCCCCGAACTCGAATTCACCCAATCCGCGGTCGTCGCCGTCACGGGTGGAGAGCTCCCACCCAAACTCAATGGCGAGGAACGGCCTACCTGGGAAAGTTTTCCGGTGAAGGCCGGTGACCGGCTTTCCTTCGGCTTCCTCAAGGGCGGCGCGCGCGCTTATCTGGCCGTCTCCGGCGGCATCGACGTACCCGTGGTTCTCGGTTCGCGCTCGACTTACATTCTGGGCGCACTCGGCGGCCATCAGGGCCGCACGCTGAAGGCGGGTGATGAGCTTCCCCTCGGCGAAGGTTCCGGCAAAGCCGGTCTTTCACTGCCTGCAAATCTGCGCCGCGCGGGCAATAGTCCGGCGGAACTCAGAATGCTTCCCGGCATGTACTGGCATCGGATCACCGAGGCTGCCGGCAATCGGTTCTTTGAGGAAACCTGGAAGGTCGCGCCCGAAGCCGACCGCATCGGCTATCGCTTCCGGGGCGGGACGCCACTGGAGTTCGTCGAGCGCGAGCAGCCTTTCGGTGCGGGCTCCGACCCCTCGAACATCGTCGATGCCTGCTATCCCTACGGATCCGTCCAGGTGCCGAGTGGCACGGAGCCGATCGTTCTTCACCGGGACGCGGTTTCGGGTGGCGGGTACATGATGCTGGGCGTGGTGATATCGGCCGACATGGACCTTATCGCCCAACTCCAGCCGCACACCCCGGCGCGCTTCGTTCCGGTGACGCTGGAAGACGCGCTTGCCGCGCGAACCGAACAGCGCGCCGCGCTGGCGCGTGCTGAAGGACATCTGGCCGGCTGACGTCAGCCGGAAAAATGCCGGCGGAGGAGCCGGTGGCGAGGAGATCGGCCGGCCAAAACCGACCGTGCGTGGCGGAAGACAAAATCCGGTGCGCGAAACGACAAGACGACGCCGGGCAACGGCGTGAATTTGGCATCCGAGCAGTCCGCTAGAGACCGCCGGAACCGACAGGGGAAGACATTTGCAACGTGACTGGCCGCAAGGCCGGATGCTTCGCGCCTTTCCGTCGGTAGAAAGAAGGAAAGGGTCATGAGTCATCTGAGCGCGGAGAACGTCTCGGTATCGTTTGCGGGGCTGAAGGCCCTGTCATCGGTAGACCTCCAAATTACGCCCGGCCGCATTAGTGGCCTCATCGGCCCGAATGGCGCTGGCAAGACCACGCTCGTCAACGTGCTGACCGGCTTCCAGGCACCGACGGAAGGCACCATCAAGCTCGACGGCGCAGCACTCACGGGTCTCAAGCCGCATCAGGTCCGGCGGCGCGGCATCGCCCGCACCTTCCAGGGTGGGCGGCTCTTCCGCGACTTGCCTGTGCTGGACAATTTGGAGGTAACCGGCGTTGGCCTGGGAATGAGCCGGCGCGCTGCCATCGCCGAAGCGGAAGCGATGCTCGACTGGATAGGCATCGGTGCGCTGAGCACCCGCATCGCCGGAACGTTGCCATATACGGACGAGCGCCGCGTCGCCATTGGCCGCGCCCTGATGGGACGGCCCGCATACATCCTGCTCGACGAGCCCGCGGCTGGCATGAGCGCACTGGAGGCGCGGGAGCTTTCGGCCCTGATAAGACACATCGCCGCCGATCTCGGCTGTGGTGTCCTGCTCATCGAGCACAATGTCGGGCTGGTGCTCGGCCTCTGCCAGCATATCGTCGTGCTCGATTCCGGAGCGATCATCGAGGAAGGCCCGCCTGCCGCGATCCGCGACAGCGAGAAGGTGCGCCACGCCTATATGGGCACTGCCGCGAACACCGACCTGCCTGTGCTGGAGGCGATGGAATGAGCCTGCTCGCCCTTTCCGATATCACTATTCGCTATAGCCGTCTCACGGCGGTCCGAAATGTCTCCTTCTCCATGGCCGAGGGAGAAATCCTGTTCATCACCGGCCCGAACGGAGCCGGGAAGTCTTCGCTGCTGCGCGCGATCGCCGGTGTTACGCCGGTGGCGGGCGGCCGGATCGACCTTGCAGGTCATGAGATCACCGGCCAGGCGCCGGAAAACATCGCCCGGCTCGGATTCTCCATGGTGCCGGAGGGGCGCGATGTCTTCGGCTCGCTGACGACCGAAGAGAACCTCCTGGTCGGAACCGGCATGCACGCCCGCGAACGCGGCTGGCGCAGCCGAGCGGCCGACGAACTCGAAGCCGTCTACGCAACCTTCCCGATGCTGAAAGAGAGGCGGCACGGGCAGGCGGGATTGCTGTCCGGCGGGCAGCAGCAAATGCTGGTCATCGGACGCGCGCTGATGACCAATCCGCGGCTTGTAGCCATTGACGAGCCTTCGCTGGGCCTCGCCCCCAACATCAACGACCAGGTCTACGAGCGGCTGATCGCGCTGCGTGCGCAGCGCCAGCTCACGCTCCTGATCGTTGAGCAGAGCTCGGCCCGAGCGATGATGGTGGGCGGGAGGATGATCCTGATGCGTGGCGGACAGATCGTGCTCGATGGCGACGCGCGGACGCTCGGCAACGGCGAGGCGATCCAGGCTGCCTATTTCGGCTACGAGGACAATTGAGATGCTTCAGATCCTGTTCGACGCACTCTCGCTTGGCTCGCTGTACGCGCTCGGAGCGCTCGGCATCGCCCTCATCTTCGGCGTCATGCGGCTGGTGAACTTCGCGCATGGCGACGTCATCGCCTTCTGCGTCTTCGCGCTGCTATGGCCGTCTACGGACGCAATGGCCATCGTCTTCGCCGGCCAATTGCCGTGGTACCTTCTGGTTCCCTTCGTCCTCCTCTGCGGGGCCGGGCTGTCGGTGCTGTGCGAAATCGTCGTCTTCAGGCGGTTCCGCCAGGCAAATCCGGCAACCATGATGATCGCCTCCTTCGCGCTCGGTTTCGTAATTCGCTACTTCCTGCTCATGCTGTTCTCCAGTCGGCCGAAATCGATTTCGCTGCTGCCCGAACTGTCCCAGCCGGTGGAGATCCTCGGTGCCCGGCTTCCCCTCCTCCAACTCATAACGATCGTGACTACGATGGTCATCCTGATCGGCCTGACATTGTTCCTGCGTCAAACTCGCTTCGGCCTGGAGATGCGGGCGGCGGCCGAGAACTTCTCGATGGCCCGCATGCTGGGTGTGCGTGCGAACCGGGTCATCATAGGTGCGTTCGCCCTCTCCGGCGCGTTGGCCGCCGCCATTGCGCTGATCTTTGGCGCCCAGACAGGCACGCTGGACATCCAGATGGGCGCCTCGATCATGTTGATGGCCTTCATCGCCACCGTCATTGGCGGCCTCGGCAGCCTCGGGGGAGCCGTGCTCGCCGGCTTCCTGCTGGGTGCCGCCTCGGTGATCATGCAGGTCATGCTGCCCATCGACGCCCGGCCATTCCGCGATGCCTTTGTCTATGGAGCGGTCATCCTCGTCCTCCTCTTCCGCCCGCAAGGGCTTATTGCCGCGCGCGGCACCAAGGAAAGGGTCTGATTTCATGGCTGTCGCCGCCTCCCTAGCCAACTCTACCGCTCCCGGTGCCGCGGCTGCCAAGCAAAAGCCCGCCCGCTTCGCACTTGCCCGCCGCACAATCCTGACGCCGGTCCTGCTTTCTCTGCTGCTGCTGGCCATCGCGCTGATCACGGTGATGACCGGATCGCGACCCTTCAACCAGACGGTGATCGACGTGTTCGTCCGTGTCATCCTCGTCGTGGGCCTATACATCTTTATCGGAAATTCAGGCGTTCTCAGCTTCGGGCATATCGGCTTCACCTGCCTTGGCGCCTATGCGGCCGCATGGCTCACCATCAATCCGATGATGAAACGCGGTTCGCTGCCGGGACTGCCCGAATGGCTGCTGGCGACCCGATTGCCTTACTGGCAATCGGCCGTGCTGGCGGCATTGTTCGCCGCCCTCGCCGCTCTCATCTTCGGGCGGGTGCTGATGCGATTATCGGGCATCGCAGCATCGATCGCGACCTTCGCGATGCTCGCCATGATCAACACAATTTATTCCAACTGGGAGAGCGTGACCGGAGCGACCTCGTCGGTCGTCGGCATTCCGATCGTGCGCGTGATCTGGCCGTATCTCATCGGCGCCGTGGTCGCAATCTTCATCGCCTGGGCGCACGCGATCTCCCGGTCTGGCCTAGCCCTTCGTGCTGCCCGCGACGAGCCCACCGCCGCCGCGGCTTCCGGTATCGACATTCCCAGGGAAAGACTGGTGGCGTTCGTCGTATCAGGCGCGGTGATGGGGCTGGGCGGTGCGCTGATGGCTCATTCCATCGGCGTGGTCACACCCGATACATTCTATCTCGGTCTCACCTTCATCACCCTTTCCATGCTCGTCGTCGGCGGCATGGGCAGCCTGTCGGGTGGTGTGGTGGGTGTCGTCCTGCTGTCCGCCCTCATCCAGGCGCTGCGTTGGCTGGAGGCAGGCGTATCGCTCGGCGAGTCCACGTTCGCCCTCCCGAAAGGGGTTCAGGAAATAGCCCTCGGCGTCATCATGATCGTGATCCTCGCGCTTCGCCCATCCGGACTCATGGGCAACCGCGAACTCACCTTACCTCGCAGCAGTCGCAACAAGTGACCGGCGGCACAAGCCCGACCGGAAAACAAAAAAGGAGACGTGCATGGCATACAAAATGAGAATTGTCGCAACCGCTCTGGCCTCGATGTCCATCGCATACCCGGCCCTGGCCGATGACAAGACTATCGTCATCGGCTTCGCCACTGCGGAGTCGGGCTTCATGGAAGCCTATGACAAGCCTGCCCAGGAGGCGGCTTTGATCCGCATCGACGAGATCAATGCGGCTGGCGGTCTGCTTGGAAAGCAGATCAAGGTCGTCAAGGCCGACACCAAGTCCGACCGGGCCGAAGGCGCCAAGGCTGGCCTCTCCGTGCTCGACCAGGGTGCGGATCTCGTGGTCGTGTCCTGCGACTACGACTTCGGATCGCCGGCTGCGCTCGCGGCCGAGGACGCAGGCCGTATCTCCTTCTTCCTGTGCGCGGAATCGGTCAAGGCCGGCATCCAGGGTGTCGGCCCGCACAGCTTCTCCGCGTCGGTGCTGGCGGCCGTGCAGGGAGCGACCATGGCCGAGTGGGCATTCAAGGAAAAGGGCGCAAAGGACTTCTACCGTCTGCTCGATACCTGGACGGCCTACAACAAGGGCATCTGCGACGGCTTCGACTGGATGATGCCGAAGCTCGAAGCCCAGGGCGCGAAGCTTGTCGGTGAAGACACCTTCAAGAACGAGGATGCCTCCATCGCCGCGCAGATCACCCGCATCAAGTCTCTGCCGAAGGAGCCGGATGCGATCATGCTTTGCACGATGATGCCGGGCGCCGTCTCGGCCATCAAGCAGCTTCGCGCCGCGGGTATCAATTCCATGATCCTGAATGGATCGGGCGTCGACGGTAGCTATTGGCTCTCGGCTGTGCCCGATCTGACGAACTTCTACGTCCCCGTTCAGGGATCGATCTATGGCGACGATCCCAATCCGGCCGTGCTGAAGTTCAATGCCACCTACAAGCAGAAGACAGGCGCCGATCCCTCGAGCCAGTATGTCTTTCCGGGTTACGTCATGGTCGACGTCTGGGCCAAGGCGGTGGAGCGTGCAGGCACGGCCGATGCCGACGCGGTCGTCGCGGAACTGGAAAAGATGAAGAATGAGCCGACACTGTTCGGGCCTCGTACCTTCACGCCGGAACTGCATCACCAGAACCAGACGCGGTACCTGATCGTCGAGACCAAGGCCGGCAAGCCGGGTGTTGTAGGGAACTGGACGATTTCCGAGCCGGTACCGATGGAAGCCTTGCTCAAGTAAGACAAGATGGGCCGGGTAAGCGGGCGCTTCATATGCGAAAGGCCTGTTCCTTTGGGACGACCGGCCCTTTCTTCTTTCGAGTATCTCGCCTTTGGAAAAAACGAGGGCGGCCCGCTTGGACCGCCCTCGTCGCCCGATGAATTCAGATTTTCGCTATCCTCGCGCTTTGCGGTACGAATCCTTGAGCGCTATGAGCTCCCCCGAGAAAGCGAAGATATCGCAGCCGTCGACTTCGATTTGCTGCCCCGCTGCCGTGGCGCCGACGAAGCGCCATGATGAAAGCCCGGTGTCGCCCGTCACGACGTGCCGTCCCCTGGTCCACTCGGCTGTCGGGAAGGCATCGAACAGCGCTGCATAGGCGACGCGCACGGCGTCACGCCCCATATGCCTGCGCCCTTCGGCATCGGGTCCAACCGAGCCGTGGAAAGCGCAATTCTCAGCCATGCAGTCCATCAGCGCGCCCACATCGCGGGCGTTCCAGGCCGCGAGGAACCGGTCGAGCACGGCGAGCCGCCTGGCTGCGAGATCGCCAGCCTCAACGACTTCGACCTCCAGAAAGGCGAGCGGTGCATCGCCGGCATTGATGACATTGTGGGCCACGCCCGTCCGCCGCGAATAGGGCACCCCTTGGGTGAGAGCGGCTTGCGACTGCGCGCCGTCCGGGCCTTCGAGACCGAGCTTGCCGTCCGTAAGCGGCACGATGACGTAGTCATGGCCATGGATGTGCCAGCCGGTCTCGGCCCCGGTGGCAAAGCGCCATTCGGTGACCCGAAAGCGTTCGTCGTCGATATGGACGACCGGTTCGGCTTTCATGCGGGTCATTCAAGCCCCTCCTTGGCAACCGCACCGGTCAGGCGCTCAAGCGTCCGGCCCATGCGCGCCATGATTTCCTTCACATCGTTTTCTGTCGAGATCATCGGCGGACAGAGCGCGAGCTGGTCGCCGATGGCGCGGAAGATGAGGCCTTCCTCGTGGCCGATCCCTGCTGCGATACTCCCTGCGCGCCCAACCTTGGCGAAAGGGCGTTTCATCGCCTTGTCTGCCACCAGCTCAACGGCGCCGATAAGACCGGTGCCCCGCGCTTCGCCGACAAGCGGGTGATCGGCGAATGAGCGGATGCCGGTCTGGAACGACGTCTCAAGGCGGGCCGCGTTTCCGATCAAGTCCCGCTCCTCGAAGATGGCGAGGTTTTCGAGACCCACCGCCGTCGCGACCGGATGACCCGACGCCGTGAAGCCGTGGCCGAAATTGCCGATCGTTGCGGTGTTGTCGGCGATCGCCTGATAGATCGCATCGGAGAAAATGACGGCGGCAAGCGGCATATAAGACGACGTGATTTGCTTGGAGACCGTCATGATATCAGGCGTGAAGCCGTATTTCTGAGCGCCGAAAGGCGTACCAAGCCGCCCGAAACCACAGATCACCTCGTCTGCTATCAGGATGATATCATTTGCCCGGCAGATTTTCTCCACGCCTTCCCAGTACCCGACCGGCGGTGGCAGAACGCCGCCGGCTGCCATAAGCGGCTCGCCTATGAAGGCTGCAATGGTGTCAGCCCCTTCTTCCGCGATCACCGCTTCCAGCTCGGCGAGCAGACGCGCCGTGAAGGCGGCTTCGTCTTCGCCTTCCATGCCGAAGCGATAGAAGTGCGGACAGGTCAAATGGCGAACGGGAATCGCCGGAAGATCGAAGTCGCGATGGTTGACCGGCAGGCCTGTCAGGCTGCCGGAGGCGACGGTGATGCCGTGGTAGCCCTTGGTCCGTGCCAGGAATTTCTTCTTTTTTGGCCGGCCCAGCGCGTTGTTCATGAACCACATCATTTTGACGATGGTGTCGTTGGCTTCCGAGCCCGACGAGGTGAAGAAGACACGCGTCAGGTTTTCCGGCGTCATCTCCACAAGTTTCTCAGCGAGCCGGATGGATGGCTCATGCGCCTTGGAGGAGAAGGTGTGGTAGTAGGGCAGCTTCAGCATTTGCTGGTAGGCAGCGTCGGCCAACCGCTTTTCCGAAAAGCCGACGCCCACCGACCACAGCCCGGCGAGCCCTTCGATGTATTCCTTGCCGCGTTCGTCATACACACGGATGCCGTCACCGCGGCTGATGATCAGCGGCCCGGTTTCCTCGTGCTGACGCAGGTTTGTGTAGGGGTGCATGGAGGTGGCGATGTCGGCGGCGGCGAGAGAGTTGGAAAGCGCATCCATGGAAGTCCTCAGCGGCTTGGGGAAATGGTTCGGGCAGTGAGTGCAAGATAGTCCTCGATCCCATGCGTGGAGCTTTCACGATTCGGGAATGAATCATGGCAGGCTGTTGGAATGGGTGTCGATGATCCGCCGCATCAGCGCGGCGACGTCGCGCGCATTCGGAGGATCGGAGTGGATGCAGACGGTGTCGAAGTCGACCGGGCGGATCGTACCGTCTGTCGTGACGAGTTCGCGTCGGGTAAGCGCCCCCACCATGCGGTGCTCGGCAAGCGTCAGGTCGATGGCCGACTGGACGCGCGGAATGATCAGGCTGCCGCCGGGAGCGTAGGCAAGATCGGGAAAGAACTCGCCCACGAAGGCGACGCCGAGTTCGGCTGCCGCCGTCTCGTGACAGGTTCCCGCCAGGCCGAAGAGAGGGACGCCGAACGGCTTGACCGCCGCGGCAATCGCCCGGGCAGTGTCCATGTCGTGCGCGGCCATGCCGTAGATGATGCCGTGCGGCTTGACATGGCTGAGTTGCCCGCCCTCGGCGGCCAGCATTCCTGTCAGCGCACCGATTTGGTAGAGGAAGGCGGCTGTCAGTTCCTCCGGCTGAAGTTTCATCTCGCGCCGGCCGAATCCCTCGCGATCGGGAAGGGAGGGATGCGCGCCAACCTGCTTTCCGTGCGAAAGCGCGAGCCGCACGGTCTTCAGCATCGTCCATGGATCGGAGGCGTGGAAGCCGCATGCGATGTTGGCGCAATCGATGTGAGGCATGATGCCGGCATCGTCGCCGAAACGCCAGTTGCCGTAACTTTCCCCCATGTCGCAGTTCAGGGTGACCATGGTTTGCTTGCCTCAGCCCAGAGTGTTCGACGCCCAGCCGGGGGCGATGTGCGGGAATTCCGGCGGGGGTTCGCGCTCGTGCAGCAGCCGAAGCACGCGCGGCGGCGTCAGTGGCAGCTGCCGCACCGGCTTGCCGATAGCGCGTGCCACAGCGCAGCCGATCGCCGCGCCCACGGCCAGGATCGGGACCTCGCCCGCGCCCTTGGTGCCGAGCGGCCCCATCGACGGTGCGCCCTCGTAGAGGTCGGCGGCGACCGGAACCACGTCCTGCGCCAGCGGCAGGCGATAGGTCTCGAAATCGTCCTGCGCGATGCGTCCGTCAGCGGTGATCGCCACCTCCTCATGCAGGGCGTAGCCGAGACCCTGCACGACACCACCCTGTATCTGGCCCATGACCGCGCGCGGGTTGAGTGCGCGGCCGACATCCTGCACCACGCGATAGGCCAGCACCTCGACATGACCGGTGTCCGGATCAACCGCCACCTCGGCCTCGTGAACGACGAAGACGGGGATGTCGAGCGCATCGATGAAGTGCCCCATCGCGCAGCCGGACATTGCCGGAGTGTTCCTCGCGGTAAAGGCTCCGCTTCCGGTGATCGGGCCGGTGGTTGCCTGCGCATGGGCGACCACAGCGGGGATCGACATGCCGGAGCCGGGACGTCCCGCGATCTCGACACGACCATCCCGCAGCACCAAGTCTTCCGGTCGGGTCTGGAGCATCTCGCCGGCGGTCCGCAGCAGCTTTTCCCGCACTTCCGCGCAGGCAGCCACACTTGCCGCGCCGATGGACACGGTGGTTCGTCCGCCGCCGACGCCGACATCGAGACCGGCGGCATCGGTGTCGGCTTCGCGCACGATCACCTGGTCGGGAGCGAGGCCGAGTTGCCCGGCCACGATCTGCGGCAGGGATTGCACCATCGTGCCGGAACCAATCTCCACACCCGACGTGACCAGTGTTGCACTGCCGTCGGCGTTCAAATTCACCGTCGCCGCCGAAGGCCCGACGAAAACGAACCATGTGCCGACCGTGGTTGCAATACCATAGAGCCTGCCGTTGGCCTCGGCCTCTGATGTACCGGTACTGGCGCGCAGTGTCTCCATGCGATCGAGCATCGGACCCAGCACGTCGGCCTCGAAAACCTGGCCCGTGGCACCGAGATCGCCATCTCCCAGGACATTTTTCTTCCGGAACTCCATCGGGTCGAAGCCTAGAGCATCACAGATTTCGTCGGTGTGTCGCTCCAACGCGAAGGTGTTGTAGACGCCGTTGCAAGCTCGGAAAGCACCGTTGGGTGGTGTGTTGGTGTATACGGCGCGGCTGACGAGCCGCGTTGCGCCAACCCTGTAATTGCCGCCCAGCGTGTGCGCCGTCATCGTCGTCAGAAAAACCTGTTCGCCTCCATACGCGCCGCAGTCCATCAGCACGACCGCCTCGCGCCCGGCGATGTATCCTTCGGCAGTGACAGCGGACCGGATGCGGATTTCCGCATTCTCGCGGCAGAGGCAGGTTGCCATCTCTTCCTGCCGGATGTTTTCCAGGACCACCGTACGCCCGGTCATCCGCGCCAGAAGTGCCGTGATCGGCTCGATGGACGCATCGAATTTCAGGCCGAACCCGCCGCCGACAGGCGGCACGGTGACCCGCACACGCCCGGGCGCAAGCTGCATGACCCTTCCGGTGACGTTGCGAACTGTCCAGGGCACCTGCGTCGAGGTCTGGATGTGAGCACGACCGTCCTCCCAGGAGCCGATGGCAACGCGCGGTTCGAAGGGCACATGGCTCTGCCGGCCGACGGTAAAGCTGCTCTCGACAATGCGTATGTCGGGACGGGCGAAGGCCGCATCGACATCACCGCGGCTGGATTTTGCCTCCCATGCGATGTTGCCGGCACGTGCACCGCCTTCGGTGATCACCTCGTAGCCGCGCCAGCCCTCGTGGACGAGACGGGCGCCGGGCTGGAGCGCGTCGGCCATGGTGAGCACCGGTGCCTGCGGCTCGACCTCGAGCATGATGGCGGCAAGTGCCGCCCGCGCCTGCTTCTCCGTCTCGGCGGCGACGACGGCGATTGGTTCACCGTGATAGCGGATCGTGTCGATGGCCAGGAGCGGATGGTCGGCAATGCCGATGCCGTAGAGCCCTGGCGCGTCGGCGCCGGTCGCCACCGCGCGCACGCCAGGACAGCGAAGTGCCGCCGAAACGTCGAGCTTGCGGATACGCCCCGCGGGAACGGTCGACCGCAGCAGCACGGCATGCAGCATGTCGGGGCGAATCCGGTCGTTGGTGTATTTCGTCCGCCCGCGCAGTTTGTCCTGCGCATCGCGGCGGGGAAGATTCATCACCGTGGCGGACAGCTCAGACATTGATGCCTCCCGCCAACTGGCCGTCCTTCCGCACTTGGTCGAGGCAGTCGGCCACGGCGTCGACTATCCGCTCATATCCGGTGCAGCGGCAGATGTTGCCGACCATCGCCGCCTTGATTTCGGAACGGCTCGCATGCGGATTGTCACGCACGAACGCCGAAAGGCTCATGACCATTCCCGGAAAACACATGCCGCATTGCACGGCATCGGCCGCCTCGAAATTGGCCTGGAGCGGGTGCAGCGCCTGGTTTCCGGAACTCAATCCCTCGATGGTCGTCACCGCGCATCCCTGGACCAGGCCAATCGGCTTCAGGCAGGACGGCACCGCCTCATCGTCGACATGTACGGTGCACGCGCCGCAGAAGCCTTCGCGGCACACGGCTTTGGTCCCCGTCAGGAATCGTTCCCGCAGGATGTCGACGAGCGGCGTCATCGGATCGCCATCAAAGCGGCAGTCCTCGCCATTCAGCTGGAATATCACGGTCATGCCAGGCCCCCGGTCTTGAGAAGTGCGGCAACACCGCGCTTGACCAGCGGCGCAAGAACCTGGCGCCGGTACCAACCCTCCGCTTCCTTGCCGTCGCGGCCCTGAAAATCATTGTGCTCCAGCGCAAGCCCGGCGGCGCGTTCCGGATCGAACGCAGAGGCCGAGTCCGCCGCCATGGCCTGTTCGAGCGCCGTCCAGCGCCGCGCTACCGGCTCCACCGAGCCGACGGCGATGCGACATCGTTTGTCCTTGTCTACCGCAAGCGAGACGATGGCGACCGGATAGTCGCCGGCTTTCCGAAGCGGCAGGCGGATATGAGCACTGGCAACAAGGTCGCGGCGCAGATGAATTCTCGTCACAATCGCTTCGGCCACCAGCGCATGTCTGTCTTTGAGGAAATCCGAAATACCGATGAGTTTTGGGCCTTCGAACATCTCCAGCTCCACCGCCGCCTCACAGGCGAGAAGCGCAGGGGCGAGATCGGCGGCGGCAAAGTCGAGGGTACAAAGGTTGCCGCCCACGGTGGCGACCCTTCGGATGCCGGGATTGGCCGCATTCTCCGCCGCGGCAACCAGACCTTCGAAGCCCACTGCCCCGTGCAACGCGCGGCCAAGGACTGCATGGGTAACGGCTGCGCCGATCACGACATGGTCCGGTTCGATTTCGACCTTGGACAAGGCGGGTATTCGGTGGAGTGCGACCACCGCCTCGGGAAGATCGACCCCGCGCCGTGGATCACGCATCATCCAGGTGCCGCCGGCAAGCACCGCCGCGCCTTGCCGGCGTGCGGCCATTGCCTCTTCAATCGTGCTGGCTGCGGTGAACGATCGTTCCACGCTTGATGCCATCTGTCATACCCCTCGGAAGCAGCCAACTTTCGCGGCGCTGCAGCATTGTTGCTCCAGCTTTAGGCTCCTGTGAAATAGTAATTCTTTGAGTATCGTATCGAAAAAACAGATAACTCTGCGGCGTGCTCTTTGGCGCTCAGGCCCAGTGAGCGACCGTGCGTTTCTCAAAGCTCTCGCGGAACTGGGCGGTGGTTTTGGGGAGGAGTTCGCCAGTCTCCCAGTCGAGGATCACGGCATAGTGCCGAACCGCATCGAGCGTATCGATCTCGCCGGAGCGGTATTTGCGCGCGACCTCCTCAGGATCCATGCGTGCCCAGCCCTTCCGTTTCGCCCGGATGTCGGCACGGCAGGATTCTGTTGCCGTCTCGTCGATTTCGAACTGGCACAGGTCGCGGTCGATTTCGCGGATCACCACGCCGTAGTCAGTCCTGGCACGCTCCAGGGAAACGTAGTCGTCGATCACGTCCTCCATCACCTTGCGGGGCTCGCGCTGCAGCGGATCGCCGAAACCGCCGCCGCCGGCCGTCGGACGAGCGAACTGGTCGCCTGTGTGGACGGAGTAATCGGAGAATACGGAGCCGAGCCAGATCTCCGTCTCTTCTCCGGCGCGCTTCATGGTCAAGCCGTGGGGCATCGACGGCAGGCCTCCTTCGACACCCCAGACGACAGCGCGCTCGCGGTCGCAAATATAGGACATGACGGCATTTTCAGCCTCAAGCAGCAAGGAGGTCTTCTGCACGCCGACGCCGCCCCGCCATTTGCCGGGCCCGGCTGAATCCTGCTTGATCTGGAACTCGACCGTCCGAGTCGGATTCACCCGTTCGTTGCCTTCGTTCGGTTGCGACATCAACCCGGTTCCGAAGCAGGCGGTGGTGACATCGGCACCATCCTTGCCGTTGCGCCCGCCCCAACCGCCCGGCAGCCATTCGTAGAACATGAAGATCGGCTTTTCGGGTTTGCGCGCGTCCCGTCCCCCGGCCAGCAGATATTCGAGGTTGAAGGCGCAGGCGATAGCGCGTTCGGGCATGATCTTCGACCACATCTCGAAGATCGCGTTCATGATCTTTTCGAACGGCATCAGGAACCCGGTCACCGCCACCGGCCATTCCGCACTGACGATGCTGTTCTTTGGCGCAGTCACCTCGATCATCCGGTAAAATCCGCTGTTGAGCGGGAGGTCCGGAAAGAAGGTTTTCATGCCGGCGACCACGGCCGAGAAGGTCGCGCCCGGGGCGGAATTGTACATCGAGGCAATGGTCGAATGGCTTCCCGTAAAGTCGTAGTGGATCGTGTCGCCCTTGATCGTCATCTTGATGCGGATCGGGATCATGCCTTCGCCGGCACCGAGATCCCGGTCGATGTAGTCGACCGTCTCCCAAGTGCCGTCGGGCAGCTCCGCGAGACGCTTTCGCACGGCACGTTCAACGTAGTCCTGAACCTCCTCCATACCGCGCATGACCTGGCCGCGTCCGTACTTCTTGACCAGCCGCAACAGTTCGCGCTCGGCGGCCTGCGTCGCCTGCGCCTGGGAATGGATGTCGCCAATGATCGACGCGGGATCGCGCGTGTTGGCCGCGATCATGTTGGCGACGTCGGAGCAGAAGCGGCCGCGCTGGAAAAGGCGCAACGGCGTGATCCGCAGGCCTTCGCGAAACATGTCGCGGGCGGTGACGTCGAAGGAACCCGGCACCGAGCCGCCGAGATCCGACCAGTGTCCGTTCGACTGGGAGAAGCCGATCAGTTTGTCTTCATCGAAGATCGGTCGGACGAGCCGAACATCGCTGAAATGCGTACCGCCGGCATAGGGATCGTTGATTGCGTAGACGTCACCGGGTGCCATATCGCCTTCGAAGACCCGGATCACCTCCTTGCATGTGTTGTGCAGTGTGCCGACATGGACCGCGATGTCGTAGTTGCCCTGGGCAACGGAGTTGCCATCGGCGTCGTGCAGGGCGTTCGAAAAGTCTCGGTTGTAGATGACGAAGGAATAGCAGGTGCGAAGCATCTGTTCTGCCATCTGGTCGACGGTGGTGATGAAGGAGTTTTTCAGCACCTCGAACGTTACCGGATCGAGGCCAGGGCTCGTTTCAATCAGCTTTGTCATGTCTCAGCCTTTCGTCACGATGAGAATGTTCAGGAAGTCGTCGACGGTGGCGCTCATTCCCGGCGGAACCACGGTGGTGGAATCGAACTGTTCGACGATGGCGGGTCCCGCAAAGGCAGCGCCGGCGCTGAGTTGGTCGCGTTCATAGACAGCCGCATCATGAGATACGCCGTCGAACCAGACGCCGCGGCGGCCGAGCGGCTCGGGCACATGAGGCAAGACTTCATGCCGCGGCATCTCGGCTTTCGGTACGATGCCGATCGCCTTGACCGCGATGCGGAAGATCGACACCGGCGCCTCTTCGCGGCGATAGTTGAACTCGCGTTCGTGCTCGTTGTGGAATGCCTCTATCAGCGAGCAGATGCTCTCGATCCGCGCCGGGGCTGACACCGCGAGCGAGCGCCACTGGCCCTGGTACATCATCTCGACCGTACGCTGCAGCGCCATGTCTTCGCGCGCCACGCCCTCATGGGTCAGACGCTCAACCGCCTGTTCTTCCATCAGAACAAAGGCCGTCTGCATCTCGGCGGGCGAGACCGTCGAAGCATCGGCCATGAAGCTTTCGGAGAAATCATGCTGCACGTCGACGAGAAGGCAACCGAGCGCGGAGGTGACGCCAGGATTGGGCGGCACGATCACGGTTGGAATCGAAAGCTCCTTCGCCACGGCCGCTCCGTGCAAAGCGCCTGCACCGCCGAATGCGACGAGCGCAAAGTCTCGTGGGTCATAGCCCCGGCTGATGGAGAGAAGCCGGACGGCATTGCCCATATTGGCGTTGGCGACAGCGATGATCGCCTCGGCCGCTTGGTGGAGTTCCATGCTGAAGGGTGTCGCCACAGTCTCCTGCACCGCCTGGGCGGCCAGAGCGGGGTCCAGCGTGATCTTGCCGCCCGCAAGGCTGGTGCCGAGACGACCGAGCACGACATTGGCATCAGTGTTGGTGGCGGTGCGGTTGCCATTCTTGTAACAGGCCGGGCCCGGAAAGGCGCCGGCGGACTGCGGTCCGTTGCGCAAGCTGCCGCCCTCGTCCTGCCATGCCAACGAACCGCCGCCCGCGCCGATGGTCAGCACCTCGATGGAGGGGAAGCGGATCGGATATCCGAATTCGATGTACCAGTCTTTTGTGATGCGCGACTCCCCGTTCCATGCGAGCGAGACGTCGGTGCTGGTGCCGCCCATGTCGAAGCCGATCGAGTTCTGGAAGCCACAGAGATTTCCGATGAAGCGGCTTGCGATCGCACCGGCGGCGATGCCCGATCCTGCGAGCCGGGCTGAGAAATCCCTGACGCTTGCGGGTGTCATGACCCCGCCACCGCTGTGCAGCAACAGGAGATCTCGCTTGTATCCGGCCGCGGCAAGCTTTTCTCCGAGACGCGACACGTAGTCGACGACGACCGGGGCGCAGACGGCGTTGGCCATGGTGGTGGAAAAACGCTCGTGCTCGAAGATTTCCGGCATCACCTCCGAGGAGATCGAAACCGGCAGATCCGGCATGGCCTCCTTCAGAATCTCACGCATGCGGCGCTCATTGGCGCCGTTGACATAGGAGTTCATGAAGCAGACGGCGATGGACTTGACCTGCCGTTTCACGAGAATTTCCGCGACGCGGTGAGCGGCCTCTTCGTCCAGTGCTTCCAGGATCGTGCCCTCGGCACTGACCCGTTCCCGGACCGTCAGCCGGTCGCGGCGCGGGATATAGGGCTTGGCGACATCCTTGTAGGTGTCCCAGAGGTCTTCCTTGTTGGCGCGGCGGATCTCGACAACATCACGGAAACCCTCGGTGCAGACCATTGCGGTGCGTGGCAGGCGGCGGGTGATCAGCGCATTGGTGGCGACCGTCGTACCATGAGAGAACAGCGTCACCTCCGAAAGATCGATGCGGCCCTGCTCCACGCCATTCATGATCGCCTGCATGGGATCGTCAGGCGTGGAGGCGGTCTTCTCGATGCGGATCGCGCCGCTATCTTCGTCCATGATGCAAATGTCGGTGAAAGTCCCTCCGACATCGACGGCAACTCTTATTCTGCTCATGACAGTTCCTTCGCGGGATATTTGCGGGCAAGGCCCGGCTTTCGCCGCCCTTGCCGGGGCGGCGTCGCAATAGATTATGGGAATTGGCCCGGATTTCGCCGGGTCTAGTGCCGCTCTCTTGAGGTCGAAGCGCGGCCTGCCCGGTTCGCTGCTTCGCGACGGGTATCAGTCGGTGCGCAACCGAACCGCGTCCGGTAGTGCTTGCAGAATTGAGACTGGTCGGCAAAGCCCCAGCGGTAAGCAATCTCGGCAACGCTGCTGATGTTGGTCACCGACATCAGTTCCTCGGAGCAAAGTTCAAGCCGGGCGTCGCGGATGAAGCCGTTGATCGACTGGTTGCTGTCCTGAAAAAGAACCTGCAGGTAACGCAGGGAAATCCCGCAGGCATCGGCCACCGCCTGCGGGCCGAGGCCGGAATTCTTCAGATTGTCGCGAATATACTGCTCGGCACGATGCAAATGGCCGGCCCGGATCGACGAGATGCTGCTGTCCAGCACGCGATCGTCGCTCACGATCGACAGGCACAGCATTTCCAGGATGTGCCTGCCCATCATCTCACGAGCGACTTCAGTGATCTCATCGACATGGCCGATCGTGGTTCGCACCGTGTCAAGGAAGAGCGCGGCGACGCCTTGGGTTGCGTCGAAACTGAGCGCACTGAGCCGTTCGGCAGACCCGATCCGCGCCCGAACGCTCGACGACGGCACCTTCAGGACCCACAGCGCGTTTGGCTTACCGTGCCAGAATTCGTAAGGCGCATCTCCCCTCTCAACGAGGAAGCCCCCCGGACCGCAATTGACGGTCCTCGACCCTTGCGAGAAATTCACCTCCGACATCTCCGGGATGGTGATGAGCAGGCTGGCGTCACGTTCGTTGAGGAAGTGGCGGCGATGGCGGCGATAGCTTACGGCATCGCAGCGCATTTTAGACACGCTGACGAGCCCAAGCGAGAAGGTTTCCAGCGTGCCTGAAAATTCACGACGGTTCCGATACTCGGTGTCGAGCGGAAAATAGGCTTCGGTAACAGCGGCTTGCCAGGCATCACCGCCTGTGGGACCGCCGATCGTATCGACGACGTATTTCATTCCCCGACCTTTCTGGTTGGCCCCGGTTAGCCCGGTGTTTTTCTGAAGATTACAGGAATCCGCCGGCGCGTATTGGTCAAAAACGAATAAACTTATGTGGCCGTTTGGCCCAAGGGCCGGAGCTCGCGACGGTTTCAATTATCGTCACGGTCCTGGTGTGCAGTTGATCAAACCAGCCTTGGGCGCGCAAACCGCAAGCCAACTTGGAGCCATGCATTCTTCTCGCACACTCATTCAGGATAAGTTGGCCAGCGCCGGGATCGCCGCCATGTTCTGTGCCAGGCCGACGGTCACCGCCGCCTCGGCCAGTTCCTGCGCACCCTTCACCCCGAGGATCTTGAGCGCGATGTGGGCAGCGGACGCGTCTGGTGGCGCCGCCAACCAGACCGAGCGCCATCGGCATCTCGATCGTCCCCCGAGAAACCCTGTTTCGCCAAAAATGGTGACGATCCGCTCGGCTCCTCGGTCGTTTTGGCCCATGAGCCCAACCCTTCCACGCGCCGAAGCAACGCGCCGGCCTAGTCGGCCGCCGGGATAATCCGCCAAATCTTGTTGCCCACATCATCCGCGATCAGCAATGCGCCAGTTCGGTCGATGGCGACGCCAACCGGACGGCCGAATGCCTTGTCATCGTTGCTCAGAAATCCGGTGAGCACGTCCTGTGGCGGCCCCGACGGCTTGCCGTCGGCAAACGGCACGAAGATCACCTTGTAGCCGCTTCGCGGCATGCGATTCCATGAACCATGCTGGCCGACAAAGGCGCCATTCTTCATGTGCGGGCCGAACAGGTCGGCGGTGTTGAAGGTGAGCCCAAGCGACCCGGTGTGCGCCCCGAGTGCGTAGTCGGGCACGATCGCCTTGCCGACGAGGTCCGGACGTGGTGGCTGCGCCCTGACATCGATGTGTTGGCCGAAATAGCTGTAGGGCCAGCCGTAGAAGGCGCCATCCCTGACCGATGTCATGTAGTCGGGAACGAGGTCGCTGCCGATCTCGTCACGCTCGTTGACGACCGCCCAGAGTTCCCCGCTTTCAGGGTTCCAGGAGAGGCCGTTCGGGTTGCGCAGACCCGACGCAAAGAGCCGCGTCTGCCGCGTCGCGAGGTCGATTTCGTGCACGGCGGCGCGGCCTTCTTCCTCCTCCATGCCGTTTTCGCCGACATTGGAGTTGGAGCCCACGGTGGCATAGAGCTTCGTTCCGTCCGGACTGGCAATGACGTCCTTGGTCCAATGGTGATTGCGGCCGGCCGGAAGGTCGACGATCTTCTCGGACGGAGCAGTGATCTCGGTGGTGCCGTCGCGATAGGGGAAAGTGACGACCGCGTCGGCATTGGCGACATAGAGCTTGCCGTCGAGCAGCGTCATGCCGAAGGGCGAGAAGAGGCTGCTGAGGAGGGCTGTCCTGGTCTCAGCCACGCCATCGCCGTTCTCGTCGCGTAACAGCGAGATACGGTTGGCGCTCCGCACCTCGGCGCCAGCCCGGCTCTGGAACAGGTTCATGAACCAGCCACGTATGGAAAAACCTTCGTCAGGTTTTGGCGGCGCGTTGCTTTCGGCGACCAGCACGTCGCCATTGGGCAGCACGTGCAGCCAGCGCGGATGGTCGAGGCCGCCAGCGAATTCGTTGACGGCGAAGCCTTGGGCGGCGACCGGCATCTTGCCTTGGGGCCAAGGGGTCGCCTCGGCAACGTGGACCGTGGGTATCCAGGTCGGATTGGGTTCGGCGAGCGTCGGGTTTGGACCGTAGGTCTGCTCGATCGGAACGGTGGCCTGTTCGCGCGAGAAGAAGAACAAGCTCGCCCCCGCGATTACGACGGAGGCGACAATAACGAGTAAAACGCCGAGAATTTTTCGCATCAGATATTCCCGAGATTGGGACAGTGACGTAACGCCATCAGGGCGTTCCGGTTGCGGCGGCACGCGACATTTGCGCGAAATAGGCGGCCAGTGCGGCAATATCTTCGTCCGAGAGGTTTTTAGCAGCGTTGCGCATCAGATGGGCGAAGCGCGTGCCGCTGCGCTTTTCCTCGCGGAAAAGCTCGAGCTGGGTCGCAATGTATTTGGCGGGCTGTCCGGACAGTTCCGGATAGATGGGGTTGCGGTCCGGACGACCGTGGCAACCCAGGCATGCCGGAACGTCGCGCTCCGGAATGCCACGTCGCGCGATCTCATCGGCACGCGCGATCCGGGCACGGTCCGGTTGCGTCGACGTTGCAGGCGCAGGCAGCGCGGAAAAATGCCGCGCGAGATCGGCGAGGAGTGCAGGGTCGACAGCGGTGACAGAAATTCCCATGACACCGCTCTGGCGGTGGCCGGCAGCGTAGGCTCTCAAACTTTCAAGAAGATAGGTTTCGCGCTGAGAGGCCAAGACGGGCGTTGCGGGGCTCCGGCCGAGCCCATCCGTGCCGTGGCAGCGGGTACAGTCGGCGAGTGCGCGTTCGAGGCCTCGTGTTTGGCCAGTCGGCGGTTCGCTACTGCCATAAGCAAGGTCGCGCCACCGCGCCTGGTCCATCATCGGCAGTTCGCGCAGGAAGGCAACCATCGCCCAGACTTCATCGTCGCGCTGCTGCGTCGGCCAGGCCGGCATGCCGGTGAAGCGCACGCCGTGCTGGACGATGCGGAAGAGTTCGGCGTCCGTCCATTCGCCGACCTTACCGACAAGGTCCGGCGGCTGCGGCAGCATCGCAAGGACGGCGGGCGATCGCGGTTCGCCGGGCGCGCCGTGGCAGATGGCGCAGCCGCGCGCGAAATGGCCGGCAGCCGGCTGAATAGCGTAGCGCGGCAGCTCGTCCGGCACCTTGACCGTGAGTGCGTATGTCCGTACGGCCGAGCGCATGGCGAAGTGGAGGAACCACTCGGTCACCTTCCAGTGGCCGGTCGAGGCGCCAACGTTGAAGAAGCCGATCCAGGTCGCGAAAAGCACGGCGACCGGCAAAATCGCCAGGCCTATCGCCAAGTGTTTCCAGTTGACGTGCATCAGCCGGCCAGCCTCTCGGTTTTGCCGTCTAGGAGCCTGGCAAGCAGGAAGACGCCTCCAGCGAGGTAAGCGGCAGCGCCGATCATCAACATGATGATGCCGCCGAGCGCCTGGTCCTGTCCCGCCCCGAGCACGAGGCCGAAGCACGTCACATCGCCGAGGCCATAGAGCGGTCGCGAGGCGAGCGAGAGCAGCGCGCCAAGCAACGTCATGTGGATGGAGGTCAGGAGCAACGCGAAGGCGCCGGCAGCGTCCCTAGCCGGCGCATCGGAATTGCGCGGCGCCACGCACGTCAGCCACAGGAACAGCCCGGCGCCAAGGAAGGACACCTGCTCGATCATGGTGGCAATGGTCGATGTCTCGGCCCACTGGCGCGCAGCCGGCGCATGCCAGCCCCAGACGACAATCAGTTCGACGAGAGAGGCGATAAGGGGAGCGGCGGTGGCCACGGAGCGTATCGTCCTGGCAATACCGATTGCGATCAGCGGCGCCGCGATCGCGACGACGCCCATGTGGGCAAGCATGTGGGCCGCGAACGAGCCACGCCACGCATCGAGCAGCGGTCCCGCCCAGACCAGCGCGAGGGTGACGAAGCCCAGCAACAGGCTTGCCGTCCTCATGAGGAGCATCCGTCGATGAAGAGCAGCGGCAGCGCCACGTAGAGCACGGCGACGAAGCTCAGGCCGCAAAGCAGTAGCGTGGCAAACCCCTGGAAGAGGTTGCGGTCCGTCGCTGTGGGATCGTCGTGCGGCGGGTCGTTCGTGCCGAAGCCCCACTGCCTCCAGGCGAGCCACCCGGACAAGACGATCATCGCGAGTGCCGCCAGCGTCATAGCCACTATGCCAGCCTGGACGACAGCGAAACCGAGGTCACCGCGCTTTGCACACCAGATTGCGGCCAGTGCGTAACAGGCGAGGAAATGTCCGGCCCAGATCACGGGCGCGGTGAAGAGCGTCCAGAGCGTTTCGACCTCTTTGGGAATGATGCGCATCACCGTCTCACATCGCTTCAGGGAAAAGGCCGATGACGGCGAAGGTGATGACAGCGGTGATCGCCATAAAATGCCAGTAGAGCGCGACGTTGTGCAGTTCCATGTCGTGCTCCCGCGTCAGGCGACCGGCGAGGCTGCGCGCAAGGCAATAGAGCTGCATGACGGATCCGACCGTGGCATGAGCAAGCGCCCAGATGACGAGAATCCAGACGATCGCCGGATAGACATGCGCGGTCGGCTGCATGTCATGCTGCCAAGGTCCGGCAAAACCGGCTGCAGAGGCAGCAAGCGTCAGCAGAAACGCGGCAACAAGCGCAACGCGTGCGCCGTCGATCCACCCGCTTGCGTTCAGTCGGCGCGCACCAAGCATCGCGACCCATGCGGCGACGAAGAGAGACAGCGCGATCATCGGCCACCGCATACCGGGACCCGGCTGCCCCAGAGTGAAGTCGGGATGGATGGTCCAGTAGAAGAAATAGCCGAAGATGAGGCTGGCGAAGGCAGTTCCGTCGCCAACCATCGTAATGAACATCGCCCACCAGCCAACAGAATCCGGGCCGGAGGCATAGAGCGGCAAGCGCAGTCCAAGGCCGACATCCTTGGTCTTCTTTTCCGGGGTTTCGCCGGTGCCGGTCCAGAGCCACCACAAAATGGCAGAGAGCGTGCCGATGCCCGACAATAGGGCAAGGATCCAGAGTTCGAAGGTGAGCGCGACGAAGACGCCGCCGAGCAATGCGGCCGAGATTATTGTGATCGTGGTTGATGTCGCCACGCGCTGGCACTGCAGCGGATGGGCGTCGAGCACCGAGGTGATGAGCGTCTCGCGGCGATTCTCCTTGGCACTGCGAAGATAATAGGCGCCCTCATTGACCTTTTGCATCAGATCCGCCTGGTCCCAAAGCGGATACCGGCTCTCGATGATCGGAATGGATCGAACGCCCCAGTTCTCCTCGGGCTCGTTCAGCCATTCGAGCGTGCCCGCCTTCCACGGATTCTGCTCGCTGCGAGGTTCGCGATGCTTCGGCCGTACAACATCGAAGACAACCACCAGCACCCCTGCCGCGAAAACATAGGCGCCGATCATGGAGATGAGATTCAGCCAGTCCCAACCGATCCCCTCGGGGTAGGTGAAGACGCGGCGCGGCATCCCGCGCAGGCCGCTGAGATGCATCGGAAAGAAGGCGACGTTGAAGCCGGCAAACATCAGCCAGAAGGCGGTGCGCCCGAGACGGGGCGAGAGCATCCGCGCATTGATCAGCGGGTAATAATAGTAAACGCCGGCGACCAGCGGGAACAGCATTCCACCGATCAGCACGTAATGCAGATGTGCGACGATAAAATAGGTATCGTGCGCCTGCCAGTCGAACGGCACGAGCGCGACCATCACGCCGGTCAGCCCGCCGATGACGAAGATAGCGAGCCCGCCGGCGCCGAACAGCATCGGCACCGAGAAGATGACACGTCCGGCCAGCATGGTGGCGATGAAGACGAAGATCTGCACGCCGGTTGGAATCGCGACCACTTCCGAGGCGGCCGAGAAGAATGCCAGCGAGATCTGCGGCAGGCCGGTCGCGAACATGTGGTGGACCCAGAGGCCGAACGATAGGAAGCCGGTGCCGACAGCGGCAAGCACGATCCAGGAATAGCCGACGATCGGACGTTGCGAAAAGGTTGGCACGATCATCGCCATCAGCGCGATGGCGGGCAAGAAGATGATGTAGACCTCGGGGTGCCCGAAGATCCAGAACAGGTGTTGCCACAGCAGTGGGTCGCCGCCCCGCGTCGGGTCGAAGAACGGCCAGTCGAACATGCGCTGCATCTCAAACAGGATGTCGCCGGCGATCAGCGGCGGAAAAGCGAATAGGATCATGCCCGCGACGATCAGCAGGTACCAGGCGAACAGTGGCATTAGGTTGATGCGCATGCCCGGCGCGCGGCACTTCATGATGCCGACGATCAGTTCGACCGCCGCAGCAATGGAGGCGACTTCGATAAAGGAGAGGCCCAGCAGCCAGATGTCGGCACCAATGCCGGAATATGCCTTGTCAGTGGCAAGAGGCGGATACATGAACCAGCCTGAAGAGGGAGCGGCGTCGAAGAAGATCGAACCGCAAACGAAGACACCGCCGATCAGAAAGCTCCAGAAGCCGAAGGCGCCGAGACGGGGAAATGGCAGTTCACGCGCACCGAGCATTGGCGGCAGCAGAAAGATGGCGACGGCCTCGAAGATGGGCACGGCAAACAGGAACATCATCACGGTGCCGTGCAGCGTGAAGGCCTGGTTATAGAAGTCGGCAGAGAGGAAATTGTTTCCCGGAACCGCGAGTTGCGTGCGCACAAGAAGCGCCAGCACGCCGCCAAACAGCATGAAGGCAAAGGCCGCACCCCCGTACCAGAGGCCAACCTGCGTATTGTTGACCGAAGTCCAGTAACGCCAGCCGATCGGCGTCTTCCAGACGAGGCGCAGCTGTTCTTCCTCGATCTTCTCTGCGGAGGGCAAGGCGTTTCGCTTGATGCGGGCTTTGAGGGTTGTCATTCGAGCCCCTTCAGCCAAGAGGCGATTTCGGCGATGTCCTGTTGGGGCAACATGTTGAAGTCGGGCATCTTCGAACCCGGCTTGATCAAATGCGGATGGGCGATGAAGCTACGAACGGCCTCATCGTCGGTGGGCAAAACGCCGGCACCAATCGTTCCCCGCGAACCCATATGCGAGAGATCCGGGCCGACACCACCCTCAGCTTGTGTGCCCGCAACGCGGTGGCACGCGCCGCAGCCGTTGCGAAGGAATATGTCGCGTCCGGGCAAGGATGCGCCGGGCGAAGGGTTCGCCCGCACAGCCAGCCATTCCCGGAAGGCAGCGGGCTGCATGGCGACGGCCGTGAAGGTCATCAGCGCGTGCGAGGTCCCGCAATATTCCGCGCAAGGGCCGCGGTAGGTGCCAGGTTTGGTAGCCAGCAACGAGAGCCGATTCACGCGACCCGGGATCATGTCCATCTTGCCACCGAGCGCGGGAATCCAGAAGGAATGGATGACGTCGGTGCTTTTCAGCAAGAACTCGACGCGCTCGCCAACCGGCAGCCTGATCTCGTTGGCGGAAAGAATAGGAACTCCGCCGTCAGCCGGGTGGTAGGCGACCCGCCACCAGAATTGCTCACCGGTCACTTCGATCCTGAGACCATTGGCTTCGCCGGCTCGTGCGAAAGGTCTCAGTCCAGGCATCAACCAAAGCGCATAGCCTAGCAAGAGAAAGAGGAGTAGCGAAGGAATGGCTGCCCCGCCCCAGAAAATTAGCCGGCTTGCAATACGCTCGTCTATGGGAGTGCGCTCATGACGCGTCGCGTGGACCAGAAGACCGATGACCGTCAGCCAGATAAAACCGCCAGCAATGGCCATGAGCCAGAAAAGGTCAGCGATCTGGCGCGCTTCCTCTCCAGCCGGATCAAGCGCCGACTGGGCTCCCGAGCAGCTGGAACAGGTTCCCAAGCATAACCACAGCGCGAGCCAGCGCACCGCAGCGAGTTTCGTAATTCGGGCGCTTTTGCTTGGAACTGTTGACGAATCTATCCCTCCAATCGATGCCCTTGCTCACAAACGCGCCCGCAACCGAGTGGTTGCGCCAAAACTTCAGTTTAGCGGCAACGGCCAGTGCTCATGCAATCTATGCGCCGGCTTCGTCATTTGTCGCGCCGGTAGGCTTCGCCGAGCCAGCCGTCGATCTCGAACATCTCGATCCGGAACCCGCGCCTCCGGCGCGGTTGCAACGCCAGTCCTGTAAATGTCCGCAACGCCAAGGGGGCGGCTCAGCCATCCTCCCTGGCGACCAGTAGAAAAGGTTCGCGCTCCGGCGTCGTCACCGAAAAGCCCGAAGGGCCCACCGCGCTGAAAAAGCGATGGAACATGTCGATGAAGACACGCACGAAGAGTGGCTTTGCCGAACCGTACATGTCGGCGACGATCAGCGTCGGTGGCGGCAGTTCATCGAGGATTGGTCTTCGAACGATCTCCTCGCCATCGGCGGTGGCGCGGCCGATCGGCCGCATGTTGAGGACGGCCATGCCGAAGCCGGAGGCGACGGCCGAGCGCACCGTTTCGTAAGAGCGCGTGCGAAAGCGCACCTCCGGCCGTTTCGCCAGCACGTCGAACAGGGTCAGGAGATAGGTCGCCGTGTGCGGCAGGTCGAGCAGCACCAGCGGACGTGCCGCCAGTTCCGCCAGCCAGATGCCGTCGCGCGCGGCAAGGGGATCGTCTGCATTGAGCACGGCATGCGCCGGTACCTTGCAGATGCGGGTGACGCTGTCGATACCGATTGGACCGATATCGTAGAGAATGGCCAGATCGATCTGGCCGGCGACAAGCCGTTCCTGCAACTGGACCTGGTCGGCCTCGACAAGGTCGATCTCGACATCGCCGACGCTGTCGAGATAGCTGCGCAGCATCTCCGGCATGAACAGCGCGCCGAACGGCTCGAAGCAGCCGATGCGCAGGACCTTCGGCACGCGCCCGTTGAGATCTCCGATCGACCGGTTGAACTCTGTTTCCGCCGCCAGCATGATGCGGGCGGCGGCGACGAAGCGTTGGCCGGCCGGCGTGATGGAGACGCCGCGCGCCGGCCGCCTGTCGAAAATGCGCGCCCCCATCCCGGCCTCGGCCAGAGTGATCGCCCCGAGGATGGAGGATTGCGAGATGTAGAGCGATCTGGAGGCCGCCAGCACGCTGCCAAGGCGGGCGACTTCGCAGACATAGCGCAACTGCCGAATGGTCAGATTCATGGCTCTTTGTTACATTAAATAGCGAATGTTCCCCACAACAATACATTTTATGGTGATGAAAAAACCCGCCAGATTGCCCGGGCTGACAAGGCTGCCGCAAGAGCGGCCATGAAGTGAGGGGTTCGAACTGCATGCCGAATGGGCTGTCTCCCATTGCCGACGCCGATGTTCTGTGCCGCCTGGCTGCTGCGGAGCTTAGCGCCGCCTACCGCGCTGGATCGCTGTCGCCCGTCGAGGTAACGCTGGCGGCGCTGGATCGCGCCGAAGCGATCAATCCGCTTTTCAACGCTTTCACCATGATCGACCGCAAGGGTGCGATCGAGGCCGCAGGTGCTTCCGAGAAACGCTGGCGGGCAGGCGAGCCGCTGTCGGAAGCCGACGGCATACCGACGACGCTGAAGGACATCGTCTGGGTCGAGGGCTGGAGCGTGCGTTACGGCAGCAGGACGACGACTTCCGCCGCCTATGACAAGGATGCCCCCGCCGTTGCCCTGCTGCGCAGAGCCGGCGCCGTCTTCATCGGACAGACGACGACGCCCGAATTCGGCTGGAAGGCGATTACCGACAGCGGCCTCTGCGGCATCACGCGCAATCCCTGGAATGCGCAAAAGACCCCCGGCGGTTCCTCCGGCGGAGCGGCGGTGGCCGCCGCCACCGGCGCCGGCGTCTTCCATCTCGGTACCGATGGCGGGGGCTCGATCCGCATTCCGGCCTCGTTCACCGGCATCGCCGGATTGAAGCCGACCTTCGGCCGCGTGCCCGCCTATCCGTCCAGCGCGTTCGGAACCGTCGCCCATATCGGACCGATGGCGCGGACAGCACTCGATCTTTCCGTCATGGCCGGCGCCATGTCCGGCCGCGATATCAGCGACTGGCAGCAAGGCGTGGGAACGCTGGCGCCGCTTGGCCGGATCGAAGAAGTTTTGCGGGGCGCCCGGATCGGCTACTGGTCGAAGCCGCCTTCAGGAGCGCTGGATTCCGGGATCGCCGCCGTCGTCTCCCACGCCTTGACGTGTTTCGACGCCTTCGGCGCGACGGTCGAGCCGATTGACCTTCCCGGTGGCGATCTCCTCGATTTGTTCCAGCATCATTGGTTCACCGGCGCCGCGGCGCGGCTGGCGCTGGTTCCGCCGAGCGAACGGGCGGGCATCGATCCGGGCTTCCTGGAGATCGCGCAGGCTGGGGCGGCGTTCGACGTCCATACGCTCGTCGCCGCACAGTTGGAGCGCGCCGAATTCGGCGCCGCCATGGACCGGCTGCTAGACGACTATGATTTCATCGTTTCGCCGGGGACATCGATTCCAGCCTTCGACGTTGGCCTTGAAGTGCCTCTGGGCAGCGGCCTCTCGCGATGGATCGAATGGGCGGCGTTCAGCTACCCGATCAATCTCAGCCAGCAACCGGCCTGCGTCATTCCTTGCGGCATGACCGAGGCGGGCCTGCCCGTCGGCTTCCAGATCATCGGCGCGCGCGGCGACGATGCCCGCGTGCTTTCGGCGGCAGCCGACCTGGAAGCCGCTTTCGTGCCCATGACCCACGCGTTTCGCCAGAAAGATCTGGTGTGAAAGATTTCGCATGAAGAAAAGACTCTAACCAACGCCAAAAGGGGAACTTTGCCATGATGAACAGACGTGCAATGCTGCAGGGCGTGGTCGGCGCGGGTGCGGCCGGTGCCGCGCTTCTTGCCGATATGAACACTGCGGCGATCGCCCAGGACACCAAGCCCATTCCGGTCGGCTCGGCCCTGCCGATGTCCGGCATCGCCGCCGCCGACGGCATCGAGTTCAAGAACGGTCTCGAACTTGCCGCCGAGGAGATCAATGCGGCGGGCGGCATTCTCGGCCGGCCTGTCGAGATCCACATCGAAGACACCAAGGAAATGGGCGCCGACCTCGTCAGCCAGTCGATGCAGCGCCTGATCGACCGCTTCGAGGCGCCGGTCATCATCAATGGCTATAATCTCGGCACCAACATGATCGAGATGGACGTCGCCGCCGACAACGACGTCATCATGATGCACTACAACACGCTGATTTCGCACAATGAGAAGTTCAAGACCGACCCTGCCCGCTATTACAGCTCCTTCCAGGGCGATCCGCCGGAGTTCTGGTATGGACCGGGCTGCCTGAACTTCCTCAAGACGCTTGCCGCGGACGGCAAATGGAAGGCGCCCAACAAGAAGATCGCCATCATCCCGTCTGCCAACGAATATTCGATCGTCATCGCCAACGCGATCCGCGACAAGGCCGCCGAATATGGCTTCGAGGTCAGCCTGTTCGAGACCGTTCCGTTCCCGACCAACCAGTGGGGACCGACGCTGGCGAAACTCCGCCAGGACCCGCCGGCGGCGATCCTGGTCACGCACTTCCTGCCGCAGGACCTGGCGCAGTTCATGGTCCAATTCCTCGCCGAGCCGATCAACAGCCTGATCTACATGCAGTACGGACCATCGCTGCCGGCTTTCCGCGAGATCGGCGGCGAGGCGGTCAACGGCGTCGTCTATTCGACGGTGATCGGCTGCCTGCCGGACGACTTCTCCAAGCCGTTCCGCGAGAGCTACCGGGCCAAATTCGGTCCGAACTCGGCCTACATCACGGGATCGCAGACCTATGACGGCCTGTGGATGTGGGCGCTTGCCGCGGCAATCGCCGGTGGTCCAGGCGAACCGATGGACAAGGCGCAGACCACCAAGGTGGCCAATGCGATGAAGCGCCTGGTCTATCGCGGGGTCAACGGCACCTACCGGGCCGATCCGGCCGGCCAATCGGCCTTCTGCTATCCGACGCAGGTGGCCGATCCGTCGCTTGGCATGCCGCACCAGTTCCTGCAGCATCAGGATTACAAAACCGATCCGAAGCTGATCGCGCCGGCGCTCTATGCCACGGACAGCTTCATCCTGCCGCCATGGATCAAGTGACCGGACGCGGAAATGAAACCAACGACACCGGCCGGGCCCTTTGCCCGACCGGCTCCATTGGGTGAGAAATATGACTGAGGCCGCCGGTCCGATGCTGGTTTGTGACAGTGTGGTCAAACGGTTCGGCTCGCTGGCCGCCGTCGACGGCGTGTCGATGGTGGTCAATGCGGGCGAGATCGTTGGCATTGGTGGGCCGAACGGCGCCGGCAAGACGACCTTCTTCGACGTGGTGACAGGGATCACGCCGGCCAGTGGCGGCCGGGTGCATTTCGGCGACACCGACATTTCGGCGCTTCCGGCCGACCGCATCTGCCAACTCGGCATCGCCCGCACTTTCCAGCTCAATGCCGCCTTCGACAGCTTGACCGTTCGCGAAAACATCGAGATCGCCGCCTATTTCGGCCGGCAGCGGCGAAGGCTGGCCGGCTTCCGCCTCGGCGAGGATGTCCGGCAGGCAACGATCGAAGCGCTGGACTTCGTCGGGCTTGCGGCCAAGGCCGACGAGACCGTGGCGCGGCTGCCGGTGCTCGACCGCAAGCTGCTGATGATTGCCGGCGCCATCGCCACCCGGCCGAAAATGCTCTTCCTCGACGAGCCGGTGGGCGGGCTCAACGTCGCCGAGATCGACCAGATCATGGCGATGGTGCTGAAACTGCGCGACCAGGGACTGACCATCGTCCTGATCGAGCACGTCATGCGCTTTCTCCTGGCGCTCTCCAGCCGCGTGATCATCATGCACCATGGCAAGGTGATATTTGAAGGCCGGCCGGACAAGGTCGCCGAGGACCAGACCGTTGTCGAAACCTATCTCGGCCAGGGCACGCAGAAACGGCTGAAGAAATTCTTCGATGAGCAAGCCGCCATGACGAATCCGGCGGTGGGGGGAACGCCATGACGGGCGCAGCCGCAAAACCACCTGTCCTGCAACTCGACGGCATCGTCTGCGGCTATGACGGACTCGACGTGCTCAAGGGCATTTCGCTGACCGTTCATGCCGGTGAATTCATCACCGTCGTCGGCCCGAACGGCCATGGCAAGTCGACATTGCTCAAGACCATTTCCGGCCTGGTGCCGCTGCGCGGCGGTCAGATCAGCATCGACGGCCGGCGCCTGTCCGGCAAGCCGCATGAGACGGCGATGCTGGGCGTCGCCCACGTGCCGCAGGGCGATATGCTGTTCGCGCAGATGAGCGTGCTCGAAAACCTTTTGATGGGCGGTTATCTCGCGCCGGACAAGGCCGAGATCGCGCGTCGGTTGGACGAGGTCTACGCGCTTCTGCCGAAGCTTGCCGACCGTCGCAACCAGATCGCCTCGAGCCTATCGGGCGGCGAACGGCGCATGGTCGGCATAGGCCGCGGCCTGATGATGGGCGGGCGCATCCTTTTGATCGACGAGCCGTCGCTTGGCCTCGCGCCACTGATCATCGATCAGGTCTACGACGTCATTTCGCAACTGAGCAAGGCTGGGCGCACGATCCTGCTGGTGGAGGAGAACCCGGCCCGGGTCGAGGACCTCGCCGACCGCCTGCATCTGCTCGACGACGGCGCCATCGTCTGGTCAGGCAAGCCCGCCGAACTGATGGCGCGCGACGAACTCCTCGCAACCTACCTCGGAGGCTGACGCCATGACCGACGTTCTCATGGCCATTCTCGTCGCCGGCTTCACCTCGGGCGCGCTCTATGCGCTGGCGACGGTCGGGCTGTCGCTGGTCTGGGGTTCGATGGGCATGCTCAACATGGCCCATGCGGCGATGCTGACGCTTGGCGGCTACGTCGCCTTCACGGTGATCACCTCGCTCGGCCTGCCGGTCGCGATCGGTTTCGCCGGTGCCATCGTCGCGGGTGCTTTGGCCGGCGCCATCCTCTATTTCGCGATCGTTCGCAATCTCCTGCAGAATGACAAATCGACATTCGAAGCCAACGTCATGATCGCCACGGTCGGCATCGGCATCGCCCTCGAGAATGCCATCCTCCTGACCTATGGCGGGCAGCCGCTGAAGCAGCCGGTTTCGATCGCCGGTGCCTTACGCCTGGGACCGCTGACGCTGCCCTGGCAGAACCTTCTGATCATCGCGGTGGTGGTCGTGATGATGGTGGTCGTCTCGGCGGCGCTCGGCCGCACGCGGATGGGCCGTGCGATCCGGGCGACGGCGCAGAACCGCGACGCGGCGCAGCTCATGGGCGTCGCCGTCAACCGCGTCTACCTGCAGGTGCTGATGCTGTCGGGCGCGCTCGCCGGCATCTGCGGCGTCATGGTCTCGTCGATGACGCAATTGTCGCCGCCACTCGGCAACGACCCGATGCTGAAGGCCTTCATCATGTGCGTGGTCGCCGGTCTCGGCAATCTGCCGGGCGCCATCGCAGCAGCACTTGGGCTGGCGTTGCTCGAATCCTTCGTCCAGTACGCCTTGGGCGCCAGGTGGGGCTTTCCATCGCTGCTGTTCGTCGTCATTGCCGTGCTGATCTGGCGGCCGTCCGGCCTTTTCGGCCACGTCGAAATCCGGCGCATGTGAGGGGCATCATGACAGAGACACGTCCCATGTCCCGTTCCTCCATGTCTCGCTCGGGCAGGACTGATCTTGCCATCAGCCTCATGCTGATCGCGGCGGCGATCGCGCTGCCGTTCCTGGTCGACAGCCGCTACATCCTTGGCCAGATCGTGCTGGCGCTGTTCTATGCGACGATCGCCTCGCAGTGGAACCTCCTGTTCGGCTTCTCGGGCATCTTCTCGCTAGCGCAAATGGCGATCTTTGCGTTCGGCGGCTATGCGACGGCGATGCTCTGCTTCTATTTCGGCTGGAACGTCTGGGCAGCACTTGTGCCTGGCGCGCTGGGCGCCGTGCTGTTCTCGCTGGTCGTCGGCCTCGCCTGCCTTCGCCTGACCGGCGTCTATGTGGCGCTGCTGACGCTGGCGATCGCCCAGACGATGTATCTGCTGATCGTCACCGACACCGAATGTTTCGTCATGGTCGGCTCCGTCTGCCGCCAGTTCACCGGCGGCGCCGTCGGCTTTGCCCGCTTCGGCGACCTCGGCACCAGGGCCTTGCTCCGGGCGCAGTGGCTGGTCGGCAATTACGCCATCATCGCGGTGCTGTTCGCGCTCACCATGGTCTTCACCTACGCGATCGTCAAAAGCCCTATCGGCCTTGCCTTCCGGGCGCTGAAGGACAATCCGGGCTATGCGGTGGCCCGCGGCGTCAACCGCTTCCAGGCGCAGCTTCTGGTGTTCGGCATCTCCGCCTTCTTCACCGGGCTGGCCGGCGGTTTCTATGCCGCGCATTTCCAGGCGATCGGCCCCGGTGTGCTGTCGATGTCGCAACTTATGTTCATCATCGCCATCGTCGTGGTCGGCGGCGTCGGCACGTTCTGGGGACCGCTGGTCGGGACGGTGGTGCTGGTGCTGGCTGACGAATTGATGCGAGAGAGCGGCGAGTTCCGCACGCTCGGGCTCGGCCTGATCATCGCCCTGTCGGTGGTGTTGATGCCCAAGGGGCTGGTCGGCCGTTTTGGTGATCTCATCGACTGGCTCGGGCGCCGTCGCGCCAGCCCCGACAGCAAGCCGGCAGCAAGCAGCATTGTGCAAAGCCCGACCCCGGCCGGAAAGTGAGAGACTGACGATGTTCGATACGATCATAGTGGGCGCCGGCTCGGCCGGCTGCGTGCTGGCAAACCGGCTCAGCGCCGATCCTGCCCGCAAGGTGCTGCTGCTGGAGGCCGGGCGCGAGGCGCCGCTCGCCTCGGATGTGCCGTCGGACTGGCCGACCATGTTCAACACGCAAGTCGACTGGGGCTACTACACCGAGCCGCAGGCCGCCTGCCGCGGCAGGCGGGTGTTCTGGCCGCGCGGCAAGATGATCGGCGGCTCCGGCGCGCTGAACGCCATGATCTATATTCGCGGCCTGCCGTCCGACTATGATGGCTGGGCGGCGATGGGCTGCCCCGGCTGGGCGTGGGCTGACGTGCTGCCGGTGTTCAAGGCCAGTGAAAGCAATGCCGAACTCGGCAACGACCCGCTGCACGGCGCCGACGGGCCGCTGCATATCGGCAATGTCGGACATGTCGATCCCAACGAGCTTGCCTGGATCGAGGCCTGCAAGGCCGCAGGCTACAAGCAGAACCGCGATTTCAACGGCGTCGAGCAGGAAGGCGTCGGCCTGTTCCAGTTCACCATCAAGAATGGCGAACGTTGGGGCACCGGCAAGGCCTATCTGCGCCCGGCGCGGGAACGACCCAACCTGACCGTGAAAACCGGTGTGCTGGCGACGGGCCTGATCGTCGAGAAGGGCCGGGTCAAGGGCATCCGCTATCTCGTCAATGGCGAACCTGAGACCGCTTTCGCCGACAGCGAGGTGGTGCTGTCCTCGGGCTCGATCGGCAGTTGCCAGCTGATGCTGCTTTCGGGCATCGGGCCGGCCGACGAACTCGCCCAGGTCGGCGTTGCTCCCGTGCACGACCTCCCGGGCGTGGGCAAGGATCTGCAGGACCACATCAACATTCCGATCACCTTCTATACCAAGGACAAGATCGGCGTCGGCGCCTGGACCGACGAGACGCTGCAGCGCGACTTCGCGGAATGGCAGACATCGCGCAGCGGTCCGCGTTCCTCACCCTGGGTGGCGGCGGGCGGCTTCGTCAAGAGCCGGCCCGATATCGAGCCGGACCTGCAGCTTTACGGCGCCATCAGCCCGCATCGCGACTATGTTCGGTTCCTTTCGTCCAGACCCGGCATCACGCTGCACACCACGCTGCAGCGGCCAGACAGCCGCGGCGAGATTCGCCTGCGCTCGGCCAATCCAATCGAATATCCGGCGATCGACCCACGTTACTTCATCAGCGACGAGGATGGCTCGGACATCGCCACGCTGGTCGAAGGCATCCGCATCAGCCGGCGCATCGCGGCGCAGTCGCCGCTTGCCGAAATGCTCGTCGGCGAAATCACGCCGAGCGCCGAATGCGAGAGCGACGCCGAGATCGCCGACTATATACGCGGCCACTGCACGACGCTTTATCACCCGACCAGCACCTGCCGCATGGGTTCAGATGCGATGGCCGTCGTCGATCCCACGTCGATGAAGGTTCATGGGCTGGACGGGCTTTGCATCGCCGACGCCTCGGTCTTTCCGAAAATGGTGTCGGGCAACACCAACGCGCCGACGATCATGATCGCCGAACGCGCCGCGTCAATGATCCTGGCCGGCTAGGAAACAAAACATGACGACAGGCTGGAATTTCCACGAACTCTATCTCTGGCACGAGACCGGCAATGCCGCGCAGTTCTTTCAGCCGAGCCTGACCATCGAGCCGGGCGAGCATGCGGAGAATGCCGACACGAAACGCCGATTCCGCAATCTGATGGAGGTTTCAGGCCTGACCGAGAAACTGTATAAGATCGCCTCCGTCGCGGTGAGCGAGGATGACCTCGCCCTGTTTCACGACCGCGACTACATCAGCCGTATCAAGCTGCTCAGTGATGGGCGCGGCGGCGATGCGAGCTATCTCACCCCCTTCGGCCATGGCAGCTACGAAATCGCCTGTCTGGCCGCTGGCGGCACGGCAGCGGTGATGGATGCGGTGTTGAGCGGCGATGCCGACAATGGCTATGCGCTGGTACGACCGCCCGGCCATCATGCCGAGCGCGGGCAAGGCATGGGCTTTTGCCTGTTCGGCAACGTTCCGGTCGCTATCCTGAAGAACCGGGCCAAACATGGCTTCGAGCGGGTCGCCAGCGTCGACTGGGATGTTCATCACGGCAACGGCACCCAGTCCGCCTTCTATTCGGACCCGTCGGTACTGACCATCTCGATCCATCAGGACGGTCTTTATCCGGATGACAGCGGTCTTCACAAGGAACGCGGCGAGGGCAAGGGCGAAGGCTACAACATCAATGTACCGCTGCCGGCCGGCTGCGGCCACGGCGCTTACATGTCCGTCTTCGAACGCGTCGTGCTACCGGCGCTCAATCGCTACAAGCCTGATCTCATCGTCGTGCCGTCGGGCTTCGACGCCTCGGCGGCCGATCCGCTGGGGCGCATGATGCTGCATAGCGGTAGCTACCGCGACATGACGCGGATGCTGATGCAGGCGGCGGACGACCTCTGCGGCGGGCGCCTGATGATGTCGCATGAGGGCGGCTATTCGGCCTCCTACGTTCCCTATTGCGGCCTGGCGGTGATGGAGCAACTGTCCGGCATCAGGACGCATATCGACGACCCGTTCCTGCCGGTCTTCGAAAGCTATGCCGGCCAACCCTTGCAGCCACATCAGGCGGCCGCTGTTTCCAGGGCGGAGGAACTTTTGGGCGGCATCGCCTAGAATTCTGATTGCGGTCAGCCAATGAGGCGATCTCAAGACACACCGGCGCCCAATCTCACAAATGCGGACTTGCGCTGACGGTAGGACGTGCGGCTGATGCAGCGTCGATAGTGAATGAGATAAACCGCAAATCGTTGCTTTTTCTGCGAAAAACTACGCCGGAGCATTCCAGACTACGCTAACTCCTACTCCCACTCGATTGTTCCCGGCGGCTTCGACGTCACGTCGTAGACGACGCGGTTGATGCCGCGGACTTCGTTGATGATGCGGGTGGCGGCGGCGCCGAGGAAGGCCATGTCGTAGTGGTAGAAATCCGCCGTCATGCCGTCGACCGAGGTGACGGCACGCAGCGCGCAGACGAACTCGTAGGTGCGGCCATCGCCCATCACGCCGACCGTCTGCACCGGCAACAGCACGGCGAAGGCCTGCCAGATGGCGTCGTAGAGGCCGGCCTTGCGGATCTCGTCGAGATAGATGGCGTCGGCCTCGCGCAGGATCTCCAGCTTTTCGCGGGTGATGCCGCCGGGGCAACGGATGGCAAGACCCGGGCCTGGGAACGGGTGCCGGCCGATGAAGCTTTCGGGCAGGCCAAGCTCCTTGCCTAGCGCCCTGACCTCATCCTTGAACAGCTCGCGCAGCGGCTCGACAAGCTGCATGTTCATGCGCGCGGGCAGGCCGCCGACATTGTGGTGCGACTTGATCGTCACCGACGGGCCGCCGGTGAAGGAGACGCTTTCAATGACGTCGGGATAGAGCGTGCCCTGCGCCAGGAATTCGGCGCCGCCGAGTTTCTTGGCCTCTTCCTCGAACACCTCGATGAACAGCCGGCCGATGGTCTTGCGTTTTTTCTCCGGGTCCGACTCGCCCTTGAGGGCGTCGATGAAACGGTCCGACGCGTTCACCAGAATGAGCGGTAAATTGTAGTGTTCGCGGAACATCGCCACCACGCCCGCGGCCTCGTCCTTGCGCATCAGGCCGTGGTCGACAAGGATGCAGGTCAGCTGGTCGCCGACCGCTTCGTGGATCAACAGCGCCGCAACGGAGGAATCGACGCCGCCCGACAGCGCGCAGATGACCTTGCCCTTGCCGACCTGCTTGCGGATCGTCTCGACCGCGTGCTCGCGGTAGGCGCGCATGGTCCAGTCGCCCTCGATGCCGGCGATGTTGTGGACGAAGTTGCGCAGCAGCCGGGCGCCGTCGGGCGTATGCACCACCTCGGGGTGGAACATGATGCCGTACATCTTGCGCTCGATGCTGCCGAAGATGGCGAAGGGCGAGCCTTCCGACTTGCCGAACACTTCGAAGCCCTTGGGCAAGGAGATGACGCGGTCGCCATGGCTCATCCACACCTGGTGGCGCTGGCCGGGTGCCCACAGGCCCTCGAACAGCGGGCTGTCCTTTTGGATCTCGACGAAGGCGCGGCCGAACTCGCGATGGTCGGAGCTTTCGGCAACGCCGCCCATCTGCACGCACATGGCCATCTGGCCGTAACAGATGCCAAGCACCGGCACGCCGGAATCGAAGACGATCTGCGGCGCGCGCGGGCTGCCTATATCGCCGGTCGAAGCCGGACCGCCGGACAGAATGACGGCCTTCGGATTGATGCGCTTGAATGCCGCTTCGGCCGACTGGAACGGCACGATCTCGGAAAACACGCCGGCCTCGCGGATGCGGCGGGCGATGAGCTGGGTGAACTGGCTGCCGAAATCGACAATCAGGACGGTGTCGGGATGATTGGCTGTTTTCATGGCGAGCGTTTAGAGAAAGAAACGAGTCGGCGCAATGGGTTGCGTAGCCCGACTTTCAGGCTGGTCTGGCATCTTCATGGGATGGTTCCGTCCGAAGGGCGCCGTCGCCGATCGCCCGTTCGAGCCGCATGACGGCGTCCGCCAGCTTCTCGTCGATAACATGCAGATATTCGGTCCAGTCGTTGACGTGCCGCAGATCCGCCGCGCCGTCGGAAATGCCGCGCAGCCCGACCAGCGGGATGTCGAACAGCTGGCAGGCGCGCAGGCAGGCGAAGGTCTCCATGTCGACCATGTCGGCGCTAACAGCATCATAGGCCGCACCGGTGATGATCGCTGCGCCGGTCGACAGGGTCGCCTGCCTGATGTCCGGTATCTTGAAGGGCAATGGCACGGTTACCGGCAGGTCGAGGAAGGGTGTGGCGCCCTTTTCGAAGCCAAGCGGCGAAGCGTCGATGTCACGGTAGCTGACCGAAACCGCCTGGTAGATCTCCGTCTGCTGCAGCGTCCGACTGCCGGCTGAGCCGAGCGAAACAACGAGATCCGGCAGTGCTTTTTGCGATTTCAGCCAGGAGAGTTCCGCACCCAGCCTAACGCCGGCCTCGACGGGACCGACACCGGTCATCAACGGCGTGAACAGTTGCTTGAGGTGCGGACCGTATTCGGCCTGCGCCGCCATGACGAAGAGGACGTCCTTGCCCGCCAGGCGCGACACTTTACCGGTCATGATCTATTCCTCTCTACCCAATCACCTACACCGGAAGGTAAGAACGGCGACGTGCCCTCACCGGCGCCCAGCCCTCCGCTATGGCTCCGGGCGTTCGTGCTCGGAAAGCCCATTTGGGAGCTTTCCGTCCGCTCCGCGGACCGCTCCTCAACCTTCTATGCCATCACGCCCGACCACCGTCATCATGGTGCCGGTCATGGTGGCGATCAGCTTGGCCTCGCCGTCGGCGGCAAAGGCGTAGGCCTGGCCGTCGGCGACGATGATGGTGCGGCCCGGCTTGGTCACCGAGCCGCGGAACAGGAAGCGCTCGCCCCTGCCCGGCGCCAGGAGGTTGACCTTGAACTCGATGGTCAGCACGCCGGAATTTTCCGGCATCAGCGAAAAGGCGGCATAGCCGCAGGCCGAGTCCAGCGCCGTCGAAATGACGCCGGCATGGAGGAAGCCATGCTGCTGGGTGAGTGCCGCCGAATAGGGCATCTCGATCTCGATGATGCCGGGCGTCACCAGCGTCAGTTCGGCGCCGATCGTGGCCATCGCCTTCTGGCGCGCGAAGGAGGTCCTGACGCGATCCTCATAGTCCGGGGCGGGTACGATCTTTGCTGCCATTGCCGCTGCCTTCCTTTACGCGGATAAGCTTATTGCAGAGGCATGGGCGGCAGGCAATGCTTTTGCTGCACTGCACAATCGACCTGGCCTGCCGGCCGGCGCCGCGCATCCGTCAGGAATTGGATTCAGGCCGATCTGCGTAACGCACAGAGATAAAACCCATCGGTGCCGCTGAGCGCCGGCGACAGCGAGATGTCGCCTTTGGCGCCGATGCGTGCGGCTGCCTCATGGCCGGGAAAACGGCTGTCCCAGAGCTTGCGGTGGTCGACGGGAACATAACCGCTGTTACGGTCCCGAAAGGCCGCGATCTGCTCACCGTTTTCCTCATCAAACACCGAGCAGGTGATGTAGACCAGCAGGCCGCCCGGTTTGACATAGGCTTTGGCCGCATCGAGGATCGCCGACTGCTCGCCCTTGCGGGCATCGAGTTGTCTCTGCGTCAGCCGCCATTTGGCGTCGGGACGGCGGCGCCAGGTGCCGCTGCCGGTGCATGGGGCGTCGACCAGCACGATGTCCATGTGGTTGCCGAGCGGGGCGAGTTCGGCCGGCTTGGTGACGATCTGGACATTGCGGTTTTCAGAGCGGCGGATGCGGTCGAAGATCGGCGCCAGTCGCGCCTTTTCGGCATCGTGGGCAAATATCTGGCCACGATTTTCCATCGAAGCCGACAGTGCCAGCGTCTTGCCGCCGGCGCCGGCGCAGAAATCCAGCACCTGCATGCCGGCTTCGGCCCCGGCAAGGGCGGCCGCGATCTGCGAGCCTTCGTCCTGGACCTCGAACCAGCCCTTCTGGAAAGCCGGCTCGGCCTGCACGTTCGGGTGCCGGCCGTCGCCGTCGATCGGCGGGATGCGGATGCCGTGTGGCGCGATTGCCGAGGGTTTCGCGCCAGTTCCCGTCAGTTCGGCCAGCACCTTGTCGCGATTGGCCTGCAAGGTGTTGACCCTGAGGTCGAGCGGCGGGCGCGTCGCCAGCGCCGCGCCCTCGTCGGCCCAGGTCGAGCCAAAGGCTCGCTCGAAAAGCGGCGCGCACCAGTCGGGAACATCCGCCCGCACCGCGTCCGGCGCGTCGGCGAGCCGATGGTCGGCGATGGCCTGAAGCTCGGCGGCGGTCAGCAGCGGCGGTGCGAACTTGTCGCCATCAAGCGCCTCGTTGAGCGATTGTGCCGTCTGGCCCCATTCGAGCAGCAGCGCGCCGAAGCCGATGGCGCGCGGCGTGTCCTGCCCCAGCAGCCAGCCGGCGGAACGCTTGTGGCGCAAGGCGTCATAGACGATGTTGCCGATCGCCGCACGGTCGCCGCCGCCGGCGAAGCGATGCGACAGGCCCCAATCCTTCAGCGCGTCCGCCACCGGCCGGTGGCGCCGGCCGATGTCTTCCAGCACTTCGATGGCCGCAGCCAGCCGTCCGCCCAATCGCATGGTCTTGTTCCGTCACGCAGAAAATTATTCCGGCCCTGCTCTAGAGCGCGCAACCGGCGCGCACAAGCAGGTCGGCCTGCACAACCGCTCTGCTTTCCAACTTTTCTGGTTGCGAATACTCTTCCGGTTGTGATTCGCGGCGCGCAAAAGGCGGACCGGCGGATTGACACGAGGAGAGGGCAATGAAGACTTATCTGGCGGAAGTTCTAGGCACATTTCTATTGGTGTTCATCGGTACGGCTTCTGTGGTGACGGGCGGCTTCGGCGGCGCGCTGCCGCTTGGCCAGGAAGGCATCGGTCTGGCGTTCGGCATCGGCCTCATCGCGGCGGCCTATGCGATCGGCCCGATTTCGGGCGCGCATCTCAACCCGGCGGTGACGCTCGGTGTCTTTCTGGCGGGCCGGCTGCCGGCCAAGGACGTCATCCCCTACTGGATCGCGCAGGTCATCGGCGGCGTCCTTGCTTCGCTGGCGTTGTGGATCATCGTTTCCGGCCAGGTTGGCGGACACACGACCGGCTTCGGCGCCAATGGCTGGGATGTGACGAAATGGGGCGTCAGCTCGGCATTTCTGTGGGAAGTGATCGGCACCTTCACCTTCGTCACCGTGATCCTGGGTGTCACCGCTGAAAAGCACTCGACGGCGTTCGCCGGGCTGGTCATCGGCCTGACGCTGGCGGGGTTGCATTTCGCCATCATCCCGGTGACCGGCACGTCGCTCAATCCGGCCCGCTCGATCGGCCCGGCGCTGTTTTCGGGCACTGCCGCGATCGGCCAGCTCTGGCTGTTCATCGTCGCACCGTTGATCGGCGGCGCCATCGCCGGCGTCGTCGCCAAGGCGCGCATCTTCGAGAAGGACTGAGCTTCGAAAGCCTGGACAGAACAAAGGCGCGGGCCAAGCCCGCGCCTTTTTCTTTGGGGTATACTCTTGCCGTCAAAGCACAGCCGGGGCGGTCGTCGTTAGGATCCGGACCTTCGGAGGGCGTAGCAGAAAATAGAATGCGGCGATGTGCGTGATCATCAGCAGCGGTACATAGATGATCGGGATCGCGTAGGCGGCGCCCAGTTGCTCCGCATGTGCAGGGAGGCCGACCTGGATGGCGTGGTAATAATCGACGACGAGCTCGACCGTCCCGACGATGTTGAAGGCGACGATCAACGGCCAGAAGAGCCGGGGTAGCCTCACCGTGAGCAGCGCCAGCATGGCCAGTACCCCTGTTGCGAAGTCGCCGTAGGCGGCGAACACGGCGAAACCGGCCGGCAGATCGGGGCTTACGACGCCCGGCAGGATGAACACGAGCCCGAAGAAACGCAAGCTGTGCAGGGTGGCGATGGCACGTTGCGCCGCGACCCGGTCCAGCGAGCTCAGCCATGGGAGGCCGTATGCGCCGAAGCAGAGCAGCCACGCGACGTAGCCTAGAACGAGATGGGTCTGGAACACCATTTCCGTGGACATTTGGCCTCCTGTCAGCAGCCGGTTCACGCGGCCCCAGCTTCAGTCGGTTACCTCTAAGCCTGCTTCCATAATTCGACTACCCGGGGTAATCACAACAACCTATGAAGCAGAACTACACAGTCCGGCACGGTGCGCTGGAGGGGGTCGAGACCTTCCTGGCGGTTGCCAGGCGCCGCAACTTTCGCCGTGCCGCCGCCGATCTCGGCGTGACGCCGTCCGCCGTGAGCCAGGCGGTGCGCACGCTGGAAGCCCGCACGGGTGCGGCGCTGTTCGTGCGCACGACGCGAAGCGTCGGTTTGACCGAGGCTGGCCAGCGGTTCCTCGATCTTGCCGGACCTGCCTTCGAGGAGCTCGTCGCGGCAGGCGAGGCCGCGCGCGATGTCGGCCAACGGCCGACCGGGCTGCTACGCCTGTCCGTCCCCCGCGCCGTCGTGCCGTTGATCCTGGAGCCGATGATCGCATCGTTCTGCCGAACCTATCCCGAGGTCGAGCTGGAGATCGCCGCGAGTGACGAGATGGTCGATCTTGCGACCGGCGGGTTCGATGCCGGCATCCGCCTCGGCCAGTTCATCGCGCCCGACATGGTCGCGGTGCGGCTGACGCCGTCGTTCCCGTTCGTGGTCGTCGGCAGTCCGGACTATCTCGAGCGCCATGGCTACCCCGAGCACGTCGACGACTTGTGCCGCCACGCCTGCCTGCGCTTGCGCCGTTCGAACGGCGCCATCGCGCCCTGGTCTTTCGTCGACGGCAACGGGGAGATCGAGGCGATGGTCTCAGGCCCGCTGATCGCGCACGACTATCCGACGCTGCTCGGGGCCGCGATGCAGGGCATTGGGCTGGCGCAGATCCCCCGACCCGTCGCCGAAGGTCCGATAGGCCAGGGAAAACTCGAGCCGGTCCTAGACACCATCGCCGCCACGACGCCGGGCGTCTTCCTCTACCATCCCGGCAAGCGCCAGATCCTGCCGAAGCTGCGCGCCTTCATCGACCACCTCAAATCCACGGCGTGAGGTAACGAAGGATACCGCCCCCTTGGCGCTTCGCTTGCACCAAAGCTCTCATGGTATAAATATCAGAAATACATAAGTAAAAAATACTACAAGATGGACCATTCCGGTCAAGAACGTCGTTCTTTCAGTGCTGAAGCTTACATTGCATATGAAAAGCGCCAAGACCAAAAGGACCGCATCAGCAGCCGGCAGCCCCAGGGTTAACCCTCTTCCCGTCAGCAGGCTGGCGGCTGCGACCGCCGGTATTGTCAAACCAATCGTGGCACAAGCGGAACCCATCGCGACATTCAAACCGCGTTGCAGCTCATTGTTGAGTGAAGCGCGAACCGCCGAAATGGCCTCCGGCATCAAAACCAGCCCGGCGATCAATGCCCCCACAATGCTGTCAGCCTGTGTCACCTGATAGGCAACGAGCGTATTTTCAACACTTGCGGCGACCTGCTCGGCGAGCATGACAATGCCAATCAGCCCGATCAAAAGCAGCAATGCGCCGGCAAAGACGCTTTCGTGAGGGGCAGTCCGCAGCGCAACGCCGTGGGCCTGCCCTTCGACAAAGTCTTCTCGGTGGCGGACAGTCTGCGCGAACACAAAACTTGCATAAAGCAGCACCGAAAGCACGCTCACAAAGCCAAGTTGAGCTGCCGAAAATGTGCCCGGCCCCGTAGCTTGTGTGTAGGTCGGCAGAATAAGCGTCATGATGGTCAGCGCGATCAGAACCGCCAAATATGCGCTGGTCCCTTGTCGAACAATTGCCTGCTTGCGATGACGCCAGCCGCCGAGCGCAAGACACGTGCCGACGACGCCGGTAGATGCAATCATCACCGTTGAGAAGACGGACTCACGTGCAAGCGTAGGGTTGTTCTCTCCATGCAGCATCATGGAAACGATGATCGACACCTCGATTGCCGTCACGGCAAAAGTCAGCACCAATGTGCCATAGGGCTCTCCTACACGCCGGGCCACCGCCTCGGCGTGGTCGAGCACCACGAAAATGGTGGTGAACATAATCGCACTCGAAAGCGCTCCGACGAGTATCCTGGCGCTCAGCGAACCTTCGTCCGCCGACAGCCCGCCTGCCCTGACTGCAACAGCCATCACCAAGGCGGCCAAGGGCAACGCATAAGAAACCACCGATCGTTTGAAACCAACCATTCAAGCCCCTATGCGCTTCTGCGAACCTTGCGGAAAACCCCATGTGGAGTGTGGAGCGCCTTGGAAAACATCCGGCAGGCCCGACGGCCGGCGTTCGCCCCCTCACAAACAACGCGCTCCAAATGATGCAGCAGGATCGCGACCTGACCGCACCCAGCGCGCCGGACAAACCGAAGCGCCGCCTTCGCTCACGCCGTCTTCTGCGCCACCAGCCCCAGTTCCTCCACCATGGCCTCGCGCATCAAGAACTTTTGCGGCTTGCCGGTCACCGTCATCGGCAATGCGGTGCGGAAGCGTATGTGGCGGGGGATCTTGTAATGGGCGATCTGGCCGGCGCAGAAGTTCTTGACCTCCTGCTCGGTGGCGATCTGGCCGGGCTTGAGCACGATCCACGCGCACAGCTCCTCGCCATATTTGGCGTCGGGAATGCCGAACACCTGCACCTCCTTGACCTTTGGATGGCGGTAGAGGAATTCCTCGACCTCCCTGGGATAGACGTTCTCGCCACCGCGGATGACCATATCCTTGACCCGGCCGACGATGTTGCAATAACCCTCGGAATCGATGGTGGCGAGGTCGCCGGTGCACATCCAGCCGTCGCTGTCGATCGCCTCGCGGGTCTTGTCTTCGTCGTCCCAGTAACCCTTCATCACCGAATATCCGCGCGTGCAAAGCTCACCCGGTACGCCGACCGCAACGGTAGCGCCATCGGCATCGACCGCCTTTACCTCGACATGGGGATGGATGCGCCCGACGGTCGAGACGCGCTTTTCCAAGGGGTCGTCGACGCCGCTCTGGAACGAGACCGGGCTGGTCTCGGTCATGCCGTAGGCGATGGTCACCTGTTCCATATGCATCAGCGACACCACCTTCTTCATCACCTCGATCGGGCATGGCGAGCCGGCCATGATGCCGGTGCGCAGGCTGGAGAGATCGAAGGCGGAAAAATCCGGATGATCCAGCAGGGCGACGAACATGGTCGGCACGCCATAAAGCCCGGTGCAGCGTTCCTGCGCCACCGCCTTCAGTGTGGCGCCGGCGTCGAACCCTTCTCCCGGAAAAACCATGGTGGCGCCTTTCGAGACGCAACCCATCGTGCCCATCGACATGCCGAAGCAGTGGTAGAGCGGCACCGGAATGCACAGCCGGTCGTCGACGGTCAGCTTGATCGCCGAAGTGACGAAATTGCCGTTGTTGACGATGTTGCTGTGGGTCAGCGTCGCGCCCTTGGGGGCTCCCGTGGTGCCTGAGGTGAACTGGATGTTGATGGCCTCGCCCGGCTTCAGCTTCTCCGAGATGCGGTCGAGGCTGTCATGCTCGTCACGCCCGGCCATGGCCAGCACGTCGCCGAAATTGAACATGCCGGGCGAATTCTCGTCGCCCATGCGGATGACGATCTTCAGCGCCGGCAGTTTCTGTGCCTTGAGCTTGCCCGGTGTGGCCTTGGCGATCTCGGGTGCCAGCGTCTCGATCATGCCGAGATAGTCTGACGTCTTGAACCTGGCAGCGGTGACCAGCGCCTTGCAGCCGACCTTGTTCAGCGCATAGTCGAGCTCGGTCAACCGATAGGCGGGGTTGATGTTGACCAGGATCAGGCCGATGCGGGCGGTGGCGAACTGCGTCACCAGCCATTCCCAGCGGTTGGGCGACCAGATGCCGACGCGATCGCCCTTTGCCAACCCCAGTGCCAGGAAGCCGGCAGCCAGCGCGTCCACTGTGTCCGACAGTTCGCTCCAGGTGAAGCGCTTGTCCTGATCAACGAAAACGGCGGCGTCGAGCGTGCCGTATTTGCTGACGGTATCGGAAAACAGCGCGGGGATGGTCTTGTCGAGCAGCGGCACGCTGCGTTCGCCAGAGACATGCGCCCTGTTGTCGACGGGTGCCACGAAGACACCGCCAGCACGCGCGCCGCGTCCGCGCAAATTGCTGGCGTTCTTCAGCTCGTCGAGATTGACCGGCATCGCTCTCTCCTCCCGGGACTAAAGCGTGTCGCGCTGAAACGGAATCATGCGACGCGCTTTAGGTCCTTGTTTTTAGGCATGTCGTTCTCCCAAAACCGAGATCACTTTTGGGCGACATGCATTGGCCGAACCTATCAGCCTGAGGGGGTGGTGAAAACCCGCCGATCGTCGTGGCAGGTCAACGATGCTTCGGAGCTTCGCGTTGGTTGACGAAGCCCCAAAACGCAAAAACCCGCCTGGGCGGCGGGTCGCTGGCGCAAATCAGCACCATGGGCAAAAATGTAGCATAGCTGCCCTCACGGGTCAAGAAAAAATTCCTATCAACATGAAAACCTCGGCGCAAACGCTACCGACACCGCTGGGCGGCCGTCAGGGTTCTTAAGCTGGGTCGGGGCCCTAAGGGTAGTGGGCCCCGCCGCTATCCGGCCGCAGCCGCCATCTTCGCGGCAATGTCGCGCAAGAGCGCCTCATCAGCCGCCGCCCGTGTCTTCTTCGACGCCACCAGACAGGCCTGCGAGCGCAGGACAAGGCCATCGCCCAGCACTTTGAGATGATTGGCGCGCAGCGTCGAGCCGGTGGTCGTGATGTCGACGATGACATCGGCCAGACCGGCCGCCGGCGCGCCTTCGGTAGCCCCTAGGCTCTCGACGATACGATAAACCTGGATGCCGTGCTTCTGCGAGAAGAATTGCTGGGTCAGCCGCCAGTATTTGGTGGCGATGCGCAGCCGCCGGCCATGGCGCTGGCGAAAATCGGCGGCGACGTCGTCGAGATCGGCCATGGTGTCGACATCGAGCCAGATATCCGGCACAGCCACCACGACATCGGCATTGCCGAAGCCGAGACGGGCGACGATTTCGGCGCGCGCCTCCCAGTCGGCGAGGTTTTCACGCACCAGGTCCTCGCCGGTGATGCCGAGATCGACGGCGCCCTGGCCGATCTCGCCTGATATTTCGGAAGCCGACAGGAACACCACTTCGACATCATCCAGACCCTCGACGCGGGCGTGGTACTTGCGCTCGTCGCCTGGCAGGCTGACGGCGAGGCCGGCTTTGGCCAGCACGTCCAGCGCCTGTTCTTTCAGGCGGCCTTTCGACGGGATCGCCAGCGTGATCATGGCGCCGTCTCCCGCAGTGCCTCGATGCGATCGAGCCAGACCGAAAAGCCTACGCCGGGGATAGGCGTCTTCGCGCCAAGCAGGGTCAGCAGCCGGTCATAGCGGCCGCCGCCGACCAGCGGCCGGTCGCCATTGTCGGCCGCGATTTCGAAAACAAGACCGGTGTAGTAATCGAGCGGGCGGCCGAAGGCGGCGTCGTAGCGGATTTTATCGGCCGGCAAGCCATACGTTTCGATCGCCTTGGCGCGGGCAGCGAACTTTTCCAGCGCGACATCGAGCGACAGCCCGGCGCCGGTGGCGAAGGACTCCAGCGCCTGGGTTGCGCCATCAAGCGGAACGTCGATCGCCAGAAAATCCTTCAGCGCGGAAAAGGCCTCGCTCGACAGCCGAACGCTGCGCAATTCGGCTTTCTCGATCAGCCGCCGGGCAATGTCGGACGGCGCGCGCCCGGCGGACGCCGACAGGCCCGCCTCTTCCATGCCGCTGGCGATATGGGCGGAAAGACCGTCCAGATCACCGTCTAGCACAAGGGCCGCGACCGGGCCGGAGAGCTGGCTGTTGCGCGGCGGGTTGGCGAGATCGGCGAGAGCCGCCTCAAGCATCGGCGCCGAGCCGAACGCACGGGCAAGGCGCATGCGCCAGCCGCGCGGCAAGCCAAGGGCAGCCAGAACCGCCTCGAAAATAGTCTGATCGCCGAGCGTGATCGCCAATGCCTGGCCAGGCAGCACCAGCGACAGCAGCGCATGCGCATCGGCCACCGAGCGGGCATCGGCTCCAGCGGTATCGCGGTCGCCAAGATCCTCGATGCCGGCCTGGAAGAACTCGTTGCCGCCTTCGCGGCGCTGGCGAAACACCTCGCCCAGGTAAGAATAGCGTCGCGGCGTGCCGGCCTGCGAGCTTATGTGGTCGAGGCAGACCGGAATGGTGAATTCCGGCCGCAGGCACAATGTCTGCCCGGTTTCGCTTTCGGTCAGGAAGATACGGCGGCGTAGATCCTCGCCGGCCATGTCAAGGAACGGGTCGGCCGGCTGCAATATGGCGACTTCGACCGCATGCGTGTTGCGGGTGGCGAAGAGGTTGGTGATGTCGGTGGAGATGGCGGGGGTGCGGGAGGTCATGGAGCGGATGGGCGCGAGGCACCCCCCTCTGGCCTGCCGGCCATCTCCCCCGCAAGGAGGGAGATCGGCAGCTTGAGGCTCAGCGCCTCTTCTTCAACGCTGGAGATTGGCGAAAGCCCACGTGACATCCAATCTCCCCCCTTGCGGGGGAGATGGCCGGCAGGCCAGAGGGGGGTGTTCAAGCGCCACCTTTCGCGCGATCAGCAGCCTGCGCCCCCAGGATCTTCCTAACCTCGGAGACCAGCTCGCCCTCCGCCACCGTCACCTGCGCCGGGCGGACGGCGCGCCATTCGGCATTGTCTGTGATTTCGGCCGACATGCGGGCGCCTTCGATCAGGTCCTTGATCTGCAGTTCGCCCTTGGCGCGCTCGTCGCCGCCCTGGATGATCGCGACCGGGCAGCCGCGCCGGTCGGCATATTTGAGCTGCGCCTTCATGCCGGCGCCGCCGAGATACATTTCGGACCGGATGCCAGCGGCGCGCAGGCTCGCCACCATCTTCTGGTAGCGGCCGAGACTGTCGGTGTCCTTGTCCATCACCAGCACGACGACAGGTGCGATCACATCCGAGGCGTCGAGCTTGCCGAGGTTCTTCAGCGCCGTCATCAGCCTGGAGACGCCAATGGAAAAGCCGGTCGCCGGCACCGGCTCGCCGCGAAAGCGCGAAACCAGACCATCATAGCGACCGCCGCCACCGACCGAGCCGAAGCGCACGATCTGGCCGTCCTCGTTGGGGATTTCGGCCAGCAGCTCGGCTTCGAAGACAGGGCCGGTGTAGTATTCGAGGCCGCGCACGACCGAGCGGTCCATGGCGATACGGTCCTCGCCATATCCTGCCGCCCTGACCAGCGCTTCAATCGTGGCGAGTTCGCCGACGCCTTCCTGGTAGATGGCATTCGAACTGACCATGGAATCCTGGCCTACCTGTGCATTCCTCGCTGTCGCGAGAAGGACTGCCTCGGCCTGCCCGTTATTCAACCCGGCGCCCTTGGCGAAGTCGCCTTCGCCTTCCTTGCCACCGTCCCAGCGGCCCGGGCCAAGCAAAAGCTTCACGCCTTCCGGCCCGAGCTTGTCCAGTTTGTCGATCGCGCGCAGCACCGTCAGCCTTCGTCCGGCATTCTCCTCGCCGCCAAGCCCGATCGCCTCCAGCACGCCATCCAGAACCTTGCGGTTGTTGACGCGAATGACGTAGTCGCCGCGCTTGATGCCGAGCGCTTCCATGACGTCGGCCATCATCATCGCCATTTCGGCGTCGGCGGCCACGCCCGGCGTACCGATCGTGTCGGCGTCGAACTGCATGAACTGGCGGAAGCGGCCGGGGCCTGGCTTCTCGTTGCGGAACACCCAGCCGGAGCGATAGCTGCGGTAAGGCTTGGGCAGGCGCTCGTAATTCTCGGCGACGAAACGGGCCGTCGGCGCGGTCAGGTCATAGCGCAGCGACAGCCACTGGTCGTCGTCATCCTGGAAGGAGAACACGCCTTCGTTCGGCCGGTCCTGGTCGGGCAGGAATTTTCCGAGCGCGTCGGTGTATTCGATCAGCGGCTGGTCTGCCGGTTCGAAGCCGTAAAGCTCATAGACCGAGCGGATCGTCGCCATCATCTTCTCGACGGCGCGGATATCCTCGGCGCTGCGGTCGGCAAAACCGCGCGGCAGCCGCGCTTTCGTCTTTTCCGATTTGTCGGCCATGAGTGAGCATCCGGTGTTTCGTGGCGTTGCGGGATAGGAAATTTCCTATTCGGCAGCGCGCGTTTCCTAACTGATGCAGCCGGGAGCGGCAAGGGTCGGCACCCAGCACCACGCTCGAACCTCCGTGAAACAAAACCGCATCGAAAATGAAACAATCCCGACACGGGTGCGGCATCGTGCCGACACAATCGTCGCCGATAAGGCGGGGTAAATGAGGGCTCGGGGCCATGGTCAGCACAGCAAGATTTTACGCTATTGATGGCGAAGCCGGCGAATTGCCCGCGCGCTTGCGCCCGGCCGACATCCACGCTCCGAAAATGGTCAGCCAGGCTGCCGGCCCGTTCGAAGTGCCGGCCGACACCGGCAAAGGCCCATCCATGCGCGACGCGTTGATGACCGGCCTGCTGGTGATCTATCCGACCGTGGCCACGGTGGTGGCGATCGTCGCCGGCCTGGTGCTGGCCAGCGCCAACGGCACCTGAAATTACTCGCTTTACCGGAAGTAGAGGGGCTACTTCGGCCTTTTGAACGCCTTCCGCTGCTTCTCGACCTCTTTGCGGCAGATGCAGCCCTCGAGATGGTCGTTGACCAGGCCCATCGCCTGCATGAAGGCGTAGACAGTGGTCGGCCCCACGAAGCTCCAGCCGCGTTTCTTCAACTCCTTCGAAATCCGCACCGAGACCGCCGTGGTCGGGTTGGCGCGCAGATGGGCGAGATCGACGATCTGCGGCCGCTCCTCCTTGCCGGGTTCGAACTTCCAGAACCAGGCGGCCAGCGAGCCGAACTCGTCGGCCATTTCGCGGGCGCGCTTGGCGTTGTTGATGGTCGAGACGATCTTGCCGCGATGGCGGATGATGCCGGCATTGCCGAGCAGGCGCTCGACATCCTTGTCGGTGAAGGCGGCGACCTTGTCGAATTCGAAATTGGCGAAGGCTTCGCGAAAATTCTCCCGCTTGCGCAGAATGGTCAGCCACGACAGGCCAGACTGAAAGCCTTCGAGGCAGATCTTTTCGAACAGCCTGCGGTCGTCGGCCACAGGCCGGCCCCATTCATGATCGTGGTAGTGCAGATAGTCGGGCAGATTGCCGTGCCAGAAGCAGCGCGCGACACCATCGGGACCGGCGAGCAGTCCGGTGTTTTCCTTGTCCATAAGCCAAAATCCGTTCGTTAACGCGCTTTTGCGCGGCATTTACTGCGGCTTTACCAGATTCCTGAACCCGGCGGTAACCACACCAAAAGGTTTACCGACAGTTCCGCATTTTACGCATTCCGATTCATGTTTCGGTTGCTGCTTGCGCGCCAATGATCGCCGAACCGGGAGGACGTTTCCACCCGTTTTGTATCAGACGATCAAGGTGCGTTACGATGAAGACAGTTCTGTTTCCCGTGCTCGGCGCCGTGGCTGTGTTTGCCGCCGGCGTCACACCCTCAACCGCCGGCGACCGCTATGCCGACAGGCCGCCGGTGATGGTGAGCCCCGACCTTTCCGCACCCTGGGTGCTGCAGCTTGGCCAGGCACCCGGCATCGTGCGCCAGAACCGCCAGGTCGTCCAGCAACAGCGGCGCCTGCGCCCGGCGCAGCCCGACCGGGTGCAGACGGCGGCGGTGCAGCCGCCGGCCAAGCGCATGGTCGCGCGTCCTCAGATCAACCCGATCTACCTGCCGCAGGAAGTCGACTATGACGGAGGCCAGAAGCCGGGCACGATCGTCATCGACACCACGCAGAATTTCCTCTTCCTGGTCGAGAAGAACGGCAAGGCAAGGCGCTATGGCGTCGGCACCGGCAAGCCGGGCTTCGAATGGTCGGGTACGCACAAGATCACCAACAAGCGCGAATGGCCGGACTGGCGCCCGCCGGCGCAGATGATCAAGCGTGAAGCCGCCAAGGGCCGCTATTTGCCGACCTATCTTGCCGGCGGCACGGAGAACCCGCTTGGCGCCCGCGCGCTCTACCTCGGCACGACCGAGTACCGCATCCACGGCACCAACCAGCCGTGGACGATCGGCGGTGCGGTGTCATCGGGCTGCATCCGCATGCGCAACGAGGACGTCGTCGACCTCTATGAACGGGTCAATGTCGGAACCACGGTCGAGGTGATATAGTAGGTCTTGCGAATCACTTGGCCGGCAAAGCAGTCCGCTTTTCGAGCCGGTTAGGGACAACGGGGGACGGGCCGTATGGGGATGCGGCCGGTCAGGAAGGGCAGCACGGGAAACCGCGCTGCCCTTTCCGTTTTTGAGCAGAAATCGAGGGCAAAGGTCACCCACGCGTCGCGCAACGGGCATAGCGGTTCGCTTTCATGCTGCCCTTTACCGCATTCTTTTGCTATCTCGGTGGCTAGTTCCACAAAAGAGTTCACCCATGCTCCTGTCCGAAGACAGCCGTTATCTCAAGGGCGGCCCGGTCGCCCAGCGCATCATCGCCGCCGTTCGCGAGGACGCCGCGATCGCCAAAGCCGAGGGTTTTCCGCCCAAGCTGATCTCGATCACCGTCGGCGACACCGATGCGGTGGATGTTTATGTACGCAACCAGCGCGCCAAGGCTGAGCTCGCCGGCATCGATTTCGAGGAACGGCGCTTTCCCGCCACCATCACGGCAGGCGAGTTGGAAGCGGCCATTCACGGCCTGAATGCCGATCCGCGCGTCACCGGCATCATCATTCAGCGGCCGGTCCCAGTGCATATCCCGATCAGGACGCTGCAGGCGGCGGTGCATCCGCTCAAGGATGTCGAAGGCATGCATCCGGCCTCGATCGGCAACATCGTCTACAACCAGCTCGATCTCGCGCCTTGCACGGCGGCGGCCTCGGTCGAACTGCTCAAGGAAACCGGCCCCGACCTCAAGGGGCTGGAAGTCGTCATCGTCGGCCATTCGGAAATCGTCGGCAAGCCGATCGCCTTCCTGTTGATGAGCGAAGGCGCGACGGTGACCGTGTGCCACCACATGACGCGGTCGGTCGCCGCCCATGCGCGACGTGCCGATGCGCTGTTCGTCGCCGTCGGCAAGCCGCGGCTGATCAAGGCCGACATGGTCAAGCCGGGTGCGGCCGTCATCGACATCGGCATCAATTCCGAAATCGGCCCCGACGGCTCAAGCCGCATCGTCGGCGACGTCGACACCGAGAGCGTCCGCGAGGTCGCCTCCTGGATCACCCCGGTGCCGGGCGGCGTCGGCCCGATCACGGTCGCCATCCTGCTGCGCAACACCATGGTCGCGCTCAGCCGCCAGCGCGCGCTCTATGAGGCGACCTACGGCACGGCGGACAGGCTCGCGGCGGAGTAAGCACAGAGCGGCGCCAGCCCCCTCACCCAGCCTCCGCTTCGCTCGGCTGACCTCTCCCCGAGGGAGAGGAGATTGTCACCGCCGGCGCAAACCTCTTCTCCCCTCGGGGAGAAGGTGGCCGCGAAGCGGCCGGATGAGGGAGACTTGCCGTTAACTCTGACAGCGGCAACGCCACGCTACTCAGCCGCAACCAGCCTTTCCTCGGGGACCCCTTCCGGCATCGGTCCGCCATAGGCCCAGTCGAGCAGTTTTATCGTGTGCACCACCGGCAGCTTGGCGGCGGAAGCGATCTGGGTGATGCAGCCGATGTTGCCGGTGGCGACGATCGAAGCCCCCGTCGCCTCGATGTTTGTCACCTTGCGGTCGCGCAGTTTGGCCGAGATTTCGGACTGCAGGATGTTGTAGGTGCCGGCCGAACCGCAGCACAAATGCCCTTCGCGCGGCTCGCGCACGATGAAGCCGGCCTTGGCGAGCAGTTCCTTCGGCTGGCGGGTGATCTTCTGGCCGTGCTGCATCGAACAGGCCGAGTGATAGGCGACGACCGTGCCCGGCTTGCGCGCCGGTTCAGGCAGGTCGAAGGTCGAGAGATATTCGGTAATGTCCTTGGCCAGCGCCGAAACGCGCGCCGCCTTGTCGGCATAGGCCGGGTCGAGCCGCAGCATGAAGCCGTAGTCCTTGATCGTCGTGCCGCAGCCGGAGGCAGTGATGACGATGGCATCGAGCCCGCCTTGTTCGATGGCGCGCGTCCAGGCATCGACATTCTGCCTCGCAGAGGCAAGCGCGGCCTGCTCGCGCCCCATATGATGAACCAGCGCCCCGCAGCAGCCCTCGCCCGGTGGCACCACGACCTCGACACCGAGCCGCGTCAGCAGCGAAATCGTGGTGTCGTTGATGGCGGGATCGAGCACCGATTGCGCGCAGCCGGTGAGGATGGCGACGCGGCCTCTTTTGCTCCCCTGCCCGGCATGGATGCCAGGTGAAGCTATCGACGATGCTGTCGGGATCGAGGCCGGCGCGAGCTTGAGCATCGCACTCAGCGGCTTCAGCGCCGGAACCTTGTCGAACAAGCCCATAAACGGCTTGCCCAGCTTCGCCAGCTTGAGCGCGGCGCGAAAACGCTGGGGATAGGGCAGCACGAAGGCCAGCATGGCGCGGGTCAGGCGGTCGAGCAGCGGCCGCTTGTAGGTCTCCTGGATATGGGCGCGGGCATGGTCGACCAGATGCATGTAGTTGACGCCCGACGGGCAGGTGGTCATGCAGGCAAGGCAGGACAGGCAGCGATCGATATGGGTGACGATCTCCTTGTCGGCCGGACGGCCGTTTTCCAGCATGTCCTTGATCAGGTAGATGCGCCCGCGCGGTGAATCGAGCTCGTTGCCAAGCGTCACATAGGTCGGGCAGGTGGCGGTGCAGAAGCCGCAATGCACGCATTTGCGCAGGATCTTTTCCGATTCCGCGACATGCGGATCGGCAAGCTGGGCAAGCGAAAAATTGGTCTGCATCGCTGATGTCCTAGGCCATTCGGCCGGGATTGAGGATATTCTTCGGGTCGAATTCCTGTTTCAGGCGCACCGCTAGTGCGGCAAGCGCCGGCGGCTGCGGCTCGAACACCGGCAGAGCGGCGCGATGCGAAGGTGCGGCACGCACCAGCGTCGCATGGCCGCCGCCATGTTTCCTCAACAGCCCGCGCAGCAGGGCGGCTTCCGGGTCGCCTTGTTCCATGCGCAGCCACACCAGCCCGCCCTGCCAGTCATAGAAGGCGCTGACGGCGGCCTGCATGCGCAGTGTCAGGACCATCTGGTGGCACTGTCCCGGCGTCATCGAGACACGCCAGACCGGTTTCTCGCCGTTGTCGGCGAAGGGCCTGCAATCGCGCACATCGCGCCAGATCAGCCGTGAGGTTTCACCGGCAATCTCCTGCAGCGGCCCGGCCTTGCCGAGCAGCGTTTTCAGCGCGGCAATACGGTAGGCAACCGACGGGCCGAAACCCTCGACACGCAGCAGCGTGGCGGCCTCGCTGCCGAGACTGCCGCCGGCGACGCGCGCGGCGATCCGCTCCGGCAGATGGGCGGCACTCGACACTTCAGCACTCGAGCCAAGCGCCAGGGCCATGGCGGCGGCAGCGGCATCGTCGAGCAAGCCACGGATGGCGAGCGTGACTTCGGTCTCGGCTGCCGGCAGCACCTTGAAGGTGACGTCGGTGAAGGCGGCCAGCGTGCCCCAGCTGTTGGCCATCAGCTTGGACATGTCATAGCCGGTGACGTTCTTGACCACGCGACCGCCCGACTTGAAGGCCTCGCCGCGCCCGGACACCACATTGATGCCCAGGATATGATCGCGCGCCGCGCCCGCCTTCAGCCGGCGCGGACCGGAGAGGTTCGCGGCGAGCACGCCGCCGATTGTGCCTTTGCCAGCTTCGCCGCCGAGCAGTGGGCCGTAGTCCATCGGCTCGAAGGCAAGCTGCTGGCCGTTTTCCGCCAGCAGCTTTTCGATCTCGGCCAGCGGTGTGCCGGCTTTTGCCGACAGCACCAGTTCAGCCGGTTCATAGAGCGTGACGCCGGTGAGCCTCGACAGGTCGAGCGTGTGTTCGGTTTGCAGCGGCCGGCCGATGCCACGCTTGGAGCCGTGGCCGAGGATTTCCAGCGGCGAGCCTTCCGCCGCTGCCCAGGCGACGGTGGAGGGGACTTCGGATGAGGTGGTCGGGGTGAAGGTGGTCATGGGCGACCCCTGTTCCTCGCCCAGCGAAGCGGGGAAGGCCACATCGGCCGCGTTTCTTCACACCCCCCTCTGTCCTGCCGGACATCTCCCCCGCAAGGGGGGAGATTGGCAGCTCGCACGACCGCGCCTTTCAAACCTTGGTGATTGGCGAAAGCCAAAACGACATCCAATCTCCCCCCTAGCGGGGGAGATGTCCGGCAGGACAGAGGGGGGTGTTCAAGCGCCGACATATCCCTCAAAACCTCGGAATGTCTGGGAACGGCAGTTTGCCGCCGGAAATGTGCATCCGCCCAAGCTCGGCGCATCGCCGCAGCTGCGGGAACACTTTTCCCGGGTTGAGCAGATGGTTGGGATCGAAGGCACATTTGACCCGCATCTGCTGGTCGAGATCGATCTGGGTGAACATTTCCGGCATCAAGTCGCGTTTTTCCACGCCCACACCGTGTTCGCCGGTCAAGACGCCGCCGACCTTGACGCAGAGCCGCAATATGTCGGCGCCGAAGCTTTCGGCCTTGTCGAGTTCGCCCGGTACGTTGGCATCGTAGAGGATCAGCGGATGCAGATTGCCGTCGCCGGCATGAAAGACATTGGCGACGCCGAGACCGTATTTTTCCGACAGCTCGCGCATGCCGGCGAGCACGCGCGGCAGCTCCTTGCGCGGGATGGTGCCGTCCATGCAGTAGTAGTCGGGCGAGATGCGGCCAACGGCCGGAAACGCCGCCTTGCGGCCGGCCCAGAAGCTCAGCCGTTCCTGTTCCGACTGCGAAATGCGGCAGGTGGTCGAGCCGTTCTTGTAGGCGATCGCCTCGACCAGCCCGATCAGATGATCGACCTCGACGCCGGGGCCGTCGAGCTCGACGATCAGCAGCGCCTCGACATCGAGGGGATAGCCGGCATGAACGAAATCTTCCGCCGCATGGATCGCCGGCCGGTCCATCATCTCCATGCCGCCCGGGATGATGCCGGCGCCGATGATGTCGGCAACGCACTGACCGCCCTGCTCGCTGGTCGGGAAGCCGATCAGCAGTGCACGTGCCGTCTCCGGCTTCTTCAGGATGCGTACGGTAACCTCGGTGACGACGCCGAGCAGCCCTTCGGAGCCGGTCATGACGCCGAGCAGGTCGTAGCCTTCCGCATCAAGGTGACTGCCCCCCAGCCGCACCACCTCGCCATTCATCAGCACCATCTCGATGCCGAGCACATTGTTGGCGGTAAGGCCGTATTTCAGGCAGTGCACGCCACCGGAATTCTCCGCGACATTGCCGCCGATCGAGCAGGCAATCTGGGAGGATGGATCGGGGGCGTAGTAAAAGCCCTCCTGCTCGACGGCGGTGGTGATGCCGAGATTGGTGACGCCCGGCTGGGCAACGACGACGCGATTGGGGAAATCGATCCCGAGGATGCGGTTGAAGCGGCTCATGACCAAAAGCACCGCGTCCTCGAGCGGCAGCGCGCCGCCCGACAGCGAGGTGCCGGAGCCGCGCGGCACGACGCGGATGTTGCGGTCGTTGCAGTATTTCAGCACGCGCGAAACCTGCGCCACCGTTTGCGGCAGCACGACAACCAGCGGCAGCTGCCGATAGGCGGTCAGGCCGTCGCTCTCGAAGGCGCGCATGGAATTGGCGGCGTCGACGACGCCCTCACCCGGCATGATGATGCGCATGTCGGCGACGATCTCGTCGCGCCGGCGCATCGTGGCGTCGTCTGGTTTCGGCATGGCCAAGCCGGACATCAGCAGCCTCATTTCGCTTGACTGGTCAAAATCTTTTACCAGTGAAGCGCGTTGGGTGCAAATCCTGTGGCGGCGGGGAATCCGCTTCAAGGCTGAGGCAAGCTTCCTCGGCGGCAATCTGCCGGTCTCTCACCCTCCCCTTGTGGGGAGGGTCGCGAACGAAGCGAGCGGGGTGGGGGTCCGCGCGGCGCTCTACGAGGACCACCACCCCGTCTCACGATCTTCGCTTCGCTGCGATCATGAGCCGACCCTCCCCACAAGGGGAGGGTGAGCAGATCTATTCGCCGGGCGGCTTGCCGGGCTCGGAATGCATCCGGCGCACACGGCGTACGCCCCACCAGACCAGCAGGATGGCGACAGGCACCGAAGCCGCGGTAACGATCTCCGGCGCGAAGGCGTGGCCGAAGATCGAGGCGCCCTTGGCGACATAGCCGACAAGGCCGACCACATAATAGGAGACGGCGGCGACCGAGAGCCCCTCGACGGTCTGCTGCAGGCGCAGTTGCAGGCGGGCGCGGTTGTTCATCGAGGCAAGCAGGTCGCGGTTCTGCTTCTCGACCTCGACATCGACCCAGGTGCGCAGCAGCGTCGTGGCGCGGGTCAGTTTTCGCGACAGATTTTCCTGCCGCTCCTCGACCGAGCGGCAGGTGCGCATTGCGGGTGCCACACGGCGCTGCAGGAACCCGCGCCATGTGTCATAACCGGGCACAGCCTCTTCCTCGAGCGCCTCCAGCCGTTCGCCGACGATGCCGTCATAGGCGCGGCTGGCGCCGAAACGATAAAGGCTCGATGCCGCGTCCGCCTCCAGCTCCGCCGCAAGTTCGGTCAGATCGGCCAGCAAGGTCTGGCTGTCGCGTGTCCCGGCGACCTTCATCTCCAGCGTGGTCTGCGCCAGCCGGTCTTCGATGCGGCGGGCGCGGCCGGACAAGGTCAACGCCAGCGGCAGGCCGAGCATGGCCAGCGTCCGATAGGTTTCGATGTCGATAAGCCGCTGCGACAACGCGCCGGTGCGCGCCGGGGTCAAACCGCGATCGAGCAGCAGCATGCGCGTCAGGCCATCGCCATCCTGGCGAAAATCGGTGACGATGGCGGCGTTTCCGCGCTCGACCAGCGAGTAGCACAGGCTGGTCGGGTCGAAACCGGCTATCAGTTGCTCGCTCGCTTGCGTCCATTTGCGGATTTCGAGCCTGATGCCGGAGATGCAGGTTCCCGGCGACGAAAACCCGTTGCCGAAGGGTGAGTCCTCCTGCGTCCTGCCGCTTTCGGAAAGCGGCCCTTCCCACAAATAGGTCGAGAACTCGGTGTGCCGCTCCCAGCGCAGCGAGCCCTTGCCCCATTTCATGGCATGGTGGCGGGCCTGGCGGTCGGGCGCGGCGATGCCGAGGCGCCGCGACAGTTCGGAAAGCACCGCATGGTCGACGCCGGAGCCACCCTCCGTCATGAAGGCGAGTTGTATCAGGACGCGTGGCTTTTCGATCAGCGGATGCGGCCGGGCATGAACCTCGCCAAGTGCGCCGGGCCGCCCCTCATGCGCAGGAAAGCCCATGACGCTGCCCTTGGCGCGCGGCTGGAATTCGAGATCGGACGGGTCGTCTGACACGGCTTGTTCCCTGGGTTCCTTGAACCCTCTTGCACGTGCGTCCCTCTAGTGCCAATGGCCTTATGACGCAAACAGCAAAGTTAGCCGAAGATGATGGCATCGGGCGGAAAATCGGCACGCTTTTGTCAATTGGATAAATAATTTGACCAGTTGGCGAGGCAGGCTCTATTCTGCGACACCGGTTCACCTTCCAGGCATTCTGTTGAGCGACATTTTTTCCAGGATCGAGCATTCGCGCACCGCCGACGAGGTGGTGCAGCAGATCGAGAGCCTCATCCTCGAAGGCGTGCTGCGCACCGGCGACCGGCTGCCGGGCGAGCGCGAGCTTGCACGCCAGTTCGACGTATCCCGGCCGATCCTGCGTGATGCGCTGAAGTCACTGGAAGGACGCGGCCTTTTGACGACAAGGCCCGGCGGCGGCACGCATGTCGCCGATGTCATCGGCCAGCTCTTCACCAAACCGGTGACGGACCTGATCTCGATGCACCGCAAGGCAGTGACCGATTATCTGGAATACCGCCGCGAGATCGAAGGGGTCGCGGCTGAATACGCGGCACGGCGCGCCACTGCGGACGACATGGCGCTGCTCGACAAGATCATGGCACGCATGGACGATGCGCACCGGACCGGCGACTTCGACGACGAAGCCGAGATCGATGTCGAGTTCCACCACGCGATCTGCGAATGCGCGCACAACATCATCCTTTTGCACACGCTGCGCTCCTGTTACCGGCTGTTGTCGGAGGGCGTGTTCCAGAACCGGCTGCTGGTGTTCAGCGTGCCCGGCGCGCGCGACGCCCTGCTCGCGCAGCACCGCGCGATCCATGCGGCGGTGAAGGCCGGCGACCCGGATGCTGCCCGGCAAGCGGCGATGGACCACATCACCTATGTCGAACGGTCGATGGCGGAGGCCGAGCGCAGCGGCGACTGGCAGCGCGTCTCGCGACTGAGGTTGAAACAGCGCGTCGACGCCACCGATACAGAACCAGCACGCAAACGCTCCTAGCTATCGAGACGGGAAGCCCATGAGCCAGATCCTGACCATCGCCGACCTCAAGGACCTCGCCCGCCGGCGCGTGCCGAAGATGTTCTTCGACTATGCCGATTCCGGTTCGTGGACCGAAGGCACGTATCGGGCCAACGAAGAGGATTTCCAGAAGATCAAATTCCGCCAGCGCGTGCTCGTCGACATGGACAACCGTTCGCTGGCGTCGACGATGATCGGCGAAAAAGTGTCGATGCCGGTGGCATTGGCGCCAACCGGCATGACCGGCATGCAGCACGCCAATGGCGAGATGCTGGCGGCTCAGGCGGCGGAGGAATTCGGCGTGCCGTTTACCTTGTCGACGATGAGCATCTGCTCGATCGAGGATGTCGCCTCGGTAACCACGAAGCCGTTCTGGTTTCAGCTCTATGTGCTGCGTGACAAGGATTTCGTGCTCAACCTGATCGACAGGGCAAAGGCGGCGAAATGCTCGGCGCTCGTGCTGACGCTCGACCTGCAGATTCTCGGTCAGCGCCACAAGGACATCCGCAACGGGCTTTCGGCGCCACCCAAGCTGACGCTGACGAACATCGTCGACATGGCCATCCGCCCGCACTGGTGCGCCGCCATGGCCGGCACGAAGCGGCGAACCTTCCGCAACATTGTCGGCCACGCCAAGGGCGTCGGCAACATGGCCTCGCTGGCATCGTGGACGACGGAGCAGTTCGACCCGCATCTGTCGTGGAAGGACGTCGCCTGGATCAAGGAGCGCTGGGGCGGCAAGCTGATTCTCAAGGGCATTCTCGACAAGGAGGACGCGCTGATGGCGGCCAAGACCGGCGCCGACGCGATCATCGTTTCCAACCATGGCGGGCGCCAGCTCGATGGTGCGTCGTCGTCGATCGGTGTGCTGGAAGAGATTGCCGACGCGGTCGGCGACACGATCGAAGTGCATATGGATGGCGGCATCCGCTCCGGCCAGGATGTGCTGAAGGCGCTTTGCCTCGGTGCCAAGGGAACCTATATCGGCCGGCCATTTCTTTACGGCCTGGGTGCGCTTGGCAAGGAAGGGGTTACCAAAGCGTTGGAAATCATCCGCAAGGAGATGGACATCACGCTGGCGCTGTGCGGAAAGCGTCTTGTCACCGACATGGGCAAGGACCAGCTCCGGCGCCAGGTCCCGTGACCGCCTGACCACGGAGACACCGAAAAATTGGTAGAACCCGGCATCCATTTTCTCGACGCGCATGGGCCGGAAGGTGTGCGTCTCTATGCGATCGGCGACGTCCACGGCCGGCTCGACCTGCTGGCCGCCATGCATCGGCGCATCAGGGCCGAGATCGAGCAGCAGGCGCCTGCCGACTGGCGCGTCATCCATCTTGGCGACTATGTCGACCGCGGGCCGGACTCGAAGGGCGTCATCGATTTCCTGATCGAAGCGCAAGAGCGCGACCCTCGTCACCTGATGCTGGCCGGCAACCACGACATCGGTTTTCTCGACTTTCTCAAGACCCCTGACCCGGAAGGGCTTTTCATCCGGTTCGGCGGCATCCAGACGGCACAGTCCTACGGCGTGGCGATCAGTGAAGGCACAAGCGTGTGGTTCGGCAAAGCCGAATCGGCCGTGCGCAAAGGACATCAGGCCCTGGTCGAGGCCGTGCCGCAAAGCCACATCGACTTCCTGCGATCGCTGCCGTTCTCCGCGATTTTCGGGGACTTCTTCTTCTGTCATGCCGGCATCAGGCCGGGTAATCCTCTGGAGAAGCAAAACCCACAGGACCTGATCTGGATCCGCGACGTCTTCCACAACCACACCGACCTCTATCCGAAGATCGTGGTGCACGGCCACACCCCGGTGCCGGAGGCGGAAGTGATGGCCAACCGCGTCAATGTCGACACGCTTGCCTGGCAATCAGGCATGCTGAGCGCGCTCGTCGTCGACGGCGCGGATAAACGCATCCTGACAATGACGATCAAGGAAGCTTGAGCGTCGCGCGTCGGAGGACGCGAAAGGCGCTTCCCGCCTTTAGCGCAGCGAGGCGGTGACGCCGTAACCGTCTACGGCGTTGTGGTTGTTGGCTGCGTCGGCGGCATAGATGCCGAGACCGCACAGCACGATGGCGGACAACATGGCAAAGGACAGAAGCGCTGCTTTCACGGAGGTCATCTCTTGTTGAGCTTTCTGCATCTGTGCACCAGGCGGTTACCAATGCGTTGAAACGGAGAATTCGCTTCAAAGTTTCGACGATTTTGCGCTTCTAGGCATGTTCTGTATCAACGGTGTGTCGCGCGGGTCACACAAAAGGTTCATAGCCGTTGCACAGAAGATGCAGAGCGCGCGCCTTCTAGGATGGCGGGCGGACACAAGCCAAGAATGAAACGGTTTTCCCCAGGCGGTTTCACCGCCGCGTGCCAATTATGTCACGCTGGAGGGTACGGAGAGACCAACGCTCAGATAGTCGCTACCCAGGCACGGGCAATGGCGAGGCCAGCGGCATCCGCATCGGGTCCGTTGCGGGCCATTTCGCCATCGAGCTTGCCGGCCCAGTCGGGATGGCGCGCGGCGATGGTCGGGGCAAAGGACGTGCTCCAGTCCTTGACCATCGGCCGGTCGGCCTCGAAATGGAACTGGAAACCGTAGACGGCGCGTCCGACGCGAAACGCCTGGTTCTCGGCGACATCGTTGCCGGCGAGCCGCACGGCGGCCTCGGGCAGCACGAAGGTGTCGTCATGCCACTGGAAGATCGGGAATTTCTCCGGCAGCGCGCCCAGCACCGGATCGGCCTTGGCGTCCGCCGTCAGCGATACGCCGCGCCAACCGAACTCATTGGCGCCGCCGATGCGGTTTTCGCCGCCGAAGGCACGGGCGACGAGCTGGCTGCCGAGGCAGATGCCGAGCACGGCGCGATCCTTGTCGGCAAAGTCGCGGGTCAGTTCGAGCAGTGCCGGGAAATAGGGGTACTCATCGTCGGCCAGCGCATTCTGGCCCCCGCCGAGCACCACCATGGCATCATGCCCGGCCGCGTCATCCGGCAGGGGATCGCCCCTGTAAGGGAGACGCAGGTCGAGATCGGCACCCGCTTCCGCAAGTGCTGCGCCGACCTGGCCAAGGCCGGTATTGTCGTAGTTCTGGACCACCAGCACCCGCATCACAAAACCCTACTGACATGAAAAAGATGCGACGAGCGATATCATGCCGCTCGCATTGCAGCCAAGATGCGTGTCCGGAGAGAAAACTATGCCACTGCAGAACCGGGTCGATCCGTTCGGTACCATCCACGCCGTGCCTGATCGCGGCCTGTTCACCGGCAATCGCGGCATCATCCACGATCCCGAGACGAAGACGCTCAAGAAGAAGCGCTGGGCGCTTCCGGCCTGGATCATCTGCGTCCGCCAATTCCGCGATGTGCGGCGCGAACCGATGGGCCGCAACCGGAAGGGCGGGAAAGCGGGCTGGACCGAGCTGTTCTTCCTCGACGAGGTGACTGCATTGGCTGGCGGGCATCGCCCCTGCTTCTTTTGCCGCCGCGAACGGGCCAGGGATTTCGTCGGCCGCTTCGGCGACGCCTTCGGCATTGCCGAACCGCGTGCGCCGATGGTCGACAGGCGGCTGCACAAGGAGCGGCTGGCCTCGGGCGGCAGGCCGCCAGTGGTTGCGGTTGAAGACCTTGCCGGCCTGCCGGACGGCGCCATGGTCGCGGATGGCGCCACGGTTTATGCTTTGCGTCGGGGCAAAACGCTGCGCTGGTCGTTTGCCGGGTATGGGCATCCCGGCGATTTCGGCCTGCTCAACGGCAAGACACTCTCGCTGCTGACACCGGCCACAACGCTCGCCGTGCTGGGGTATGGCTTTCGGCCGGTGTGGCATCCGACCGCCGAGGCTTGACGCCGGCAGCCGGCTCGCTCATTCCTCGGCGATGCGCGCCAATTACAAGATGCAACGTCTGTTCGTGCCCGACGATCTCGCGCCGGATGTAGAGTTCGACGCCGGCCAACAGCAGAGCCACTATCTCCTGCATGTGCTGCGGCTTGGCGAAGGCGCCGAAATCCTGGTGTTCAATGGCCGCGGCGGCGAGTGGTCGGCGGCCATCGCGGCGAAGACGAAAAGGTCGGTTCGACTGAAGGTGTCGGCGCTGCAGCGACCGCAGCCGCCGCTGCCCGATCTCGTCTACTGCTTTGCGCCACTGAAGCAGGGCCGGCTCGACTATCTCGTGCAGAAGGCGGTCGAGATGGGCGCCGGCGTCCTGCAGCCGGTCATCACCCAGCACACGCAAGTGGCCAAGCCGTCGATCGATCGCCTGCGCGCCAATGTCGTCGAAGCCGCCGAACAATGCGGCATCTTGGCGGTACCTCAGGTGCACGAAGCCGAAAAATTCGACCGCCTGCTGATCGGCTGGGACACAGGGCGACGGCTGATCTTCTGCGATGAGGATGCTTCGACCAACAATCCGCTGGCCGCGCTGCAGGCGGTCAAGGAAAAGAAGCTTGGGCTGCTGGTCGGGCCGGAGGGTGGCTTTTCCGACGACGAGCGCAAGATGCTGCGCGCCCTGCCCTTCGTCACCGCCATTCCGCTCGGCCCGCGTATCCTGCGCGCCGACACGGCGGCGGTGGCCGCGCTCGCGGTGATGCAGGCGACAGTCGGAGACTGGTGAAACGTCATCTCTTGCAAGGGACGGTGAGCTCTTGCAAGGGACGGTGAGCGCGGTAAGGTTCAATTCCTGTTGACCTGTGGCTCAGGATTTTTCGCTTGATCGGCTACTGACATTTCGTCCATTTAGCGCCGGCGGTTCTCCAACCGCCTCTGAGGGCTTGATCATGGCGCGCGACACAACCGATTTCCGGCCCATCGAAGGCATCGACGAACTCGTCGAGCATCTGGCCGAAGGCAACAAGCCGCGCGACAAATGGCGCATCGGCACCGAGCACGAGAAATTCCCGTTCTATGTCGACGGCAATGCACCGGTCCCCTATGGTGGCGAGCGCGGCATCCGCGCCATTCTCGAAGGCATGCAGTCAAAGCTCGGATGGGATCCGATCGTCGATGACGGCCGCATCATCGGCCTGGTCGAACCGACCGGTCAGGGTGCGATTTCGCTGGAACCCGGCGGCCAGTTCGAACTTTCCGGCGCACCGCTGGAGACGATCCACCAGACCTGCCGGGAGGGCAACGCCCATCTGGCGCAGGTGCGCGAGATCGCCGAGCCGATGGGCATCCGCTTCCTCGGCCTCGGCGGCAGCCCGAAATGGTCGCTGGCCGAGACGCCGAAAATGCCGAAATCGCGCTACGAGATCATGACGCGCTACATGCCCAAGGTGGGCACCAAGGGCCTCGACATGATGTACCGCACCTGCACGATCCAGGTGAATCTCGACTTCGAGAGCGAGGCGGACATGCGCCGCAAGATGCAGGTGTCGTTGAAGCTGCAGCCGCTGTCGACGGCATTGTTCGCCAATTCGCCTTTCACCGAAAGCCACCCGAACGGTCTGCAGAGCTGGCGCGGCGACATCTGGCGCGATACCGACAACCAGCGCTCGGGCCTGCTCGAATTCTGCTTCTCGCCCGATTTCGGCTTTGCCGACTATGTCGAATGGGCGCTCGACGTGCCGATGTATTTCGTCATCCGCGACGACCGCTATCACGACATGACCCACATCACCTTCCGCCAGTTCATGGCCGGGGCCGCGCGCAATGAAGTGCCGGACGGGCTGCCGACAATGGGCGACTGGGCGAACCATCTGTCAACGCTGTTCCCGGACGTGCGGCTGAAGCGCTTCCTCGAGATGCGCGGCGCCGATGGCGGGCCATGGCGGCGCATCTGCGCGCTGCCGGCCTTCTGGGTCGGATTGCTTTATGATGAGGCCGCACTCGATGCCGCCGAGGCGCTGACCTCGAGCTGGACGTATGAAGAAACGCTGGCGATGCGCAACGCCGTGCCGGAACAAGGCATTTCCGCACCGTTCCGCAACACCACGCTGCGCGAGATCGCGCGTGACGTGATGGTCATTTCCCGCATGGGGCTGAAGAACCGTGGCAAGAAGAACCGCGACGGCTACGACGAGACCTCCTTCCTCAACACGTTGGACGAAGTCGTGGCGCGCGGCACCACCAGCGCCGAGGAGATGCTGTCGGCCTATCACACACGCTGGGGCGGCTCGATCGAGCCGGTTTTCATGGAATACGCCTATTAACCCTCGGATCTGGGAAAGCTGACCGGCCGGCAAAAGTCGCTTCAATCGGAAGTGGAAACAAACTAGGCTTCTTCGGCGAGGATTTCCGGAGGAGAGACCAATGCCTTCCTTGTTCGACATGCTGACGCAGGCCCAGAACGGCAACGGCATGCAGGCCCTTGCCCAGCAATACGGGCTTTCGATGCAGCAGACGCAAGCCGCGGTCGCCGCATTGCTGCCCGCCTTTTCGCAAGGGCTGCAGCGCAACACCGCCGACCCTTACGGGCTCGGCGCCTTCATGACGGCGATGGCCAGCGGCCAGCACGCCAAGTATTTCGAGGACGCAACCCGGGCCTTCTCGCCGCAAGGCGTCGATGAGGGCAACGGCATTCTCGGGCACCTGTTCGGCTCGAAAGACCTGTCTCGCGCCGTGGCCAGCCAGGCGGCGCAAGCCAGCGGCGTCAATCAGCAGATCCTGCAGCAGATGCTGCCGGCGATCGCCTCGATGGTCATGGGCGGGCTGTTCAAGCAGACGACAAATCAGATGCAGGCCGCCGGCGGTTTTGGCGGCGGCAACAATCCGCTCGGCGAGATCATCGAGCAGATGATGCGGCAAGGCGGCGGCATGCAGGCCCCGGCGCCGCAGCCGCGCCAGGCGCCGCCACCCCAGAACCCGATTGACAACCCGCTCGGCAAGGTATTGCAGGACATGTTCGGCGGCGGTGCGCCTCAGCCACAGCCGCAAAGCCAGCCGCAGCCGCAGCCCAATCCCTACGGCGACAATCCGCTCGGCAAGGTGCTGCAGGACATGTTCGGCGGTGGCGCGCCTCAGCCGCAGCCGCAAGGGCGGGCGCAGCCGCAGCAGACACAAAGCCCCTACGGAGACAATCCGCTGGGGAAAATCTTCGAGGAGATGCTGTGGCAAGGTGGCGGAGGCTTAGGCGGCATCCCTGGCGGACAGCCGGCGCCGCAACAGCCTCAAGCGCCCCCACAGCAGCGTCAGGCACCGCAGCCACAGGTCAATCCGAGCGGCCGGCCGAAAAACCCGTTCGACGACCTGTTCGGCAAGATGTTCGAGACCGGCGCCCAGCAGCGTGACGACTACCAGAAGGGCGTGGAGACGATCTTCGACCAGTTCAAGCGGGATATGGATCGGCGGTAGCGGTCTTCGCTGAGGTAGAAAGAGAAAAGCCCGGTCCTGGGAGGACCGGGCAGAGTGCAGGCGGGCCGGGGGGATCCGGCAGGGAGTGGGAGCCTGCATACTCGTCAGTCGCGTCGAGCCCCGAGAAGGTTCGCGGCAACCCAAACAACAAGCATCAGATCAGGCCACCTTGCGGGCGATGTCCTCGATTGTTTCGACGCGATCGCTGGCGATTTCGCGCAGCATCGCCGTCGGGTCGCGGCCAAACGGCACGTCGATGGCGACGTGCAGGTCGGCGCGCGTCAGGCCGATATCGGCGAGTTCGGCGTCCGACATCTCGCCAAGGCGATAAAAGGCGCGGCGGTTTTTCCAGGCGCGATAGATGTTGGAGACGGTGTTGGCCACGCGAGTCGCAACGGCCGGACGCGAGGTGATGCGCGAGGTCTCGGTGGCGAAATCGAACGTGGTCATTGTCGGTCTCCTTCAGACTCGAACGGGCAAAGCCTTGCTATCGGCGCTGGCGACAGCGGCCGTTCCGGCTTCGATTCACATGCCTTCATGTGGACAATACCAATTTGCCATCGAGTGATTGATTAATCCAACGAATGTTTCTAATCTTTACCATCAACACCAGTGATGGATCATGTCGATGAAATCGCCGCTCGATCTCGATCAATTGCAGACCTTCATCTCGATCGCCGATACCGGCAGCTTCACCAGGGCGGCCGAAGAGGTGCACCGGACCCAGTCGGCGGTTTCGATGCAGATGCGCCGGCTGGAGGAGCGGCTCGGCAAGCCGCTGTTCGAAAAGGACGGGCGCACCAACAGATTGACCGAGGAAGGCGACAAGCTGCTCTCCTATGCGCGGCGGCTGCTCTATCTCAACCGTGAGACGCTGGCTGCCTTCGATGACCGGCGGCTCGAAGGCACGATCCGCATCGGCACGCCCGACGACTATGCCGATCGTTTCCTGCCCGAGATCATGGCGCGGTTCACGCGCTCCAATCCGCGCGTCGAACTGACCGTCATCTGCGAGCCGACGCCGGGGCTGGTCGAGCATATCAAGCGCGGCAATCTCGACCTCGCGCTGGTGACTCACAACGACGTACGCGGCCAGTCGGAGGTGGTGCGGCGCGAACCGCTGCTGTGGGTCACCTCGGCCAACCATGCGACGCATGAGCAGGAAACGCTGCCGATGGCCTTTGGCCGGCCGAACTGCATCTGGCGGCGCGCCGCCGTCGATGTGCTCGACCAGCAGAACCGCGACTATCGCATCCTGTTCACCAGTTTCTCGGCCACCGTCATCACCGCCGCGGTGCTTTCCGGGCTGGCGATCTCGGTGCTGCCGGAATGCGCGCTGCGGCCCGGCATGCGGGTGCTGAGCGAAGCCGACGGCTTCGGCGCCCTGCCCGACTGCCGCATCGGTATCATGCGCGGCCAGACGTCGCGGCCGGAGATCGTCGATGCGCTCGCCCGCCATATTTCGGAAAGCCTGGACAATATCTCCGTCCCGGTCGGCGAAGACCCCGGGACATTCGATTTCGCAGCACTGGCCTTCACCAAGCTGCGGCGGACCAAGCCGAACCAGATTCTGCCCGGCTGGTAGGCAGGGTCAGGTATGCGGGTGATGAACGGCTGGCCCGACGCAACCGCCTTGACGCCGGCGCCCAACCGTTCCCCAATTGGCCGATGAGCGAAGCAGCATCCGAATCACGCACCAACGCCGCCGAATATACGGTGAGCGAGATTTCCGGCGCGCTGAAGCGCACGGTCGAGGACGTTTTCGGCAATGTGCGGGTGCGTGGCGAAATATCAGGCTATCGCGGGCCGCATTCCTCAGGTCATGCCTATTTCGCGCTGAAGGACGACCGCGCCCGGCTCGACGCCGTGGTGTGGAAAGGCACGATGAGCCGGCTGAAATTCCGTCCCGAAGAGGGCATGGAGGTGATCGCCACCGGTAAGCTCACCACCTATCCCGGCAAGTCCAACTACCAGATCGTCATCGACAATCTGGAGCCTGCCGGCGCCGGCGCGCTGATGGCGCTGCTGGAGGAGCGCAAGCGGCGGCTACAGGCCGAGGGTCTGTTCGACACCGGCCGCAAGCGGTTGCTGCCATTCATGCCGCGCATCATCGGCGTCGTCACCTCGCCGACAGGGTCCGTCATCCGCGACATCATCCACCGCATCAAGGACCGCTTTCCGCTGCACATCCTGGTCTGGCCGGTGCGTGTTCAGGGCGAGACGTCAGGCACGGAAGTGACTGCTGCGGTCAACGGCTTCAACGCGCTGGCATGGGATGGCGCCGTCCAGCGTCCCGATCTGTTGATCGTGGCGCGTGGCGGCGGCAGCCTCGAAGACCTCTGGGGCTTCAACGACGAGGCGCTCGCCCGCGCGGTTGCTGCTTCCGGCATTCCGGTGATCTCGGCTGTCGGCCACGAGACCGACTGGACGCTGATCGATCTCGTTGCCGATGTGCGGGCGCCGACACCAACGGGTGCAGCCGAAATCGCCGTGCCGGTGAAGGCCGATCTCGAAGCAACGCTTGCCAGCCTCGGTGCACGGCTGAAAGCGGCGGTCCTGCGCAATTTCGAGCGCAAACGGCAGGCTGCCCGTGCCGCCGCCCGGGCTCTGCCCTCGCCCGATCAATTGCTGGCGCTGCCGCGCCGACGCCTCGATGAGGCGACATCCAGGCTCGGCCGGGGCCTGTTGGTCTCCACCGAACGCAAGCGTGCAAGGTTTTTTGCCGTAAAGCTGACACCGGCAATGCTGTCGCAGCGCATTGCCGAGGCGCGGCGCACCAACGAACGCAATCTTTTGCGAGCACAAGGGGCATTGCGCACGTTGGCAAGAGCCCGGCGTGCGGAGCTTAACCGAGCGGCGGATCAATTGCCAAAATGTGCCAGGGCATCGCTGCAGCGGCACAAGCAGCAACTGGCCATGCTGCAACGCCGCATCACGATCGAGCCGACGGCACGGCGGCAACGCGTGCAGAGGGATTTGCTGACAGCTTTGACAAGACGCGGCACGCAAGCAGTGGTGCTCAGGCTGGAGCGTTTGCGCGGCCGTGTCGTCCAGGCCGACAGGCTGATGGCAACACTGTCGCACAAGGCCGTCCTGGCGCGCGGCTTTGCGCTGGTGAGGGATGCGGATGGCGCGGTGATCAAGCAGGCTGCCGATGTGGCGTCGGGAATGGCGCTTTCGCTCGAGTTCGCCGACGGCGTCGCCGATGCGGTGGCGATCACCGGCACGGCAAAACCGAAAGCCGTAGCCAAGCCGGCGGCCAAGGCCAAAGAGCCCGGCAATCAGGGATCCCTGTTCTGACACCATGACCAACAATCCGCATCATCTGACAACGCCCTCAGGCAAACCGCGCGCGCGAAATTTCGGCATCGGCTTCGACGGGCGGCCCGGACCGTTTAACGCGATCACCGATGTGCCCGGCGTCGCGGTCGGTTATGCGACGCTGATTTCGGGCGATGGCGCGCTTGTCGTCGGCGAGGGACCGGTGCGCACCGGCGTGACCGCGATCCTGCCCAGACCGCTGGCGGATCTCGCCACCCCGGTCTTCGCCGGCATCTTCAGCCAGAACGGAAACGGCGAACTGACCGGCTCGCACATCGTCGAGGAAACCGGCGCTTTCAACTTCCCGATCACCATCACCAACACGCATTCCTGCGGTGTTTCACGCGACGGCACGCTGCGCTGGATGCAAAGCGTGCTGCCGGCGGCGCTCGACAGCGGCTGGGGGCTGCCGGTGGCGGCGGAGACCTATGACGGCTTCCTCAACGACATCAACGGCCACCATTTGACGTCGGAGCATGTTGCGCAGGCCCTCGACAGTGCCGCCGGCGGACCGATCGAGGAAGGCAGCGTCGGCGGCGGTACCGGCATGATCACCTTCGGCTTCAAGGCCGGCTCCGGCACGGCATCGCGCATCGTCGAATGGCACGACCGTGCCTACACCGTCGGCGCCTTCGTGCAGTCTAATTTTGGAAAACGGCGCAATATCACCATTCGCGGCCTGCGCGCCGGGCCGGAGCTTCTCGAACCGGCGGTCCGCGAAGGCACACCGCGTGCTGAAAAGGGCTCGATCATTGCCGTCGTCGCCACCGACGCACCGTTCCTGCCGCATCAGATGAAGCGGCTGGCCCGCCGGGTGCCGCTCGGCGTCGCCATGACCGGCGGCTTCGGCTATCACAGCTCAGGCGACATTTTTATCGCCTTCTCAACCGCCAATGCGAGCGCGGCGCTGGCGCCCTCCGGCCGCACCGCCAGCGCCGATTTTATTCCGGACACCGATATCGATCCGTTTTTCGATGCGGTGATCCAGATCGTGGAGGAAGCAATCCTCAATGCGCTGGTTGCCAATGACGATATGACCGGACGCGACGGAAATTTCGTGCCGGCGCTGCCGAAGGCGTGGCTGAAGGAGAAGTTTGGCTGAAGACAAAACGTGGGCCAGAAGCCCGCGCTGAAACAACGACGCCGCTAGAGCAATTCCAGGAAAAATGTGAAACGGTTTTCCGTCCGGGATTGCGTAAAAACAAAGAGTTAGAGAAGTTCACTGTTTCCGTGAAACGGTGAACTTCTCTAGGTGATCATTCCGCGGCTTTTCTCGGAGCCTGCTGGCTTTCCTCGGCCTCGGCCGCTTCCTCAAGCCGGGATGCGATAAGTTCCTGGATATCGCCGACTTCTTCCTGGATGTCCTCCAGCGGGATGCCGACCTCGGCCGCCTCGGCAGCGCACTCCTTGGCCAGGGTTTCGGCCTGCTTGTCGATCCTTGCCTGGGAGGACTGGCAATGGACCTTTTCGCCGATCCATCCCCGCAAGAATTCGATGGCGTGTTCACTCATACTGCTGTTCCCTGGCGGCAAAGCCGGTTGGTAATCATAAACGTCGACATCCCGCAAAGGATGCATGTCCCCATTCCAGCCGAGTCGCGACCAGCCGGCAAGCCAATGCCGTCCAAGGTCCACAGAGCCATAGGAAATCGAGGGGTCAAGAGCATTTTCTGATTCTGGAGGGGTCGGTACCGTTGGCTGGGTCACACCCAGCGCTGCGCGACTGTTTCTATTTGCTTTTTTCCGGTTTCCGAGCCGATTTCCGTCACAATAGATGGCGCAACACACTACACATTCACAGTTGCTTCGAGGTGCGGCCCTCGGGCGCGCGGGTCGAAGCCGCCGCTATATAGTGACATCGTCCTGCAATGTCGACTCCGCTCGCTATCCTGCTTCTTTCCGCCGCGCCGGAGGGCCGCGACGGACGCAGAGCAAGTGACGAAGGGCCGCGACGGACGCAGAGCAAGTGACGAAGGACCCGAGCCGGGTGGAGCAAGCCTCGGCGGAACCGCTCAGACGTGCACAGCCACCACCGCCGCGCAGTCGCCGGCCTTGACCAGCCCGGGGAAATGCCGCGCCGCCAGCATGCCCGACATTTTTGCCTGGATCTCCTGCGGGGCGATGCCGGTGCGGCCGGTGGAATGGATGCGCGCCAGCAACGCGCCCTTTTCGACGGGTTCACCGAGATCGACCATGGTTTCGATCATGCCGTCATCTTCGGCGAAGGAGAAACAATCGCCCGATGGCATATCCAACCACTGGGTTGAGGTCTTCTCCACCGCACCGGCGACAATGCCGGCGTGGCGCAGCACGTTGAGAATGCCGTGCCGCGCGATCCGCACGGTTTGCGCGCGCGACGTGCCGCCGCCGCCAAGCTCGGTGCTGACGAAGACCTTGCCCATCTCCTCGGCTGCCGTGTCATACATGCCGACGGCGTCGATTTCGATCATGCGCATCGAGAACGGGGCGGCGAAGGCCGCGACCGCGTCGAAAGCTTTCTGCTCCAGCGCCTTGTCGGGCAAAGTATGCGCGGCGCAGAACGGCACGAAGTCCAGCGTCTTGCCGCCCGAATGGAAGTCGAACACGATGTCGGCGCGGGGGAGCAGCTCACGCTGGAAATAGTCGGCGATCTTTTCGGTCACGGTTCCGTCCGGCCGGCCGGGAAAGCTGCGGTTCATATTGCCCTTGTCGATCGGCGACGTCCGCGTGCCGGCGCGGAAGGCCGGATAGTTCATCGCCGGCACGATGATGACCGTGCCGCTGACATGTTTCGGATCAAGCGTCCTGGCGAGATCGTAAAGGGCCAGCGGTCCCTCATACTCATCGCCATGGTTGCCCCCGGTCAGCAGCGCTGCCGGCCCGTTGCCGTTGCGGATGACGCAGATCGGGATCATCACCGAGCCCCACGCGGAATCGTCGCGGCTGTAGGGCAAGCGCAGGAAACCGTGCTGGATGCCGTCGCGGTCGAAATCGACGGTCGGCGCGATCGGCGACGGGCGGGTGCTGGACATCGGGCTCAATCCTTCACCACCAGCTTACGCGGCACATTGGCCAGGCACTCTACACCGGTTTCGGTGATCAGGATGGACTCGGTGATCTCCAGTCCCATCGTTTCCAGCCACAGGCCGGTCATGAAATGGAAGGTCATGCCGGGCTTCAGTTCGGTGCGGTCGCCGGGACGCAGGCTCATCGTGCGCTCGCCCCAGTCCGGCGGATAGGACAGCCCGATCGAATAGCCGGTGCGGTTGTCCTTGATGATGCCGTATCGCTTGAGGACACCGAAGAAGGCGTTGGCAATGTCCTCGCAGGCGTTGCCGGGTTTCGCCGCGGCCAGCCCCGCTTCCATGCCTTCCAGCGTCGCCTTCTCGGCATCGAGGAATTCCTGCGTCGGCTTGCCGAGGAAGACGGTGCGCGACAGCGGGCAGTGATAGCGGTTGTAGCAGCCGGCAATCTCGAAGAAGGTGCCCTCGCCCCGCTTCATCGGTCTGTCATCCCAGGTCAGATGCGGCGCCGAGGCATCGGCACCCGACGGCAGCAGCGGCACGATCGCCGGATAATCACCGCCGATACCGTCAACGCCGCGCGTGCCGGCATCATAGATTTCGGCAACGAGATCGCATTTGCGCATGCCGACCTCGATCTTGTCGAAGATGCGCTGGTGCATCGCTTCGACGATGCGGGCCGCCTTGCGCATATAGTCGATCTCGGTCGGGCTCTTCACCGCACGCTGCCAGTTGACCAGCGCGGTGGCATCGACAAAGCGGGCATTGGGCAAATGCTTCTGCAGCGACGCAAAGGCGGCCGCCGAGAACCAGTAATTGTCCATTTCGACGCCGACTGTCAGCTTGCCCCAGCCGCGATCCGCAAGCACGCTGGCCAAAAAATCCATCGGGTGGCGCTCGGTCGACTGCACATAGTGGTCGGCATAGCCGACGATGTTGTCATGCGCGAGATAGGCGGTGCGCTTGGCGCCGTTGGCGTCCTGGCCGCGGCCGTACCAGACCGGCTCGCCCGAAGGCGGCACGATAACCGCCTGATGCACATAGAACGACCAGCCGTCGTAGCCGGTCAGCCAGGCCATGTTGGAAGGATCGCTGATAACAAGAAGATCGACGCCCTTCACCTCCATGGCTTTGCGTGTCTTCGCGAGGCGATCCGCGTATTCGCCGCGCGAGAATCTCAGGTTCGGTTGCATTGTTCTTGGTCCTCGTTTGTTGGGCCTTGCGGCCGGTATCAGCTTTCGAAAATGGTTCCCGCCTTCACCACCCGCGCGCGGTCTCGAGCGAGCGTGGCGATCGCCGTGTCCTGGACGCCAGTGCCGGTGAGGTCGGCGATGGTGATGTCGCTGGCCGAGCGCCGGCCATGTTTTTCGCCGGCGATGATCTGGCCGAGTTCGGTCACCTCCGCATCTCCAGCCATCACACCCGCCGCGATGGCATGGTGCAGCTCACCCAGCCGCCGCGTCTGGCGGGCGCTGTCGGCGACATAGAGATCGGCCATGCGCAGGATTGCCGGCGCAATCTCATTCTTGTGCTCGGCGTCGGAGCCCATCGCGGTGATGTGCTGGCCGGCGGTAACAAACCCCGCTTTGATCAGCGGCTCGGTCGACGGCGTGGTGGTGACGATGATGTCGGCGCCGGCGACCGCGTTTGCCGCGTCGGATTCAGCGCGCACGACGATGCCGATCTTTTCGCGCAGGGCTCCGGCGGTCGCCTCGGCCTTTGCCGCATCGCGCGCCCAGATGCGCGCCTCGGCAATCGGCCGCACCAGCATGAGGGCTTCCAATTGCAACCCGGCCTGGACACCGGCGCCGAAGATCGCGGCAACGGACGAGTCCTGCCGCGACAGATGTTTGGCGGCGACGGCGCCGGCAGCAGCCGTGCGGACGTCGGTGAGATAGCCATTGTCGAGCAGCAGTGCTTCGACCAGCCCGGTCTTGGACGACAGCAGCACCATCATGCCGTTGACGCTGGCCAGGCCGAGCTTCGGATTGTCGAAGAAGCCGGGGCTGATCTTGATGGCGAAACCGTCAATGCCAGGCACATAGGCGGTCTTCACGTCGACCTCGCCGCGATGCTCGGGAATGTCGAGTCGCAGGATCGGTGGCATCGCCACCGGCAGGGTAGCGAGCGCGCGGAAAGCGTTTTCAATGCAGGCGACGGCATCGAGATCGAGTGTCACGATCGCCCGCAACTCTTTCTCGGTAAGGATGGTCATCCGGCTCATGCGGCGCGCTCCGGAGTGGCAAGCTCTGCAAAGGACAGCGTTCTGTCACACCCCCCTCTGTCCTGCCGGACATCTCCCCCGCAAGGGGGGAGATTGGACTTCATCTTTGCCTTCCCCAATCTCAGACGCCGCAAGAAAAGCGGCAGCATCGAAGCTGCCGATCTCCCCCCTTGCGGGGGAGATGTCCGGCAGGACAGAGGGGGGTGTGAAGAAACTCGGCGTGAAAGACGTTTCATCCGGCGCGACCCGCATTTATCGAAGTGTCACCGCAGACGATTTTCCGATGCAGCTCCGTATCAATGTTTCGGCCAGAAAGAAGCACAACCACCGGCCCGTTCGCCGTAATCTTGCCGGCGAGCAGTGCGGCGATACCGACCGCGCCGGCGCCCTCGACGATTTCGCGCTCCTGCGCATAGGCGTGGCGGATGCCGGCGGCGATCTCTTCTTCGCTGAGCAGGACGACATCGTCGAGCAGGTCGCGGCACATGGCGAAGGTCAGCCGGTTGTCGAGGCCGATGCCGCCGCCGAGCGAATCCGCCAGCGTCGGCAATTCTTCCACCAGCACCGGCTGGCCCGCATCGAGGCTGGCCTTCATCGCCGCGCCACGCGCCATCGAGACACCGATGACTTTTGTCCGGGGGCTGACGCCTTTGATCGCCGCGGCAACGCCTGAGGCGAGCCCGCCACCCGACAACTGCACCAGAACGAGGGCAGCATCCGGGACCTGTTCGATCATCTCAAGCCCGAGCGTGCCTTGCCCGGCGATAATGTCGGGACGGTCGAAGGGTGGCAGCATGACCAGCCCCTCTTGCGCCACCAGCCGATCGACCTCCTGCTGGGCATCGTCCTGGCTGTCGCCGATAATGCGGACCTCCGCGCCGAGCCGGCGGATCTCGTCGAGCTTGTTTTGAGGCACTAGCCGCGACATGCAGATCACCGCGCGCATGCCCTCAAGCTTCGCCGCATGCGCCAGCGCGCGGCCGTGATTGCCGGTCGAGGCCGCGACCACGCCACGCGCCTTCCGTTCGGCGCTCAGCGAGGCGACGGCGTTCGAGGCGCCACGCAGCTTGAAGCTGCCGGTGGTCTGCCGGTGTTCGAGCTTGAGGTGAACGGGGACGCCCAGCTCTTCGGAAAGACTTTGGGATAGCACGGTCGGCGTGCGCTCGACTTTACCGGCAATGCGCTCACGCGCGGCGCGAATGTGCTCAAGAGTGACCTGTGTCATGATCATCAATCAGACGGCCAATGGCTGCGTCATCAGACGGCCGAATTCGGGATGCGGCGTGTCATCTCCGCAAAGCCGCAGACAATTCCAGGCGGTCGCCTGGTTGCTGGTCACCACGGGACGTCCAATAGAATTTTCCATGCCGGTGACCGCGAGGGCGCTACGCAGCGCCGTGCAGGACACGAACAGCGCATCGGCGCTGGCGTCGGTCGCTTCACGCGCCAGGTCGACAAGCGTTGCCGGTGCGATGCGTGCCATCTCGCGGTCGTCCTCGAAGCCGAGGCAGGTGAAGCTGACGATCTCGAAGCCGCGCGCGGCGAAATAGGCGGCCATCGGCCTGGATGTCTCGACCGTGTAGGGAGTGAGAATGCTGATCTTGTTTGCGCCCAGAGCACGCAGCCCGCGCACGCCCGCCATCGGCGGTGTGACCACCGGCACGCCGGGCTTTGCGACCTGGATCGCCGCCTCGATCTCGGCATCGCCGATCACCACCGAGGCCGAAGTGCAGGAATAGCAGATGGCATCGAGCTTCTCGTCCGGCAGGATCAGGGCCGCGCCCGCCGTCAGCGCCGGCTGCATCTTGCGCAGGTTTTCAGGCGTCGTCGGGTTGGCATAGGGAATGCGCGCGACATAGACGCCGACCCGCTCGCCCGCCACCATGCGGCGGAAATCCGGTTCGCTGGTATGGTCGGTGGCCAGGATAATCAGGCCGACGCGCCGCTCCAGCGGGCGCGCATCCAGCGCCGACCGTTTCGGGTAGACCTTGATCTCGGGCAAGGGTTTCATCGGCTACCTCTCGATCTTGCCGTAGCGGCGTTCCAGCCAGCGCAGCAGCACGACCGAAAACAGACTGATGACCAGGAAGAAAGCACCGACCAGGGTGATCGGCTCGATATAGCGATAGTAGGTGTTGGCGACGCTTTTGGCCTGGTTCATCAGTTCCAGCACGGTGATTGCCGACAGCAGCGGCGTTTCCTTGAACATGGCGATGAAGTAATTGGCGAGCGCCGGTATCATCGGCGGGATAGCCTGCGGAATGATGATGTTGGTCCAGGTCTGCGTGGCGCTCAGATTGCACGCCTTGGCCGCTTCCCACTGGCCGCGCGGCACATTGTCGATGCCGGCGCGATAAACTTCCGCCGTGTAGGTGCCGTAGTGCAGCCCGAGCCCGATGACACCGGCGACCAGCGGCGGCAGCAGGATGCCGATGTCGGGCAGCACGTAGAAAATGAAATAGAGCTGCACCAGCAATGGCGTGCCGCGGATGAACTCTGCGAGGAAGCCGACCGTGCGCGACAGCGCTTTGTTGGGCGAGCGGCGCGCAAGCGCAATGCCAAGCCCGACGATCGCCGCCAGCACCGAGCCGAGCAGCGTCGCCAGGATGGTGATCTTCACCCCCTGGATCAGCGTCGGCATGATTTCCCAGACGAAGTTCCAATCCCACTCCATCAGCAAGCCCAATTTGTCAGAAGGGAATTGGCCATCAGGCACGCACCCCATCGAGGCCGCGCGCCATGCGTCGTTCCAGCGAGCGCACGCCCCACGAGATGAGCAGGGCGAGGACGAAATAGATGATCAGGATGGTGGTGAACGGCACCAGGGTGTTGCCGGTCTGGGCGCGCACCACCTGCGCCTGGAAGGTCAGGTCGGTGAGCGAGATCAGCGACACCACGGCGGTCGCCTTGAGCAATTCGATGGCATTGTTGCCAAAAGTCGGCAGCATCACCAGCAGCGCCTGCGGCAGGATGATGTGGCGCATGCCTTGCCAGCGGCCGAGATTGAGCGCTGTGCAGGCCTCATACTGTTCGCGGCCGATCGACTGGATGGCGCCACGCACCACTTCGGCGGCATAGGCGCCGACATTGAGGCCGAGCGCCAGCACGCCGGCCTGCAACGGGGTCAGCGAAATGCCGATGAAGGGCAGCACGAAATAGGCCCAGAACAACTGCACGAAGATCGAGGTGCCGCGGAAGAATTCGATGTAGGCGGTAGCCAGCGCGCGCAGCCCGAAGAAACGCGACAGCCGCCCCATTCCGGCAAGAAAGGCCATGAACAGCGCAAGCACCGACCCCATCAGCGTCAGCTCGATGGTGACAAGCGCTCCCTGCAATATCAGGCCGAAATAGCCGGACCACTGGGTCATCTAATGTACTGTTCCACCTGGACGTTTGGTCGAAGCCCCCTCACCCGGCCTCCGCTACGCTCGGTCGACCTCTCCCCGGCGGGGAGAGGAGACCACCAGCGTCGGCGCCAGCCTCTTCTCCCCAGCGGGGAGAAGGTGGCCCGAAGGGCCGGATGAAGGGGTCTTCCTTACTTCACTTCGCCGCGCAGAGCTTGTCGCGGCTGGTCGACATCGCGGCCGCCGCCGAGAAGCCGTAGGGCTCGATGATCTTGGCGAACTCGCCTGATTTCTTCATCTTGGCCAGTTCTACGTCGAAGGCGTCGCGCAGTGCCTCGTCGCCCTTCTTGAAGGCGGCGCCGTCGCAATAGACCGGTGCGCCCTGCACCGGAGCGATGACTTCGAGGTTCGGATCGTTGGCCTTCTTGACCAGATCATTGATCGACAGGACGGGCAGCGAATAAGCGTCGATGCGGCCATCCTGAAGCATCTTCACGCCGCTCTGGCCATCCGGCACGACGATGACGCGATCGCGTGGCACGCCGGCATTGAGCGCGAGCTTCTCCTCGGTGCCGCCGCCCGGCGCACCGATGGTCGCAGTCGTATCCTTGGCGACATCCTCATAGCTCTTGAAGCCCTTCGGATTGCCCTTCTTCACCAACATCGCCTCGGCATCGCAAAGCACCGGCTCGGAATAGACGACGGCGGCGCAGCGTTCCGGCTTCATGAACAGGCCGGCGGTGACGACATCGAAGCGACCGGCCTGCAGGCCAGGGATCATGGCGCCATATTCGGAGATCGAAGCGGCGACGTCGGCGACGCCGAGCCGCTTGAATATCTCGCGGGCCACATCAGGCGCGGCACCCGAAACCTTGCCGTCGGCGGCGACCGCCGTATAGGGCGGCTCGTTGGCGATGGCGAGGCGGGCGAAACCTTGCGCCTTGAGCTGTTCGAGCTTGCTGTCGTCGGCCGAACCCACGCTCGAGGCGGCCAGCACCGCCGTCAGTGCAAGGCCGGCAACGCCGGCCAGAATGCCAAGTTTGTTCATTGTTCCCAACTCCTTGTTTCTTGTCTTGCTTTGTTGCGAGGCGGCCATCGCCACCTCGGGACGACTTCGTCGCCCTAGGCATTGCGGTCAGACGCGATGTCCGGCCGCGATGATCTTCTTCAGGAAGCCTTGCGTGCGCTCCTGCTTGGGATTGCGGAAAATCTCGTCGGGCTTGCCCTCCTCGACGATCCTGCCACGATCGAAGAACAGTACCCGGTCGGCGAAATCATGGGCAAAGCCCATCTCGTGGGTGACCAGCAGCATGGTCATGTCGGTCTCGGCGGCAAGCTTGCGCATGACGTTCATCACCTCCTCGACCAGCTCCGGATCGAGCGCCGACGTCACCTCGTCGAACAGCATGATCTTTGGCGACAGCGCCAGCGCCCGGGCGATCGCCACGCGCTGCTTCTGGCCACCGGACAACTGCGCCGGCATGCTCTTGGCCTTGTCGGCCATGCCGACCATTTCAAGCAGTTCCATCGCCCGCTTTTCGGCGGCGGCACGCGGCGTGCCCTTGGTCAGCATCGGCGCCAACGTGACATTGTCCATGACGCATTTGTGCGGGAACAGATTGAACAGCTGGAAGACCATGCCGATCTTCTGGCGCATCCTTGTCAGATGCCGCTCATCAGCGGACAGCAACTGTCCGTTGCGCTCCATGTGGTAGAGTTGCTCGCCGTCGATCTGGATATGACCGCCATCGATGCGCTCAAGCGTCATCAGGATGCGCAGGATTGTCGTCTTGCCCGAGCCCGACGGGCCGATCAGTGCCAGCTTTTCGCCAGGCATGACCTGCATCGACAGGCCGTCCAGCACTTTGAAAGTGCCGAAGCTTTTTGAAATGGCGTCGATCTTGATGATGGGCGTGGGCACTGCAGTTCCCCGTCCTGGAGAGGTCTATGCTCTTAACGATGCGGAACGCGCTAAATCATGTCAATTGAGAAAATAATATCATGACAATTATTTCTAATTCCGCACAATTTCCGAGCAACCCCAGCCTAGATAGCGAGCAGCAGGTGTTCCGGATCGCCAAGCAGCAGCTTGGTGACAACGCCGAGGCCGGCGCGCAGTTCCCCCTCGGTGGTCGAACCCAGCGAGATACGCACCGCCGGATGCCACGGCGCAGCCGAAATACGGAAGGACGTGCCGGGTGCAATCGCCACACCCTGCAGGCGGGCCTGGGCGACAAAGCTTTCCTCGGCGCGGTCGGCCGGCAGTTGCAGCCAGACATGCAGCCCGTCTCGCCGGGCGCGATAGCCGACCCCCGCCAGCACTTGCGCTGCAATATCCTGCCGGCGCCGCAAAGCCGCGCGCTGCCAGTGGACAAGCTCCATCGCCGTCCCGTCGGTCACCCATTTTGTGGCGATCTCGGCCACCAGCGGCGTCGCCATCCAGTTCGAAACCAGATGCCGGTTGGCGACGGCGGCGACATAGCGGTCGGGTGCGACGAGATAGCCGATGCGCAGCCCGGGCACGGTGATCTTGGTGAAGGAGGTGACGTAGAGCGTGCGCTCCGGCGCGAACGCGGCAACCGGCGGCGGCCGGTCTTCGACCAGCGGACCGAGCACATCGTTCTCGATGATAGCGATGTCGTGCTTGCGCGCGACCGCGGCGATTTCTTCGCGCCGCCGCGCATCCATCAACGTCGCCGTCGGGTTGATCACCGAGGGCTGCACGAAGACCGCGCGGATGTCGGAAAGCCGGCAGGCTTCGTCCAGCGCTTCCGGGATCAGGCCGTTGTCGTCGATCGGCAGGCCTTCCAGGTTGAAGCCGAGATAGCGTGCCAACGGCACCAGCGTATGGTGGCCGATCGCCTCGGTGGCGACCGTCGAGCCCGGCGGGGCGACACTCATCAGCGCTACCGTCATGCCGGCGGTGGCGCCGTTGGTCAGGCTGATGTTCTGCGCGGAGGTGTCGAGACCGCACAGTTTCAGCCATTCGACCGCCACCGCGCGGTGGCGCGGAAACACCATGTTGGGCCGAAACGACAGTGCCGAACTCGACGGCAGGTTCTCGGCCAGCCAGCCCAGCGCCTGCTTCAGCCGCTCCAGATGCATCGGCTCGCAGACCGGCTTCAGGATCGACAGATCGATGACTTCGCCGAGCCGCTCCGGCAGATAGGGCGGTTCCGGCTCGCGGCGCTGCGTCTGGACGAAGCTGCCGCGGCCGATCTCGCCCGAAATCAGCCCGCGGCGGATCAATTCCTCATAGGCGCGGCTCACCGTCTGCACAGAAAGCTTGAGGTCGTCGGCCAGACGTCGATGGGTCGGCAGCCGCGCGCCATTGGCGAGGCGCCCGTCATGGATGGCGCGCGCGAACTGGTCGGCCAGCGATTGATAGGCCGGGCGCCGGATGAGCGCGGGATCGGGTTGCCACAATGTCATGACTTATTAGAGATCGAAATCAGTGCAATTGACAATCGAAATAATGCGCCGTCATGGTACTCGGACGAAAAGTGAGCTCTGATGACATCCGCGAAACTCGACCCGATCGACCTGAAAATCCTCGACGCCATCCAGCGCGACGGACGCATCACCAAGTTGGCGCTGGCTGAGCAGGTCGGCCTGTCGCCGACGCCGTGCTGGATGCGGCTGCGCAAGCTGGAGAAGGCCGGCATCGTCTCGGGCTATCACGCCAGGATCGCCATGCGCGTCGTCGCACCCGTTGCCACCGTCCTGATGGAGGTGACGCTGGCAAACCACCGCCAGGCCGATTTCGACCGCTTCGAGCGCGTCATCCGCGATGTTCCCGAGATCGTCGCCTGCTGGTCTGTCGGCGGCGGCGTCGACTATGTGGTGAAGGTGATGGCGCGCGACATCGACGCCTATCAGCGGCTGGTCGATGGCTTGCTCGAACGGGAAATCGGCATCGACCGCTACTTCACCTACATCGTCACCAAGACGGTGAAGGACGAGATCGCGCTGCCCATAGCCGACCTGCTGCCGGCGTCGGCTTAAGGCGGAGAGATCATCTGTCGGGGCGGGACAAAAGAGAGAGTCTCTCTCCTTCGAGGCATCCAAACAGCCTCTCTATCTGCATCGGGCGGATAGTCTTCCCGCATCAGTCCGAACCGGGAGGTCTCGACCATGTCCGCGCATTTCGCCCGCTCGCATCGCCATGAAGCGCTCGACCGCCTGACCGACCGCCGGCTGCTGCGTGAACTCGCCTATGTCGATGGCCACTGGACGGCAAGCGAAGCCGCTGAAAGCTTCGAGGTCACCGATCCGGCCACCGGCACGACTGTCGCTTTCGTCGCCGCGCTAGATGCACGGCAGACGACAAAGGCGATCGATGCCGCCGCACGCTCCTTTCCGGCATGGCGGTCGCTGTTGCCGCGGGAGCGCTCCAAAATCCTGCGCAAATGGTTCGAGTTGATCATCGGCGCCAAGGATGATCTGGCTCTGCTGATGACGCTGGAACAGGGCAAGCCGCTGCAGGAATCGCTGGGCGAGATCGACTACGCCGCCTCTTTCATCGAGTGGTATGCCGAGGAAGCAAAACGCCTGAACGCCGAGAGCGTCACCAGCCATCTGCCGAACGCCGAAATGATCGTGCGGCGCGAGCCGCTCGGTGTCGTCGGCATCGTCACGCCGTGGAACTTTCCGTCGGCGATGCTGACCCGCAAGGCTGCGGCAGCCCTTGCCGCCGGCTGCACCATCGTTGCGCATCCGTCCTCGGAAACACCGCTGTCGGCGCTGGCGCTGGCCGAACTCGGTGAGCGCGCCGGCCTGCCCGCAGGCGCCTTCAACATCGTCACCGGCAAGGCTTCGACCATCGTCGGGCGGATGTGCGAAGACCCGCGCGTTCGCGCCATGAGCTTTACCGGCTCGACCGAGATCGGCCGGCTGATCGCCGCGCAGAGTGCTGCGACCATGAAGCGGCTGGTGATGGAGCTTGGCGGCCATGCCCCGCTGATCGTCTTTGCCGATGCCGATCTGGACAAAGCGGTTGATATCGCCATCGACGCCAAATTCGCCACGTCGGGCCAGGACTGCCTCGCCGCCAACCGCATTTACGTCCAGCGTCCGATCTACGATCGGTTCTGCGCCGCCTTCGCCAAGCGCATCGAGACGCTGCGGACCGGCAATGGCCTTGCAGATGACATTGACATCGGGCCACTGATGCATAAGCGCGCCATCAAGAAGGTGGAAGAGCAGGTCGCAGACGCGCTGACCCATGGCGCGCGCTGCCTCACCGGCGGCAAGCGACATCAGGCTGGCCCCCTGTTCTACCAGCCGACACTGCTGGCCGATGTTTCCGACGAGGCGCTGATCATGCGCGAGGAGACGTTTGGCCCGGTTGCCGCCGTGACGCCGTTCGACAGCGAGGATGAAGTGATTGCCCGCGCCAACGCCACCGAGTATGGCCTCGTCGCCTATGTCGTAACGGAGAATGGTGGCCGGCAGCAGCGCATGGGCCGCGCGCTCGACTACGGCATGGTCGCCATCAACCGCGTCAAGATCACCGGCGCGCCGATCCCGTTCGGCGGCGTCAAGCAATCGGGCATCGGGCGCGAAGGCTCGCGCCACGGACTCGAGGCTTTCACCGATCTCAAATATCTCTGCCTCGATGTAGCTTAAGCTGCACCGGAATCACCCTTTTGTCAGGAGTTAAAAGAATGCTCGACCAGTCCAACGAACTCGCCGCCTGGGATCGCGACCACTTCTTCCATCCCTCGACGCATATGGGCACGCATGCGCGGGGCGAAAGCCCGACGCGCATCATGGCCGGCGGCGAAGGCGTCACCGTCTGGGACAACAATGGCAGGAAGAGCCTCGATGCCTTCGCCGGCCTCTATTGCGTCAATGTCGGCTACGGCCGCCAGAAGATCGCCGACGCCATCGCCGCCCAGGCGAAGAACCTCGCCTACTACCACGCCTATGTCGGCCACGGCACCGAAGCCTCGATCACGCTCGCCAAGATGATCATCGACCGCGCGCCGCAAGGCATGTCGAGGGTCTATTTCGGCCTCTCAGGCTCGGATGCCAACGAAACCAACATCAAACTGATCTGGTACTACAACAACGTGCTCGGCCGGCCGGAGAAGAAGAAGATCATCTCGCGCTGGCGCGGCTATCACGGCTCGGGCGTGATGACGGGATCGCTGACCGGGCTCGACCTGTTCCACAACGCCTTCGACCTGCCGCGCGCGCCGATCCTGCACACCGAGGCGCCTTATTATTTCCGCCGCGCCGACCGCTCGATGAGCGAGGAGCAATTTTCGCAGCATTGCGCCGACAAGCTCGAGGAGATGATCCTGGCTGAGGGCCCGGAAACGGTCGCTGCCTTCATCGGCGAGCCGATCCTGGGCACCGGCGGCATCGTGCCGCCGCCGGCCTTCTATTGGGAAAAGATCCAGGCGGTGCTTAAGAAGTACGATGTGCTGCTGGTCGCCGACGAAGTGGTGACGGGCTTCGGCCGGCTGGGCACCATGTTCGGCTCCGACCACTACGGCATCAAGCCGGACCTGATCACCATCGCCAAGGGCCTGACCTCGGCCTATGCGCCGCTGTCGGGCGTCATCGTCGCGGACAAGATGTGGCAGGTGCTGGTTGAAGGCTCCGACAAACTCGGTTCGCTCGGCCATGGCTGGACCTATTCCGCGCATCCGATCTGCGTTGCCGCCGGCGTCGCCAATCTCGAACTGATCGACGAGATGGATCTTGTGACCAATGCCCGCGAGACCGGCGCCTAATTGCGCGCTGAACTGGCCAAGGCGGTCGGCGGCCACAGGTATGTCGGCGACGTCCGCGGCGACGGCATGCTGGCGGCGGTGGAGTTCGTCTCCGACAAGGACGACCGGGTGTTCTTCGACGCTTCGCTCAAGATCGGGCCGCAGGTGGCGACGGCGCTTGCCGCAAGCGGCGTCATCGGCCGCGCCATGCCGCAGGGCGACATTCTGGGCTTTGCGCCGCCGCTCTGCCTGACCCGCGAGGAAGCCGACATCGTCGTGTCGAAGACAGCCGATGCGGTGAAAAACGTGTTTGCCGATCTCTGAGAGTGACTATGAATGCCATGACCAGGACCCTCCCCGCCACCATGGCCGCCGTGCTGCTTACCGGGCACGGCGGACCGGAAAAACTCGTCTACCGCAGCGACGTGAAAGTGCCCTCGCCCGCTCCCGGTGAAGTGCTGGTCAAGGTCAGCGCTTGCGGGATGAACAACACCGATGTCTGGGTGCGCCAGGGCGCCTATGGCACGGAGGAGGACGCTGCCGCCGTGTCGACATGGCGCCGCCAGGGCAACACGCTTGTTTTCCCGCGCATCCAGGGCACGGACACCGTCGGTATCGTCGCCGCTGTCGGCGAAGGAGTGTCGCCGGACCGTATCGGCGAACGGGTGATGGTCGATTTCTCGATCTACAATCGCGACGACGATTCGCTCGCCGACATCGACTATATGGGCCACGGCCGCGACGGTGGTTACGCCGAATATCAGGCCGTGCCGGCCGAGAACGCTCATGTCATCGACACCGACATGAGCGATATCGAACTCGCCACCTTCTGCTGCGCCTATCTGACCGGCGAACAGATGCTGGAACGCGCCGCGCTCAAGGCTGGCGAGCGCGTGCTGGTCACCGGCGCCTCGGGCGGTGTCGGCTCCGGCATCGTGCAGCTGGCACGGGCGCGCGGCGCCATCCCCTATACCGTCGTCGGCAAGGGCAAGGAGCAGGCGGTGCGCGACATCGGCGCCGAGGCTGTCATCACCCGTGGCGTTGCCGACCTGCCGCATGCCGTGCATGAGGCGACCGGCGGCCAGCCGATCGACGTTGTGGCCGACCTCGTTGGCGGCGCCATCTTCAACGACCTCTTGCGCATCCTGCGGCCCGAGGGCCGCTACACCACCGCCGGCGCGATTGCCGGCCCGGTCGTCCAACTCGATCTCAGGACCATGTATCTGAAGCAGTTGCAGCTGCATGGCTCGAGCCAGGGCACGCGCGCCGATTTCCGCCGCATCGTTGGATATATCGAAGCGAAGAAAATCCGGCCACTGGTCGGCGGCGTCTACAAGCTCTCCGATTTCCACCATGCGCAGGCGGATTTCATCGCCAAGGATTTCGTCGGCAAACTGGTGGTGGTGCCGGATGCGATGTGGGGTTCGGCTGGCTGAATAACCCGACTATCCCTCAACCGTGCTGGGCCGCTCTGAGCAGCATGCCAAACAGGTCGCGCGGCTCGTCGGGGTCGGCCAGCATGTCGAGTTCCTGATAGAGGCCGGTCGACTTCAGCTGATCCCTGACATAGCGCAGTGCCGAAAAATCCTCGATGGCGAAGCCGACCGAATCGAACAGTGTGATCTGGGTGGCATCGCGCCGGCCTTGCACGGCGCCTGACATGACCTGCCACAGCTCGGTCACCTTGTGATCCGGCGCAAGCTGCTGGATCTCGCCCTCGATGCGCGTCTGCGGCGGGTATTCGACGAAGATATCGGAGCGCAGCAGGATGTCGCGATGCAGTTCGGTCTTGCCGGGACAGTCGCCACCGACCGCGTTGATGTGGACGCCGGAGCCGACCATGTTGTCGGTGAGGATGGTGGCGTACTGCTTGTCGGCGGTGACGGTGGTGACGATCTGCGCGCCTTCAACCGCCTCTTGGGCGGTGCCGCAGGCGACCATGTCGAAGCCAAGGCCGGCGAGATTACGGATGCATTTTTCGGTGGCCGTGCGGTCGATGTCATAAAGCCTCAGCCTGTCGACGCCGAGCAGCGCCTTGAAGGCCACCGCCTGGAATTCGGCCTGGGCGCCATTGCCGATCAGCGCCATGCAGTTCGAGCCGGTCGGCGCCAGGTATTTGGCCGCAAGCGCCGACATCGCCGCCGTTCGCAGCGCGGTCAGGATCGTCATTTCCGACAGTAATACCGGGTAGCCGTTGTGGACATCGGCGAGCATGCCGAAGGCGGTCACCGTCTGGCGGCCTTCGCGCATGTTCTTGGGGTGGCCGTTGACATATTTGAAGCCGTAGACCTCGCCGTCGCTGGTCGGCATCAGCTCGATGACGCCCTCGGCGCTGTGCGAGGCAACGCGCGGCGTCTTGTCGAACAGCTCCCAGCGGCGGAAATCGTCCTCGATGTAGCCGGCAAGTTCAACGAGGAAGCGTTCGACGCCGATCTTCAGCACCAGCTTCATCATATGATCGACGCTGACGAAGGGCACGATGTTGAGATTGGGGATCATTTTTTCTTATCCTTGCCGCATGCAAACGGTCAGTCCTGGCGATGCGCGTTGTGCGTCTTCATCATCATCGCCAGCGCCGGATCGTTTTGCTCCAGCGCCGTGATGGCTTCGCTCGTGTCGTAGAGGCGCTCATCCTGCCCCATCTTGAACTTGGCCTCGAGCCGCTCGATCGGCAGGTCGAAGCCTATGATACCCGGTATACGCCGCTCCATGCCACCTGGCCCGAGCTCGCGCATGCGCCAGCGGTCGTCGCGATCTTTTTCCAGCACGTCGACAAGCTGCAGGAGATGCCTTGCGGTGGCATGATCGTCGAGCGGAACCGGACGCCCATGGCAATGCACGACGGCAAAGTTCCAGGTCGGCGCGCTGTCGCGCACCGGATTGCGCGGATACCAGGACGGCGAGATGTAACCATGCGGACCGTGGAAGATGGCGGCCGTCTCCCTGCCTTCGCTGATCAAGGTGCTGTGCGGATTGGCCCTGGCGAGATGCGAGACCAGCGTTCCGTTTTCACCACGCGCGCGATCGAGCACGAAGGGAAGATGCGAGACGGCAAGGCCCTGCGGTCCCGCTGTCACCACCGTGGCAAAGGCCGCGGCCTCGATCAGGCCGAACACCTCGTCGCGCGACAGCGGCGCAAATTCAGGCTTTGTATACATCAGGTCAGCTTCGCTGGGCGCGAACCGCCGGGATCAGGCCTTGCGGGCGAACCAGCAGCACGGCGATGACGCCCGACAGCACGATGGCGTCGCGATAAGGGGCGATCGCTCCCGGCAATGTCGCCTGCAACAGCACCTCGATGATGCCTAGCAGGAAACCGCCGGCTACAGCACCGGGCAGGCTGCCGAGCCCGCCGACGACGGCGGCGATGAAGGCCTTCAGCACCGGCGTGAAGCCCATCAGCGGATCGACCGAGGCACGCTGCGCCACCCACAGCATGGCCGCCAGCCCGGCCAGCAGGCCGGAGAGCAGAAAGGCGGTGGCGATGATGCGGCTGGCCGGAATGCCCATCAGGCGCACGACGTCGAAATCTTCCGCCGCGGCGCGCATCGCCGTGCCGGTTACCGAGCGGCGCAGGAAGACTTCGAGCGCAATCAGCGCTAGTGCCGAGACAACGATGGAGATGCTCGGACCAACGCCGATGGTGAAATCGCCGAAGGAGAAGGCGCCCGTCATCCAGCCGGGCATGGCGACGGCCTGCGGCCGCGCCGAGATGCCGTTCTGGAAGACGACCTTCAGCAGGCTGGAGACGGCAAAGCTGGTCAACAGCAGACTGGTGACGCTGGCGCCGCGCATCGGCCTGAAGGCGATACGCTCCATGGCGACTGCGGCGAGCGCGCCGCAGGAGACGGCGACGAGCACCGCCACAGGGAAGGGAAAGCCGAGCACCAGCGAGGCCAGAAGCGCGTAGCCCGACAGCGTCATCAGCTCGCCATGGGCGAAGTTGATGAGGCCGACGATGGAAAAGACGATCGCCAGCCCGAGCGCCAGCAGCGCATAGACGCCGCCGAGGCTCACCGCATTGATGATCTGCTGCGCGATCATGCTTCTCAAGCTCCCAGATAGGCTTGGCGGACGAGGTCCGAGGAGGCGAGTTCTTTTGCCGTGCCCGACAGCACCACCTCGCCATTGGCGAGCACGACGGCGCGGTCGGCGATTTCGAGCGCCAGCGCCACATTCTGTTCGACCAGAAGGATGGTCAGGCCCTTGCGGCGCAGTTCGGCGATCAGGTCGAAGACGGTGTCGATCAGTTGCGGGGCAAGGCCGAGCGAGGGCTCGTCGAGCAGGATCATGCGCGGCTTGCCCATGAGCGCGCGGGCGATGGCCAGCATCTGCTGTTCGCCGCCCGACAGATTGCCGCCCTTGACGCGATGGTAGCGGCGCAGGATCGGGAACAACTCCAGCATCTCCTCCTCGCGCAGCCTTGCCTCGGCCGCCGGCTGATGCACCGCGCCGCCGAGACGCAGATTGTCGGCCACCGTCAGGCTGGCGAAGATACGGCGGCCTTCGGGAACCAGCGCGACGCCCTTGCGGGCTATCGCCTCCGGCGCCAGGCCGGTGATGTCGACACCGTCGAAGACCACCTTGCCGGATGCCGCCGGCACCAACCCGGCGACGGCGCCGAGCGTCGAGCTCTTGCCGGCGCCGTTGGCGCCGACCAGCGCGATGATCTCGCCGCTGCCGACGGCGAGGTCGACGCGGCGTACCACCTCGACCTCGCCGTACCGGATTTTCAGGGCTTCGACGCTCAGCATGACATCACGGCGCGGAAACGTCGGCAGCGTCGGGGATCAGGGTCTGGACATGCTTGCCCTCGCCGCCCTCGTAGCGCATCAGCGCCACTGGCCGCAGCGGCATGCGATCGGTGCCGGCATAGGTGATCTTGCCGGTGATGCCTTCGAAATCCTTGAGGCCGGCGATGGCGTCGCGGATCGCTTTCGGGTCGTCGGAGCCGGCCGTCTTGACCGCCTGGTCGAGGATCAGGCCGATCTCATAGCCATTGACTTCATAGGTCGATTCCGGTGCGTGGCCGGCATATTTGGTGAAGGCGGCGTTGAAGGCCTCGAGCTTGCTGCCCGGCTCGGCATAGCCGGCCGCGGTGTAGACGACGCCGTCGACCAGCTTGCCGAGCGCTTTGATGGTCGGCGTGCCTATGGCATCGGCGCCATAGACCGGGATGGTGACGCCGGCGCCACGCAACTGCTGGATGAAGGCGGGGAAGTCGGGCTCATAGGCCGCCGTCATGATCAGGTCCGGTCTGTCGGCTAGGCCCTTGATGTTGGTGATCTCGGCGGAAAAATCGGGCTGGCCCATGCTGAAGGTGCCGCGGCCGACAATGGCGCCGCCCTTCTTCTCGAACACCTTGCCGAAATATTCCGGCAGATTGGCGGTGTAGGTGGAGTCCGGCGAGGTCAGCAGGAACACCTTCTTCTTGCCTTCGGAGACGGCGAAGTCGGCGACCGCCGTCGCTTGCACATTGTCGGCCGGATAGGTGCCGAACATGACGTCGCCGACCGCGCCGGTCAGCACCGGGGCGGAGCCGCACAGCGTCAGGGTCGGAATGCCGAGCGGCTGGGTGAGCTGGCCGGCAGAAATCGAAGGGTCGGCATCGCAAGGCGTGATCATGATCTTGGCGCCGGCGTCGATCAGCTCCTGGGCGACAGTGGCGGTCTGCGCGGTGTCGGAGCGCGTGTCCTTGATCAGCAGCTTGACGGTGTATTTGCCGCCGAGCCCGCCCTTGGCGTTGAGTTCGTCGAGCGACATGCGCAGGCCGGCAAGTGCCGGCTGGTCGTAAGGGGCAAGGCCGCCGGTCTGCGCGGTCGCGGCACCGATGATGATCTCCTCGGCGCTGGCCGTCGAAACTGCGGCGATGCCGAACACGGCAGCGCACAGGGCGGCGCGATGGAGGCGATAGAGGCTTGGCATGTCGGTTCTCCTTCTGGATTTTTGTGATTGGTTGTCGTTGCAGGTCATGCGGTCTGGTTTTCAGCTGTTGCGGTCTTGGCACGCGCCGTGCGGCTGCCGAGATAGGCGGCGATCACGGCGGGGTTCTTCTGGACGTCGCCGGGCCTGCCGTCAGCGATGACGCGGCCATGATCGATGACGACGATGCGCTCGCACAGGTTCATCACCAGCCGCATGTCATGCTCGATAAGCACGACGCCGATGCGGCGCTCGGTGCGGACCGTCGATAGGATCGAGACCAGTTCGGCGGTCTCGACGGCGTTCATGCCGGCGGCCGGCTCGTCGAGCAGCAGGAAGCGCGGCTTCAACGCCAGGGCGCGCGCCACTTCCACCCGGCGGCGCTGGCCGTAGGCGAGCCTGGCGGCCGGCTGATCGGCAAATCTCTCCAGCCCCATGCGCGCAAGCTCGCTCATCGCCGCCGCCTCGGCATGGCCGAGATCAGGTTCCACCTGGCGTGCTGCGACAACGACATTTTCGAGCACCGTCATGTGCGGAAAAACGCGGATGTTCTGGAAGGTGCGGGCAACGCCGGAGCGGGCGAAGCGGAAGGCCGAAGCCTGCCGGGCCACGCCACCCACCGACACGGTGCCGGCACTTGGCTTGATATCACCGGCCAGCATGTTGAGCAGCGTGGTCTTGCCGGCGCCATTGGGGCCGATGATGCCGGTGATGCTGTCGGTCTGGAAGTTCAGGCTGACGTCGTCGACGGCGACAACGCCGGCATAACGGCGCGACAGATGGTCGGCGGTGAGCCGGTCACTCTCGACATGCCGCGGTGGTGCCGTTGAAGCCATCACGGCCTGATGTCCGGGCCGGCGCAGGAGGTTCAGTTCACGCTCGCCAAACAGACCGGTCGGCCGTCTCCAGATGACCAGGATCATGGCAATGGCCAGCACGCCCTGGGTCAGGCCGAACAGGACAGGCAGATGCAGGCCGAGCACCTCGCCGCCGCCCTCGAAGCGGCGCACCACTTCGACCAAAACGATGGTGACGATGACGCCGGCGAAAGCGCCGAGCGACGAGGTCATGCCGCCGACGATCAGCATGGCGAGCATGGTGAAGCCGAGGTCGAAATAGAAATCACGCGGCGAAAACGCGCCAAGGAATTGCGCCATCATGGCGCCGGCGGCCATGGCGGCGACGACGCCCGCCACCCAGGCGGCCAGACGCGCCGTGCGCTGGTCGACGCCGACGGCGGCCGCACCACGCTCGTCATTGGCGGCGGCGCGGGTGGCAAGGCCGAAGGAGGTTTCGCGAAACAACCTCGCCGCCACCAGCGCCACCGAAGCGACAGCGGCAGCCGTCCACAGCCCGACCTCGCGCGGCACGCCGTAAAATGGCTGGCTGCCGCGGGTGATTTCGCGTCCGGCGACCAGCAGCGTGTAGACGATGATCAGCATGGCAAGCGTTGCGATCGAAGCGCTCGATCCGGAAAGCCTGAGCAGCGGCGTGCCGGTCAACAGGCCGACGATGACCGCGAGAGCAAGGACGACGGCCAGCGCCGCGACAAAGGAGAGTTGATGGCCTGCGAGGAATTGCGGCAGGTCGCGCAGCGCCGTTCGCTGCAATGCGGTCGGCATGGTGAGGATGCCCGTAGCGTAGGCGCCGAGGCCGACAAAGGCGGCCTGGCCGAACGAGACGATGCCGCTGTTGCCGGAGAATATCTGCAGGCCAAGCACCGCCGTCAGCATGATCGCTGCATAGGTGACCACACGTTGCATGGCGGCGCTGCCGAAGACAAAGGCGGCAAGCGCCACCAGCAGCAGCACCGCGACCATGCACAGGGCATCGGCGGTGGCGTTGCGAAACGCGGCCGGCATGAGGCCGCGTGAGTTGCTCTCGCTCATCGTCGGCGACGCCATCACGCGGCCCTGAAGCGATCGGGCGAAAACGGCGCCAGGATCGGCTGTGCTCCCTCGGTGACCAGCCTGGCCACGGCCTCGCCGACGGCTGGACCGGTCTTAAAGCCGTGGCCGGAGGATCCGGCAGAAACGACCAGCCCTTCGACCCCAGGCATGGCGCCGATGACAGGCAGATCGTCGGGGCTCATGTCGTAGAGCCCGGCATAGCCGGGGCGGATGCCAAGTTCGGCCATGGCCGGCAAGCGGGTGGCGAAGGTCTCCAGGATCTCGACCGATTCAGCTTCCTCGACACCTTCCATGTAGTTGTCGGGATTTTCGACAAGGCGCGGACGGCCTGCATGCTCATGGCGCAGGCCGGTGCCGCCGCCGGCCCAGGTGCCGGCCAGGATGACGCCGTCATTGTCGGGCCGTGCATAGTTGCAGGAAATGTCGTCGCACCAGGCGAACGGCATGACCTGCCTTGCCTTGCCGGCAGCGTCCAGCACGGCCATCGGATGGCGCTCGACATGCAGCGGCAGATCGAGGCCCACCGTCGCCAGCAGCCGACGCGTCCACGGCCCAGCGGCCAGGACGACCGTATCGGTCTCTAGCACCGTTCCGTCAGTCAGGATGACGCCGATGATGCGGTCGCCCTGCCGCCGAAGGCTCTCGACCAACGTGTTCTGCAGGATTTTCGCACCGTTGGCGCGGGCGGCGCGGGCGATGGCGTTGGTAGCGCCGAAGGCATCGGCATAGCCATATTCCGGCTCCCACAAAGCCAGCGCGACATTGTCCGGCGCAAAGCCGGGTGCCGCGTCGGCAAAAGCCTGCGGTGACAATGTCTCGATGCGCGCGCCCTCGCCGCGAATACGCTCGGCGGCCGCCGTCCAGCTCGCCTTGTTGTCGTTGCCGCAGACCCACATCATGCCGATTTCGGTGACAAAGGATCCTTCGCCCGCGATTTCCGGCAGCGACACCAGGATCTCTCGGCCACGGATGGACAGCTGCGACAGTTCCGGCATCAGGTAGAAGGCGTGCAGCAGCGCCGACGATTTGCCCGACGGGCCGCCGGCGGGGTGGGTCTGCTCGATAAGGCTGACCTTCACACCGGCCTTGGCCAGGTGATAGGCGGTGCTCGATCCGACAATTCCCGCGCCGACGACGATGACGTCGCTTCCATTTCGCATGGCTGTTCCCCACAGTCTCTTGGTTGCTTTCCGACAAGGTAGGGCCAGCGATCACACAATGTCAACATCTCGTCATTGTTGACCAAGATTCAAATCTCTGTAATAAACTCGACAAAACAAGAGAACATGGATTTCGGGGAGGCCCATGGCGATACGCGATGTTCTGATGCGCGGGGATCTTGCGCTGACGCCGTCGGAAGAGAAGATCGTCCGGCTGCTGTTGACGGACTATCCGACCTCCGGCCTCGGCACCGCTTCGTCGCTTGCGCGGCGCGCTGGCGTCAGCGATCCGACCGTGGTGAGGCTGGTCGTAAAACTCGGCTATGAAGGGTTTCCGGATTTCCAGGCGAAGCTTCTGGCCGAAGTCGAGGCAAGACTGCACTCGCCGCTGCTGATGATGGAGGCCAAGCGGCAGAGCGGTTCCAACGACAGCGCCGTGCTGGCCTATCTCGATAGCGTCACCACGGCCTTGCAGAAAGCCACCGCCGCGACACCCATCCAGACATACGAACGGGCGGCCCGCCTGCTGATGGAGGTCAAGGGCGAGGTCGTGCTGGTTGGCGGCCGGTTCAGCCGCCACATCGCCGGCATGCTGGCCGGCTATCTCGTGCAGTTTCGCTCCGGGGTTCGCGATCTTGGTGTGCTCTCCCCGCAGACCTTCGACACGCTCGCCGACCTCGACCGCCGCAACGTGCTCGTCGTGTTCGACTATCGCCGCTATCAGCTTGATGTGATGGCCTATGCGAGCCAAGCGGCAGCGCTCAATGTGCGCATCGTCCTGTTCACCGACCAATGGCTGTCGCCGATATCAGATCTCGCCGAAGTCACCATCGTCAGCCCGCTCGAAGTCGCCTCGCCCTACGACACGCTGGCGCCGGCGATCGCCCAGATGGAGGCGCTGGTCGCCCATATCGTTTCGACGCTGGGCGACGAGGCCCGCGCCCGCATCGAGCGGCTCGAAAGGGTGCGACATGCCAATGCCGTGACGCTCGACAGCGACCCGCAAGAGAACGGCGCGCGCAAGATACCCGGACCCCGCAAGACGCCGGGACCCAAATCAGCAAAGCAGGACGACAAAGCATGACCCAGGCCCTACCCAAACGAGACGAAGCCTTCCGTGCCGGCGAAACGGCACTGCTGCTCGTCGACATGCAGCGCATCTGGCTGGAGCCGGGCGCCGATCCGTCGCATCCGGAGCGTGGCCCCGATCACTATTTCTACCGGCAGACATCCTCGCGGACGATCCCCAACCAGGAGCGCCTGCTGGCCGCGGCGCGGGCCAATGGCGTCGAGGTGCTGCACACCATCATCCAGAGCCTGACCGAAGACGGCCGCGACCGCTCGCTCGACCACAAGCTGACACCGATCCATATTGCACCCAGCCTCCCCGAGGGACTGCCGGTGGCATCGCTGGCGCCGGTTGGCGACGAGATCATGCTGCCGAAGACGTCGTCGGGCATCTTCAATTCGACCAATGTCGACTATCTCCTCAAGAACCTCGGCATCCGCTATCTTGTCGTGGTCGGCGTGCTGACCGATCAATGCGTCGACATGGCGGTGCGTGACGGCGCCGACCGCGGCTATCTCGTCACCTGCGTATCGGATGCCTGCGCCACCATCACGCAGGAACGCCACGACATCGCGCTCAAGGCCTTCGGGGGCTACTGCTGGGTGGCCGACACCGACACGGTCGTCGCCCGCTTCAACGCTTTGGGAAAACCGGCATGACATCGACCGTCGAGCCTCTGGTTGCCGTCGTCACCACGGATCTCTCCGCCGTCACGCGGGGCCGTTTCGTTGCCGAAAGCAAGTTGCAGAAGACCGCCACGACCGGCGTCGGCTGGCTGCAGGCCAATCTGTCGCTGACGCCGTTCAACTCGATCGTCGATCCCAACCCCTGGGGCTCGTCGGGCGACCTGCGGCTGATCCCCGATCTCGAGGCGCGCTTTCGCACGACACGCACCGGATCGGCGACGCCGTTCGACATGGTCGCCGGCGACATCGTCGAGCTCGACGGCAGCCCATGGCTCGGCTGCACCCGCACGATGCTCAAAGAGGCGTCGGCCGATTTGAAAGCCGCGACCGGCCTGTCGGTCATCGCCGCCTTCGAGCATGAATTCAACGTCGCCGACGGCGGCTTCGCGCCGGCGCATTCGATGTCTTTCGCCGCGCTCAGGCGAACCGACCCCTTCGCGCCCAACCTGATGGCGGCGCTGGAGGAGGCCGGCGTCGCACCCGAAGTGGTCATCGCCGAATTCGGCGACGAGCAGTTCGAGGTGACGCACGAGCCGGCGGACGCGCTGACGGCAGCCGACCGCGCCGTCGCCATCCGCGAAATCACGCGCGAACTGGCGCGCAATGCCGGCTGGCGTGCGAGCTTCGCGCCCAAAACCGCGCCAACTGCCGTCGGCAACGGCGTCCACATCCATTTCAGCTTCGTCGACGAGGCCGGCAAGCCGGTGACATACGATCCGGCACTGGCGGGCGGCCTTTCCGCCAAAGCCGGCGCCTTCTGTGCCGGCGTGCTGCGCCATCTGCCTGGAATGACCGCGATGACGGCGTCGAGCGTGTCGTCCTTCTACCGGCTGAAGCCGCACAGCTGGAGTTCGTCCTATACCTGGCTCGCCGACCGCGACCGCGAGGCGTCGCTGCGCATCTGCCCGACAGTGACGATGGGGGGGCGCGATCCGGCGCGGCAGTACAATATCGAGTACCGGGCGGCGGACGCCACCGGCAATCCCTATCTGTCGCTGGCGGCGATTATCCGCGCCGGGCTGGAAGGGCTGAAGGCGGGCCTGCCGTCGCCACCTTTGGTCACCGGCGACCCGACGCTGATGAGCGAGGCGGAGCGCGCAAGTCTCGGTCTAGTGCGCCTGCCCGAAACCCTGCCCGCGGCACTGGACGCGTTGCTGGCCGACGGCACCGTGACGGGATGGTTCGCGCCTGTCTTCATCGACACTTTCGTCGGCCTCAAGCGACATGAAGCCGAGCGTCTTGCCGGTCTCGATCCGGCCTCCATCTGCGATCTCTACCGGACGCTCTATTGATGACCGCACAGACCGAAAAAGATTGGCCGGAGGCCGTCGAGGTCCTCAACGAGCACGGCCGTTCCGATATCGTGCTGTTGTGCGAGCATGCCTCCAACCACATGCCGGCCGAGTATCGACAGCTCGGCCTCGATGCGAGCCATCTGCAGCGCCACATCGCCTGGGATATCGGCGCCGCCGAGGTGACCCGCCTGCTGTCGTCGAAGCTCGATTCACCAGCTTTCCTCAGCGGCTACTCCCGGCTGCTGATCGACCTCAACCGGCCGCTCAATACCCAGGGCAGCATTCCGGTGCTGTCGGAAGATACCGGCATTCCCGGCAATGTCGGCATCGACGCGACGGAGCGGACCCGGCGTGCCGAGATCATCTTTTCGCCGTTTCATGACCGGGTGACCGCGCATCTCGACTGCCGGGCACAGGCAGGCCGGCGGACGCGGATCGTGACGATCCATTCCTTCACGCCGGTCTTCCTCGGTGTCAGCAGACCCTGGCATGCCGGCGTGCTGCACGACCAAGCAAGAGATCTCGCCGAAGCGATCCTTTCGGGCCTGCGCACCGACGCCGGGCTCAATGTCGCGGCCAACGTGCCCTATGTGATCAGCCGTGACGCCGACTACGCCGTGCCCATCCATGGCGATGATCGCGGCATCGCCGCCGTCCTCATCGAGATCCGGCAGGACCTTTTGTCGACACGGCGCGGCATCGAGGAATGGGCGGACCGGCTGGCGGCGGCACTGCCGGCACAGAAGGCGGAGAAAGTGTCGTGAGCAATCTCAGCTTGCGCGAACGTGACGCCGCGACCATCGCCCAGATCGGCAAGCTGCGTTTCTCGCCGCTCAGCGTCATCGGCGGCCGGGGCAACCGGCTGATCGAGGAAGACGGCCGCTCCTTGCTCGACCTGTCGGGATCGGCCGGTCCGGCGGTGCTCGGCTACGGCCATCCGGCCATCGTCGAAGCGGTCGAGACGTCGATCCGCGACATGGCCGGCGCCAGCCTGCTGCTCTACCCGAACGAGCCCGCCGTATCGCTGGCGGAGCGGCTGCTGGCGATTACGCCCGGAGAAGGCGAACGGCGCGTCTGGTTCGGCCATTCCGGGTCGGATGCCAACGACTGCGCGGTGCGCGTGCTGCAGGCGGCCACCGGCCGTTCGCGCTTCATCTCGTTCATCGGCTCCTATCACGGAAATCTCTCCGGCTCGATGGGCATCAGCGGCCATACCGCCATGACCCACACGCTGCCGCGGCCGGGCGTGCTTCTGCTGCCTTATCCCGATCCGTTCCGACCGAATTTCAGCAGCGAGGACGTGCTTGCCCTGCTCGACTACCAGTTCGAGACCACCTGCCCGCCGCATCAGGTCGCGGCGGTGTTCATCGAGCCGTTGATGTCGGATGGCGGGCTGATCGTGCCGCCGCCTGGCTTTCTCAAGGCGCTGCAGGAGCGTTGCCGCAGGCACGGCATCAAGATTGTCGTCGACGAGGTCAAGGTCGGGCTCGCTCGCAGCGGCATGATGCACTGCTTCCAGCATGAAGGACTGACGCCGGACCTCGTCGTCTTCGGCAAAGGCATCGGCGGTGGCTTGCCGCTGTCGGCCGTGATCGGCCCTAAGGAGATCATGGACCATGCGCCGGCCTTCGCGCTGCAGACAACCGCAGGCAATCCGGTGGCGACATCGGCCGGCAACGCGGTGCTGAAGACGATCGAGACGGACGGCCTGGTCGAGCGCTCGGCGCGGATCGGCATGCTGTTTTCCGACGCGCTGCGAGCCCTTGCCGCCAGGCATGAGATCATCGGTGATGTGCGCGGGCGCGGCCTTGCCATCGGCGTCGACCTGGTCAAGGACCGCACGACACGTGAGCCGGTTGCGGCGGCGACCACGGCCAAGATCATCTATCGCGGCTATGAGCTGGGTGCAGCCTTCACCTATGTCGGGTTGAAGGCCAATGTGCTGGAGTTCATGCCACCGCTGACGCTGACGGAAGACGAAGTGGCGGAGGGCGTGGCGATCGTCGACCAGGCGATCGCCGACGTCAACGCCGGCGAGGTCTCGGACGCGGACGTCGCCTCCTTCATGATGTGGTGAACAGAAAGGCGCGGCCACGGCTGCGGCAGAAATTGCCTAGAGCAGTTCACCGTTTCACGGAAACGGCGACCCGCTCTAACTCCTTGTTTTTACGCAATCCGGACGGAAAAGCGTTTCACACTTTTCCTGAAATTGCTCGAGGCAGCCCCGACTGATTGTTGCGCAGCAACTATTCCGCGATACGCACGATCAGCTTGCCGAAATTCCTGCCTTCGAGAAGGCCAAGAAAGGCCTGAGGCGCATTTTCGATCCATCCACGATATCTTCCCTGTATCGAACCCGGCCGGATGCTATCCAGTCGGCCATCTCGCGGTAGAAGGCCGGGCGCTGGTCGACAAATTCGCGCTGGATGAAACCTCTGATCGTCAGGCTGCGGTGCAGCACTTGCTGCATCAATGTCGGCAACCGGTCGGTGCCGGCATCCGCGATGACGTTGTACTGCGCGATCAGCCCGCAGACCGGCACACGCGCAAACTCGTTCAGCAGCGGAAACACCGCGTCCCAGACAGGACCGCCGACATTCTCGAAATAGATGTCGATGCCGCCGGGGCAAGCTGCCTTCAATTGCTCGGCAAAATCGTCGGCCCGGTGATCGACGACCGCGTCAAAGCCCAGCTCGTCTCGCACGAAGGCGCACTTTTCGGCACCGCCGGCAATGCCGACGGCACGCGCTCCCTTGATGCGCGCGATCTGGCCGACGGCCGACCCGACCGCACCGCTGGCGGCCGCCACGACGACCGTTTCGCCAGGCTTCGGCTGTCCGATGGTGAGCAGACCGGCATAGGCCGTGAAGCCCGGCATTCCGAGCACACCCAGTGCGGTCGTGATGGGCGCCGCCGCGGGATCGAGCTTGCGCAGCCCGACACCGTCGGACAGGGCGAAACTCTGCCATCCGGAGTGGGACAGGACGATGTCGCCTTCAGCAAACTCCGGATGGCGAGAGATCATCACACGCGCGACGGTGCCGCCCTCCATCACACCGTCGACATCGACCGGCTTGGCATAGAATTTGGTGGCGTTCATACGACCGCGCATATAGGGATCGAGCGACAGATAAAGGATCTGCAACAGCAGTTCGCCCTCTCCCGGCTGGTCAAGGTCAACCGTCTCGATGCGGAAATGATCCGGCTTCGGCCGGCCTTGCGGTCGCGCCGCGAGCACGATGCGGGTGTTGGACTGGATTGACATGGAGACCTCTCCGCGAAGGATGTTCTACTCGAAAAACCGGCTGGGCGGCCGCTTCAGGCCGAGATTCTTGCGCAGTGTCGACCCCTCATATTGCCGCCTGAAGATGCCTCGCCGTTGCAATTCCGGCACCACTTTCTCGGCAAAATCATCGAGCCCTGCCGGCAGGTAGGGAAACATGATGTTGAACCCGTCGGAGCCCTCGGCAACCAGCCATTCCTCCATTTCGTCGGCGATTGTTTCAGGCGTGCCGACAAAAGCAAGCCCGGAATAGCCGCCCAGCCGTTGCGCAAGCTGCCTGACGGTCAGGTTCTCCTGGCGTGCCAGTTCGATGACGCGCTCGCGGCCGCTCTTGCTGGCATTGGTTTCGGGAATCTCCGGCAAGGGCGCGTCGGGATCAAAACCGGACGCATCATGTCCGATCGCGATCGACAGCGAGGCGATGCCGCTCTCGTAATAGACGAGGCTGTCGAGCTTGGCCCGTTTGGCCTGCGCGTCCTCGACGCTGTCGCCGACCACGACAAAGGCACCGGGCAGGATTTTGATGTCGTCGCGCGAGCGGCCAAGTTTCTCCGCACGGCCTTTGACGTCGGCGAAGAAACGCTGCCCCGAGGCGAGATCGGCATGGGCGGCGAAAATGACTTCCGCCGTTTCGGCAGCCAGCTGTCGCCCCGCCTCCGAGGCGCCGGCCTGGACGATGACCGGCCAGCCTTGGATAGGCCGCGCAATGTTGAGCGGACCGCGCACCGAAAGATGCTCGCCCTTATGGTCGAGCACATGCAGCTTTGCGGGGTCGAAATAGAGCCCGCTTTCGGCGTCGCGGATGAATGCATCGTCGGCGAAGCTGTCCCACAGGCCGGTGACGACATCGTAGAATTCCCGTGCCCGCCGATAACGCTCATCATGCTCGACATGCTCGTCGAGGCCGAAGTTCAGCGCCGCGTCAGGGTTGGACGTGGTGACAATGTTCCAGCCGGCGCGTCCACCGCTGATATGGTCCAGCGAGGCGAAGCGGCGAGCAACATGATAGGGCGCGTCGAACGTCGTCGATGCGGTAGCGACCAGCCCGATATGGTCGGTGACGGCGGCGAGCGCCGACAGCAGCGTGAATGGCTCGAACGACGTGACCGTGTGGCTGCGCCGCAACGCCTCGATCGGCATGTTGAGAACGGCCAGATGGTCGGCCATGAAGAAGGCGTCGAACTTCGCCGCCTCCAGCGTCTGGGCGAAGCGTTTCAGATGCGCGAAATTGAAATTGGCATCGGGATAGGCGCCCGGGTAACGCCAGGCGCCGGTGTGCAGACTGACGGGGCGCATGAAGGCGCCGAGGCGCAATTGTTTTCGTGTCATGTGGCGGATATCTCGGACGTTGGAGATTGAACAAATCTCGACGAGGATCGACCTCCATCAAGGCACGGGGAAGGTATTGCGTTCCCCCGCCACGCGCTTCCGCAGCATTCGCTTCCCCGCCGCCAGCGCAAAATGGCACAGCGCTCCGCCGGCGAGCTTTATGGGCTCAGTGTCGCTGCGACCGGCGCAGATATGTCTCCAGCCAGAGGCTGTAGCGTGAGCCGCCGAAGCACAGCACGAAATAGATCAGCGCAGCGAACAGATAGGCCTCGTCGTAGTAGCCGAGCCACTGCGGATCGGCCGCCGAGGATCGGGCCGCATTGAGCAGGTCGAAAATGCCGATGACGGCAAGCAGCGATGTCGCCAGCAGGAAGCCGATCGCCAGATTGACCATGCCGGGAATGACCAGACGCAGCGCCTGCGGCAGGACAACGAGCTGCATCGTACGCCAATAGCCGAGGCCAAGCGCAGTCGCGGCCTCGTGCTGGCCCGCCGGTATCGCCTGGAGGCCGGCACGAACGACCTCGGCGACATAGGCCGACCAGAACAGCGTGATCATGATCATCGCCCGGACATTCTTGTCGATCAGCTGGCCATTCGGAATGGCCATTGGCAGGATGAGCATCGCCACATAGAGGATGGCCACCATCGGCGTGCCACGCATCAGTTCGATAAAGGCGATCGCAAGCGTGCGCAGGCCGCCCATGCCGGAACGCCGCGCCAGGGCGAGCAGGATCGCCAGCGGCGTCGCCAGTCCGAAGCAGACCGACCATACGAACAGCGTCACGGCCAGCCCGCCCCACTGGTTCGATGGGACGGCGGGAGGCACCAGCGTGCCGGACATCAAGATCCAGCTGGCGACGATGACGACAGGCCAGGCGACGAGCAATCCCTTGCGCCAAAATCGCGGCTGAGCGGTGATGACGAGGAGCCCCAGCAGCAGCACCATGACGACGAGCGGGCGCCATTGCAGCGCCGGCGGATAGAAGGCGAACAGGATGAAGCGGAATTTCGCCCCCACGAACGCCCAGCATGCGCCGTTGGCGAGTGCACAGTCGGCTGAGGTTCCGGTCCATGTCGCGTCGAATACGCCCCAGCGCAGCAGTGGCGGTACGATCCAGCCCAGCAACGCCACCGTAACCAGGGTGATGACTGAATTGAGCGGGGTGCCGAAAAGCCCGATCTTCAACGTCCGCAGCGTTGCCGACGATCGCCACGGTCGTAGGTAAACAGCGTCGGAGATGCTCATGTCCTCGCAATTCCTCTGAGAGCGACACGCCGGTTGTAGTGGTTCATGGCGGCCGATACGGACAGGTTGATCGCCAGATAGATGCCTATCAGCAGTGTCAGCGCTTCCAGCGACTGCCCGGTCGTGTTGGCGGTGGTGTTGATGATGCTGACGAGATCAGGGTAGCCGATGGCAACCGCAAGGCTGGAATCCTTGGTCAGGTCCAGGTAGCTGGACGTTGTCAGCGGCGTGATGACGCGCAAGGCCTGCGGCAGCACGACGAGCCGCATGATCTGGCCGCTGTGCAGGCCAAGCGCCCGGGACGCTTCCCATTGGCCACGGTCGACCGACTGGATGCCGGCTCGCACGATCTCGGCGATTGCCGCCGAAAACTTGACCACCAGGCCCGTCAACAGTGCCGTGAATTCCGGCGTCAGATTGTAGCCGCCGCGAATGTTGAAGCCAGCCAGCGCCGGTATCTCCCAGCTCGCACCGGCTCCGGTTAGAGGAAAGGTCAGCACAACGCCAGCCAGCAGCCCCGCGGTTGCGATGCCCAGCCGCCTGGCAGGCAAGCTGCCCTCGCGCCGCGCCCTCCAAAGGAAAGCCATATAGGCCAAGGCGAGGCCGACAAGCAGCCAGAGCGTCGGCGCCGACACACCATGAAAGGCGAGCCCGGGAACGAACACGCCCCGGTTGGTGAGGAAGAAACTGCCGAAGACCGAGAGCGCCTGGCGTGGCGAGGGAAACGATTTTGCCAGCGAAATCCAGAAGAACAGCTGAAGCAGAAGCGGCGTGTTGCGGACGATCTCGACATACCAGCGCACGAGCGCGGCCAGCAACAGATTGCCTGAGAGGCCGGCAACACCGAGAGCAACGCCGAGGATCGTGGCGAGCAGACATCCAAGCGCTGCCACCGTCAGCGTGTTCAGAAGACCGGCCAGGATCGCGCGCGCATAGGGGTCGCCCGCCCTGAAGGCGATCGGCGCCTCGCCGATCTCGAAATTCGCCGGCCTGCCGAGGAAGTCGAACCCCGGCGTGATGCCGATGCGCGCCATGGTCGCGGCGGTGTTGTGGCCGAGCAGCCAGAACAGGGCGATGACAGCCGCGATCACCGCGATCTGGGTCAGCGGCCAGTCGCCCCACCACCTGGACAACTTGCGTAACATGCCGGGTCCGTCTGGACCCGGCACGGTTTCGTCCGTCAATGACATTGGCTGAAGGGTCTCAGCGGAACGGCGGTGAGTACAGCAGACCACCGTTGGTCCACAGGCTGTTGTAGCCGCGCTCCCAACCGAGCGGTTTCAGGTTCCGGTCATAGATTTCGCCGTAATTGCCGACGGTCTTGACGATATTATAGGCCCATTTCGGATCGAGGCCGATCGCCTGGGCGAGCGACGGGTCGACGCCGAGAAAGCGCTGGATGGCCGGATCCGGCGATTTCAGGAACTCGTCGACATTCTTGCTGGTGATGCCCCATTCCTCGGCCTGGATGGTTGCGTTGACCGTCCAGTTGACGATTTCGAGCCAGCGGTCGTCGCCACCGGCGATTGCCGGTGCGAGCGGCTCCTTCGACAGCCGCTCGGGCAGGATAATGTAGTCATCGGGCTTCTTCAGCTGGGTGCGCTTGCCAACGAGATCGGACGAGTCCTGCGTGATGGCGTCGACGCGCCCTGTCTCCAGCGCGTTGATGAATTCGCCGGTGTCCTCGATCGTCACCGGTGTGAACTTCTTGCCGGTCTTGCGGAAGAAATCGGCGATGTTCAACTCGCCGGTCGTACCGCTCTGAACGCCGATCGTGGCACCGTCCAGGTCGGCAGCCTTGGTGACGCCGAGGTCCTTGCGCACAAGGATGCCCTGGCCGTCGTAGAAAACCGTCGGACCGAAATGGAAGCCGAGCTGGAAGGCACGCGTGATCGTTACCGTCACGCCCGACAGCAGAATGTCGAACTCACCGGCCTGGAGCGCCGGCAGGCGCTGCTGCGGCGAAGAGTTGGTGAACTCCACCTTGTCCGGGTCGCCAAAGACAGTGATCGCCAGGGCGCGTCCATAGTCGGCGAAGAAGCCTTGCCAGCGACCGTTGCTGTCCGGCGAGAAGAAACCGGGTGTCGTGCCGACACCGACCTTGATGGAGCCACGCTCCTTGATCTTGTCGAGCGTCGGGCCCGCATAGGTCGCGGTCGAAAACAATCCCGCCGCCACCACCAGCGTCGTCGCCAGTGCCGTCCTCCAACCGGCGCCAAGCCGCATTGCAATCGTCATGTCAGTCAACTCCTGAGGTTCATTGTTGTCAGCCGATCGCGGAACGTCCCCCGCTCTGTTCGACTGCCCCGAAGTTAACTCTATAATTTTGGTAGACTAAGGAACGGCAATCCATTTTTTTGCCTGTCCGGAAAGCAGATTGCTTCGAAAATGCACATTGGCGGCGAATGCGAACCGCGCTGTTCCCGAATGGATTGCTTATGCGAAGGATATGTTCGCGCCGCTGAAGATGGAGATTGCGCAGCAAAAAATGGCCGGGCTCGAATACGGCCCGGCCAAAAAGAAGGTCAAAACCTTCAGAGGGGAACACCGTTCGGCGAAATGGGAGGAAACCGCCGAACGATTTTACCTTTTGGGCTTATTTCGAAGCCTTGGCGACGAATGGCATTCCAAAAAACAAATGAAACGGCAAAAATTCATGCGCCGCTGAGCTCACGAACCCGCCGTTCCGGTCTCGAGAAGATCGGCATAGTGGCGGCGTGCCACGTCGGGATGTGAACGCAGCCGGCTTTTGAGCACATTGGTCCCGACATCGCGGAACAACGGGTTGTCGGGATCGCTTGCCGGTCCGCGCGCCTGTGCCGCCAGTTCCTCCGAAAGGCCGAGAAGCGGGATGGTCGCATCGAGCCGCGCGCTGAAGAAGAAGGGGACGGAAATCCGCTCGACGCCGGCAGGCGGCGTCACGACGCGGTGCACGGTGGCCCGTAGATATCCATTCGATGCCAATTCGAGCAGTTCGCCGATGTTGACGACCAGTGTTCCGGGCAGCGGATCCACATTCACCCAGCTTCCGTCATATTCGACCTGCAGCCCCTTGGTGTCGTCCTGCAGCAGCAGGGTCAGGAAACCGCCATCCTTGTGCGCACCGACGCCCTGGTCGCCTTCTGTCGCGTCACGGCCGGGATAACGGACGATCTTCATGCGATGGTTGGGCGAGTCCCGGTAGATCGCGTCGAAGGCGCCCTCGGGCTGATCGAGCGATAGTGCGAAGGCCTTCAGCAGCCGAATCGCCACCGCGGTCGCCTTGGCCTGCCATGCGAGCAGTGCCGGCTTGAGCTCCGGCAGTGCAGACGGCCACTGGTTCGGCCCCTGCAGCCGTGTCCACGGTGCAATTCCGGGCCCCTGCGCGATGGGCTGGCGCTCGACGCCGATGTCGAGTTGCTCACGCCAGTCAGCCGCGCCCCTGGTCAGTTCGCCGCCGGCGCGGGTGTAGCCGCGAAACTGCTGGGATTTGACCATTTCGATCGCCAGCTTGTCGGCCTCCGGCAGCGCGAAGAACCGGCGCGAGGCATCGAGCACGTCGTCGATCTCCGAGGCGGAAATTCCGTGGCCGCTGAGATAGAAGAAGCCAACGTCTCGTGCCGCCGTGCGCAGGTCCAGGAGAAAGGTACGATATTCGGAGGCACCTTGTTCGAGACGGCTCAGATCGAGCACCGGCACAATTCTGGGCATGGTCAGGTTCCTTCTTTTTTCTGCTTTGGATTTTGCATGAAGCTCCCCCACAGAAGCGCGAAGCTGGAAATGGTCGCTCCGGTCCACAACAGTTCGGGCGAATAGCGCCGGATGCCGAGGAAATGCCAAGTCTTGCACAACGACATGGCAAGCGAGCAGCGGTCAGACGTCTGCAGCAGACATGGCAGGGTGCGCTCGATTGGAAATCCGGTGTTCGACATGACCTGTGCGTAGACGATCGCCCACCAGACGAGAGCAATGAGCGTCAGGACAATTCCCGCCGCTTCCAGCCAGCGCGGCGAAAACAGTTTTCTGACCGATGCCGGCGTATTTTCGGTCATGCCGAGAACCCGAGAATCTCGAGGATGTGCTGGCGTTGGGCTACGATGCGCGGATCGTCACGCCGCCGGGGGTAGGGCAGATCGACCGCGACCTCGGCCTTGATGCGTGCCGGGCGCTCGGTCAGCACGATGACGCGCCCGGACAACAGCAGCGCCTCTTCGACATCGTGGGTGACCAGAATGACCGTGTATCCGGCCTGCCGCCAGAGCGCCAAAAGCTCCTCCTGCATGGTCAGCCGGGTGAGTGAGTCCAGCCGGCCCAGCGGCTCATCGAGCAACAGCAGGCGCGGGTCGTTGATCAGGGCACGCGCCAGCGCGGCGCGTTGCGCCATGCCGCCGGACAGCTGGTGCGGAAAGGCGGAGGCGAAAGCCTCGAGCTTGACCAGGCGAAGCGCACCATCGATCCGCTTCTGACTGCCAGGCAGGACGCCGCGCGCTTCCGGCCCGATGGCGACATTGTCGCGAACGGTCCGCCACGGAAACAGCGTCGGGTCCTGAAACACCAGGACGCGCGACGGATCCGGTCTGGCGACGATTGTCCCGTTTGCCAGCACCTCACCGCTGCTTGGCCGTTCCAGCCCTGCCGCCAGCCGCAGCAGGGTCGACTTGCCGCAGCCGGACGGACCGAGCAGCGCCACGAACTCGCCTGGCGCCACGGGCAGGTCGATCTGGCGCAGCACCGGCAAGGGTTGCCCATCCAGATCGTACTGATGCGAGACGCCGTGAAAGTCGACGGAAAGACCGGCAGAGTTATCGACCGCGACGCGAGTGGTGCCGAAGGCTACCATTGTACGACACCCTTCTGCCAACCGAGCAGCCGGTCGCGCGCGACGAACAGCAGCTTGACCAGACCCGAGCAGAGCAATGCCATGACGATCAGCATCGCGTAGACGTTGGCGTAGGCCGAATAGGCCGTCTGGAACTGCAGATACCAGCCCAGACCGTATTTCGCGCCGAGCATTTCGGCGACCACCAGCACGGCAAAGGAATAATACAGCCCCATGAACAGGCCGACGAAGACATGCGGCAGAGCGGCCGGTATCGCCACGCGAAGAACCAGATAGCGGCTGCTGGCGCCAAGCGTACGCGCCACGTCGTAGAAGGAGCGGTTGACCGAGTTGACGCCCGACGCGGTCAGGATCGCGACCGGTATGCCGGATGCAAGCGCGACCAGGAACAGGCTCGCCTGGAACGTCGTCGGGAACAGGAAGAAGGTTGCCGGGATCCAGGCGCTCGCCGGCACGGGGCCGATCAGCTTCAGCACCGGCATGCCCCAATAGGCGAAGTTTTTGGACCAGCCTAGCGCCACGCCGCCGATGAAGCCGACAATGATGCCGCTGAAGAAGCCGATGGTCCACAGCCGCGCGGTGTAGGCGATGCAGATGAGGATGCGTAGCCAGTCGACGATATAGACATGCAGGAGGCCGTGCGGCGGCGTGAAGAATGGTTTTGGCATCCAGCCGAGCTTGGCGGTGATCAACTCCCAGACCGCGAACCAAAGGCCCAGCACAATCAGCCATGGACCGTAGTGCATCAGCCCGCGGCCAAATCCGCCAAGCTTTTCGACGCTGAATGCAAGACCGGCCAGGATCATCGCTCCGGCGACCAGCAGGGCGACGAAGACATCGCGGCTACCCCACGGAACGACATCGGGGAAGGCAATCGTGACAATGGCAGCGAGCAGCCAAGCCGAGGCGGCATAGAGCCCGTGCTTCCACACCGGCCCGGCAGAAGCGGAAGAAACACTCTTTTCGCCTGCGTCCTCGTCGATCGCTGCGCTCATCACCGCAACCGTCAGGCCAGAATGTCGACCGTCACCCGCTGCGCGAGTTCCGCCGGGTCGGTGGTGGGATCGAGCACCTTGATCAGCGACAGATCAGCGGCCGCATGCTTCACCTGATCCTGCAGATCCTTGCCGACCGGATGGTTGTGCAACACCCATGACGCAATCTCGTCGCGGATATCTTCAAAGGGGAAACCCGGGTTGAGATTGTCGACGAACCACTTTGCCACCTCATCTGGATGCGCCGCGGCATATTCGTGGATCTCGATGTCGGCCTCGGCCAACCGCCGGATGGCATCCTTGTTGGCATCCAGGAAAGCCGAATTGACGCCAAGCACACAGCAGACTGCACCTTCGAACGAGCCGGTTTGCGTGTTGGCGACTTCCACAAGGTCGAACTTCTTCTTGTGGGAATAGGCCCACGGATCGAGATGCGCCAGCGCATCGGCCTGACCCTTGCCAACCGTTTCGCCGACCAGATCGAACGGCACGTTGAGCCAGTTCACATCATTTTCGGGATCGAGGCCTGCCTTGGCCAGCGCAACCTGGAAGGAGTGCTTTGGCGGGCTGGCGACGTCATAGGAGACGATGGTCTTGCCCTTCAGACCTTCGAGCGTGGTGACGCCGGAGGCCTCGGACGCCAGCAGCCTTGTACAGCCGCCATGTGAGCCGACGAACAGCTTGACGTCCAGCCCCTGCTCCAGCGGCTTGACCCAGTCATAGAGCAAGCCGGCGCCGGCATCCGTCTTGTTGGTGGCGATCGACTGGATCAGCGTCTGGCCGCTGGCACCTTGATAGTAGAGTTCGATGTCGAGATCATGCCTGGCATAGATGCCCTTCGAAAGGGCGAAGGCGATCGGCGAATGGCAGGCCGCGAACTCGGTCCATGACAACCGCACCTTGGTCGCATTGCCGGCTATGGCGTAGCTGGTCGGCCTGGCGAGCAGGGCCACAGCCGCGGCGCCAACACCGAGTGTGCCGGCGGCGCGCAACACGCCGCGCCGCGAGATCTTCGATGTTGCCCCGATTTTCCTGCTGGAAGTCATTGTACCCTCCTGTGACCGGATCGATGTGGAGCCGACGATTTGTTCGCCAGCAGAAATGCCTCAGGCGGCCTTCAATTCGCGATCGCCGACGGCCTGATCGAGCGCCTGTTCAAGATCGCGAATGATGTCGTCAGGATGCTCGATGCCGACGGAAAGCCTGACATAACCGGGCGTCACGCCGGTCGCGAGCTGCTCTTCCGGCGAAAGCTGCGAGTGGGTCGTGGTCGATGGATGGATAGCCAGCGAGCGCGCATCGCCGATGTTGGCGACGTGATAGAGCAGCTTCAACCCGTTGATGAAGGAACGTCCAGCCTCGCGGCCATCCTTGAGTTCGAACCCGACCAGCGCGCCGTAGCTGCCCTGACGGAAATAGGCGTCGGCCCGGCGCTTGCTCTCGCCGCTTTGGTAGCGTGGGAAGATGACGTTGCTTACCTTTGGATGACCGCGCAGAAACTCCGCCACCTTGATGGCGTTCTCATTGTGTTGACGGAGGCGCAAGGGCAGCGTCTCCAGGCCCTGCAGCAGCTGGAAGGCATTGAACGGGCTGATCGCGGCACCGACGTCGCGCAGAAGCACGGTGCGGATGCGCAGTACATACGCCACCGGTCCAAGCGCTTTGGCCGCCTCGACCCAAACCTTGCCGTGATAGCTTGGATCGGGCTGGTTCAGCGTCGGGAAGCGTTCGGCATGGTCTTCCCATGGGAAGTTGCCGCCATCGATGACGATGCCGCCGATCGAGGTTCCGTGGCCGCCAATGTATTTCGTCGCCGAATAGACCACGACAGCCGCGCCATGGTCGAACGGCCTGATGCTCAGCGGTGCCGCGGTGTTGTCGACGATCAACGGCACGCCGAGCGACCGGCCGATGTCAGCGACTTCCTTGATCGGGAAGACTTGCAGCTTCGGATTGGGCAGCGATTCCGCATAGTAGGCGCGTGTCCGCGCATCGGTGGCACGGCGGAAATTCTCAGGGTCGGACGGATCGACGAACCGTACTTCCACCCCCAGGTGCTTCAGGGTCGCGGCAAAAAGGGCCCAGGTGCCGCCATAGAGATCGGTGGCGGAGACGATGTTGTCGCCGGCGCCGGCAAGGTTCAGCACCGAATAGGCTGAAGCCGCCTGGCCGGAGGACACAAGAAGGGCAGCAGCACCCCCTTCCAGCGCCGCGATGCGGGTCTCCAGCGCATCCTGCGTCGGGTTCGAGACGCGCGTGTAGATATGGCCGATCTCATCGAGGGCGAACAGCCGGTCGGCATGGCCGGTGTCCTGGAACTGGTAAGACGTGGTCTGGTAAATAGGTACGGCAACGGCGCCGGTGGCGGGATCGGCGCGCCAGGAGCCGCCGTGAAGGGCAAGGGTCTCGGGAGAAAGATTTTCCAGGGTCATTTATCGTTCCTTCCTGATGGTTGTTGCGGTCAAGCGACCGGGACAGCTTCGGCGCGTGCCTGGGCGGCCAGCAGATCGGCGTGATGGCGCCGCGCGACGTCGGGATGCGAGCGCAACCGGCTCTTCAGCGCGTTTTGTCCGGAATTGCGGTAGAGCGGATTCTGCGGATCGCGGGTGACCCCGTTCGCCTGCGCTTTCAGGTGCGGCGCCAGATCCAGGAGCGGAATCTCGGCATCGAACGGAGCGCCGAGGAAGAAGGCGACCGACAGCCGGTCGGTGCCGGCTGGCGGCGTTACGACCCGGTGCACGGTGGCCTTCAGGTAGCCATCGGTCGCCATTTCCAGCAGTTCGCCGATGTTGACGACAAAGGTGCCGGCGCGCGGCTCGGCGTCAATCCAATCGCCATCGGCGCTTTCGACCTGCAGCCCCTTCTGCCTTTCCTGAAGCAGGAGCGTCAGGAAGCCGCTGTCCTTGTGCGCACCGACGCCTTGCTCGCTTTCGGTCGCGTCACGGCCGGGATAGCGGATGATCTTGATGAGGTGGTTCGGCGTGCCGGCATAGATGGCTTCGAAAGCACCCTCATCCTGCTCCAGGACAATGGCAAAGGCTTTCAGCAGGCGCGTCGAAAGATCGGTGAGGCGATCCTGCCACTCCAGCAGAAGCGGCTTCAGCTCGGGCAAGGCGGTCGGCCATTGGTTTGGTCCCTGCAGGCGCGTCCAGGCCGGCACCGAGGCATTGCGCGGCAGCGCCGGTGCCTCCGAGCCGATGTCGACCTGCTCGCGCCAGTCCCTCTGTCCTTTCGTCAGTTCCTGTCCAATCCGGTTGTAGCCGCGGAAATGCGGCGAGTTGACCATCTCTATCTGGAGCTTGTCCTTGTCCGGCAAGGCAAAGAAACGTCGTGACGCGCCAAGCACATCGTCAATCAGCGATTGTGCGATGCCATGTCCGGTCAGGTAAAAAAAGCCAACATCGCGTGCAGCGCGCCGCAATCCCTCGATGAATTCTTTGCGAGATGCCGGATCGGCTTCATAGCGGGAAAAATCCAGCACCGGAATCGTTTGTTTACCAGCAGAACTGCTCATTTCGACCTCTTGTTTGGTGATCGAAGCGTCGCACCGCAGGCGATGGAAACAAAGAAAACGCCATCCCTTTCGGTGGCAGGTGGGGAAATTCCAGTATCGCTCGGGCAAGACGGACAGCGCGTTTTTGTTAATTCTACAAGATTGGTAGATTTGTCCTGCGACCGGTATCACGCCTCTATTCCGCGGCGGCCCGGTCGATCTGGCTGCGGCTCCGCTCCCAGGACAGGCCTGGGACCGCCGCCAGCAGCGCACGCGCATAGTCGGATCCGGGACGTGTCAAAACCTGTTCGGCGGGACCGTCCTCGACGATCTTGCCGCTCTGCATGACGACGATGCGGTCGGCGATCGCCGAGGCGACACGAAGATCGTGCGTGATGAACAGCATCGACAGGCCAAGATCGCGTTTGATTTCCGCCAGAAGGTCGAGAATCTGCGCCTGTATCGAGACATCCAGGGCCGAGACCGGTTCGTCGGCGACGAGCAGGTCGGGCTCAAGCATGAGTGCTCGCGCCAGGCCAATACGCTGCCTTTGGCCGCCTGAAAAGGCATGCGGGAAACGATCGGCCGCACCGGGGTCAAGTCCGACGCGGACAAGGAGGCGGGACATGCTCTCCTCCGCCCTCTCGCGTGAAAGGCCGTTGACTATGGCGGCTTCGGTAAGGATGCGGCGGACGCGATGGCGCGGATTGAGGGAGGCGAACGGATCCTGAAACACCATCTGGATACGCGGACGTAAAGTGCGCTCCCGTGTCGTGCCGGCGAGATCGCCACCGTCGAAGCTCAGGCTGCCTTCATCCCAGTCGGCCAGTCCGACGACGCATTGGCCGAGCGTCGTCTTGCCCGAACCGGATTCACCGACGAGGGCGACCGTCTCGCCGCGCCCAATCGTCAAATTGACACCGTCCAGCGCCCTGGTGGCGGAAGCCTGCCGCCGCCAAGGCGCGCGGCGATCACGATAGGTCTTGGTCAGCCCGCGGACAACGAGAAACGGATCCCCTGCGTCCCGTCTTTGAATTGCACTGGTATGAAGAACCGGAACGGCTTCGATCAGGCGGCGTGTGTAGGGCTGCGATGGCGCTTCGAGGACGTCGTCTGCTCTGCCGCTCTCAATCACCCGGCCCTCCTTCATCACCATGACGCGATCGGCGATATCGGCGACCACGCCGATATCATGGGTGATGAACAGAACGGCGAGGCCGAGCCTTTCGCGGATTTCAAGGATCAGCCGCAGGATTTCCGCTTGCGTCGTGACGTCGAGCGCGGTGGTGGGTTCATCGGCGATCAGCAGGTCCGGATCGTTGGCGATCGCCATGGCGATCATCACCCGTTGCCGCTGTCCGCCCGAGAGCTGGTGCGGGTAGCGGTGAATGATCGTCTCGGGATCCGGAAGCCTGGTTGCCCGCGCCAGTTCCAGCACGCGAGCGGTGCGCGCCTTGCGGTCGCCGCCATCATGCGCGGCGAGCGCTTCCTCGATCTGGCGGCCGATGGTCAGCACCGGATTGAGCGCGCTCATCGGTTCCTGGAAGATGAAGCCAATGCGCTTGCCGCGCAGCAGGCGGAACGAAGCCTCGCTGATCCCGGCAATGTCGCGGCCATCGAAACGGATCGTACCGGCGGCGATCCGGAGCTGCTTGGCAGGCAACAGGCCGGCAATGGCCGCGGCCAATACCGATTTGCCAGATCCGGATTCGCCGACCAGGCAGAGCACTTCGCCACGATCGATACGCAACGACACGTCTTCGACGGCCAATGCTCGATCGGCGTGCTCCGGCAAGGCGATGGAGAGACCCGCGATCTCGACCAGAGCCGTCATGCGCGCCCACCGCGATTGCTGTTGCGAGGGTTGAGCCAATGGTTCAGGCCGTCGCCGACGAGGTTCAGGGAAAGGACGGTGAGGAAGATCGCCAGGCCCGGAATGGTCGACAGCCACCAGTTGACGCGAAAGGCGGTCCTGCCGGTGCCGAGCAGATAGCCCCAGGAGACGAACTCGCGATTGCCCAGACCAAGGAAGCTGATGCCCGATTCGATCAGGATGACGGTCGCCGTCATCAACGAAGCGGCAACGATCACCGGCGACAGCACGTTGGGAAGGATGTGCCCCCAGATGATCCGGGCAGTCGACAGCCCGCCAACCCGTGCCGCCCGCACGAAGTCCTGGTTGACGAGGCTCAGCACCTCGGCCCGGACCAGCCGGGCGATCTGCGGCCAGCTGACGATTGCGATGGCCAGGATGATCGAAGCCAGCGAAGGCGCGACGATCGCAACGATGACGACCGTCAGCAGGAAGCTCGGGATGGTCTGGAAGAACTCGGTGAACCGCATGGCGACGTCGTCGACCCAGCCGCCGAAATAGCCGGCGACAGCACCTATCGCCGTGCCGAAGGCGATGGCGAGCAGCGTCACCGCCAGAGCGATCAGCAGCGTGACCTGCGCCCCGTGGGCGATGCCGGCCGCAAGATCACGGCCGAGCATGTCGGTGCCGAACAGATGACCCGGGCTGAAGGGCGGCAGGTTCGGGCGCGCAACCATGCGCCAGGGATCGCCCGGAAAGAGGATACCGGCGAAGATCGCCATCAGGAGGATCGCGATCAGGATCAGCGCGCCGGCGACGGCGCCCGGATGCCTGAGGAACGGGGTTCGCGGCAAGGCCATCGCCTCAAGCTCCCATTTCGATGCGCGGATCGGCGGCAACGTAGAGAAAATCCGCGGCCAGGTTGATGACGACGACGATTGTCGAGGTGATGAAGAAGATCGCCAGCAAGAGGTTGTAGTCCCGCTGCATGAGGGCATCGAAGGCGAGACGCCCGACGCCCGGCCAGGCGAACACCGTCTCGATCAGGATCGACCCGCCAATCAGTTGTCCGGCCTGCAAGGAGGCGAAGGTGATGATCGGCAGCAGCGCGTTCCTCAGCACATGCTGGCGCCAGATCAATCCCGGTTTCAGGCCCTTGGCCCTGGCGGTACGGACAAAATCGCGATCGAGCACGTCGAGCACCGAGGCGCGCGTCACGCGCATGTAGATGGCCATGTAGAACAGGCCGAGCGTCAGAGCCGGAAGAATGAGATGAACGGCGACATCCCCGACAAGCGAGAGATCCGACCCGCCCTCGCCCACCGTCTGCATGCCGTAGGACGGCAGCCAGTTCAGCCAGACCGAAAACAGCAGGATCGCCATCAGGCCGGTCCAGAACAGCGGCATGGCAAAGAACATCACCGAAATGCCGGTCAGCACGGTGTCGAGCAGACTGCCGGCGTGCCGAGCGGCGATAGACCCGAGCGCAATGCCGGTCCCCAACGCAAAGCAAAAGGCGGTCAATGTCAGAAGCAGTGTGGCCGGCAGCCTTTCCGCGATGATATCGACAACAGGACGCTGGTCGCGGTAGGATTGGCCGAAGTCGAGACGCGCCAGCGACTTGGTGTAGATCCACAATTGCTCGGGCACGGAGCGATCAAGCCCGAGATCGTGGCGCAGTTCCGCGACAAAGGCCGGGTCGGCCGCACCCTGGTCTCCGGCCAGGACGGATGCCGCATCTCCCGGTGCGAGGCGCAGCAGCACGAAGTTGAGCACGATAACCCCAAACAGGATGAGAACCGCGCGGGCGGCCCGTCCCGTCAGGAAGCCAAGACGATCCATCCTACCCAGCCCCGCCAGCTATTTCGCCAGCCAGACATCGGCGAAGTTTTCATCTGTGCCGAGACCGGTCGCGATCAGATTGTGAACCTTGGTTCGGTAGAGCGTCGGAAAGACGATGTCGTGCGTCCAGATGAGCGGCACGTCGGCGGAGATGATCTTCTGGGCTTGCGAATAGAGCGCCTTGCGCTTGTCGAAGTCGTTCTCATGGGCGGCGTCGGCCAGCAGTCTGTCGACCTCGGGGTTGGAATAGCCATGGACATTGCCGCCGGTCGTGCCCGCATTGTCGCCTTCGAGCGTGGTGTAGGCATAGCTGATGCCGATTGCCGGGTCGGGGGTGGTGTAGACAAAGTTTTCGGCAAGATCATAGTCGAAGGTGGTCAGCCGCTTGAACCAGCCCGGCACGTCGGTCGCCACGATGTTGACCTTGATGCCGACAGACGCCAGCGCCTCCCGGACATATTCCGCCTCGCGTTGCCACAGCTCGCCATAAGGCAGCGGAACGAACTGCAGTTCGAAGCGCACGCCGTTGGCGTCGGGCTTCAGGCCGGCCTCGTCGAGGATGGCGTTCGCCTTGGCCAGGTCGAATTCATATTTCGTTTCGACCGATGTGTCCTTGAACCGCGACAGACGCGACAGCGGGCCGTTGGTCTCGTGGCCGAATCCACCAAAGATCGTGTCGATGATGAACTGGCGGTCGATCGCATGCGCGATCGCCCGGCGCACCCGCGCATCGTCGAGCGGCTTGTGGCGGTTGTTGAGGTGGATGTAGCCGACCGGTTGAAGAAATTCCCAGCCTGCCTCGGTCAGTTGCACGCCATCGAGCCCGGCCAACCGCGTAATGTCGAAGTTCTCGACGTCGCCTGCGCGCAGCACATCCACCTGACCGGTTTCGAAAGCGATGGCGCGGCTGTTGGCGTCAGGGATGACGTGGAAGAAGATGTCGTTCAGATGGGGCTTGCCGGCATCCCAATAGTCAGGGTTGCGGACAAGGTGGATGAAGGACCCCTTCTTCCACTCGGCGAATTTGAACGGCCCGGTGCCGATGAACTTGCTGTTTGCCTCGGCGGTGCGAAAGTCGCTCACCCCTTCATAGAGATGGGCCGGCAGCACGGCGGTGTTGTGGACGTAGATAAAGGCTGGGTACGGCGCCTTGAGCGTGAACACCACGGTGTGGTCGTCCGGCGTGGCGATGCCCTTCACCTCCGCCAGGTTGAGTCGCGAGCGGGCCTGAAGTGCCGGCAGAAACTTCTGGAAGCTGAACACCACGTCCTTGGCCGTGAACGGCTGGCCGTCATGCCATTTTACATCGCGGCGCAGGTTGAAGGTGTAGACGAGGCCGTCATCCGAAATCGACCAGCTTTGCGCCAGGCGCGGCAGCGGCTTCAGATCGGCCGAATAGGTCAACAGGCTCTCGTAGATCTTGTTGCCGACATAGGTCGTCGGCCCGAGGCGATTGACGCCGATATTGACCGTCGGCGGCTCAGGCTGGACGATCAGGTTGAGCGTCCCGCCCGCCTCCTGTGCCGCAAGTCCGGTCAGCGTCAGAAGCGTGGCTGCCAGAGACAGCATGATGGTTCGCAACAGGCGGGAGATCATCGTGAATTCACCTTGTCGAATGATTTATCGCGGAGCCTGAGATGTCGCTCCGCGGGAGTGTGGCTCCGCCGGATGGCGCAGCTGACCTGCCTCTTGCGAGTTGCGGCGTACTTTGTGCACTAAGATTATAGACAAAGGGGATTATGATAAGGGAACATGCTTCATCGATGTCAGCCAGAGCGAATATTTTTCCCAATATCCGTGCTGAAATGAGAGCGAATTGCCTGATGGCGGGCGGTCACGACAGGCTCGCCGGGTCGCGCCATCTGGTTGTGATGTCGACGGCGAAGGTGCAGAACACGAACGATGCCGCGGCGAAGATCGTCGTCCCGATGACGACCGGAAAATCGCCTTCAAGCGCCGAGTTGATCGCCAGCCGGCCGACGCCGTCCAATCCGAAGATCGTCTCCGTGACGATCGCCCCACCCATGATGACGGCAAGCTCCAGGCCACCCAGCGTGATCACCGGATTGAGCGCGGCCTTCAACGCATGATCGTAATAGACCCGCCATTCCGGAACACCCTTGGCGCGCGCCGTCCTTATGTAGTCCTCGCCCAGAACCTCAAGCATGCTTGCGCGGATCAGCTGCTGGAAAATGCCGATCTCGGCAAGTGCCAGCGTCAGCCACGGCAGGGCCAGATGCCGGGCCCATTCGAACGGATCTTTCGTCAGCGGCACATAACCGCTGCTTGGAAACCAGAAGACCCCATGGTTGGAGAGCTGGAAGAACAGGAAATAGGAGATCAGGATGCCGGAGAGGAACGTCGGCACCGACAGGCTCGCATAGGCGAAGCCCGATATCAGCCTGTCCAGCCAGGAGCCCTGCCGGCGCGCGGCAATCACGCCAAGCAGGATCGACAGCGTCATCCAAATGACGACGGCACCAAGGGCGAGCGAAAGCGTCACCGGCACCTTGGACAGGATGAGGTCTGTCACCGGTGTCTGCTTGCGGAAGGAGTAGCCCAGCGCCGGCGGCCAGTGAGCGATCCCCATCGGCGCGCCCTGGATGTCGGGGCCGCGGTAGAGATAGTACCACAACTGCAGATACCATGGCTCGTTGAGCCGCAGCGCGTGTGCTATGGCATCGATCGCCTGCTGGCTGGCGTTGCGCGGCGCCAGCATCGCGGCCGGATTGCGATAGGCTATGCGGGTGATGAAGAACGCGATCACCAGCACGATCAGCAGCGTCGAGAGCGCCCGGAAGATCAGCCCGCCTGTGTGCCGGATCATGGCGTCACCCGCTGCGGCGATGGGGGTCGAGGACGTTGCGCAGGCCAGCGCTCAGCGTGTTGAAGCCGGCCACAGTCAGAAACAGCGCGATGCCGGGTCCGAGCAGGAACCATGGCTGCAACTGGTAGAGGGATGAGCGCTGCGCCTCGGCGATCATATTGCCCCAGCTCGGCTGCGGCGCCTGCACGCCGACGCCGAGGAAGGAGAGCGTCGCTTCGGCGATGATGTTGGTCGGCAGTTGTACCGCCCAGTAGACCAGGATGACCGGCGCGATGTTGGGCAGGATCTCGCGCATGATGATCCTGGCCTTCGAGGCGCCGATCGTCTGCGCGGCTTCCACCAGCGGGCTGCGGCGCAGGACAAACACCAGGCCACGCGTCAGCCGGGCAAAGTAGGTCCAGGAAAACAGGGTTATGATCAGCACCACCACCAGGGAGGGCGCAACAAACGGCTTGCCATCGACGCCCCGGTTCAGCGACAGGAGGCTGAGCGCGGTGACGATGAACGGGAACGACAAAGCGACGTCCACCGCCTGCGAAATGACGCGGTCGACGCGACCGGCAAGAAATCCGCTGACGAGGCCGATGGCGGTGCCGATGATCATGGCAAGCGTGGTCGCCGGGATGGCGATGGCCAGCGATACGCGCGCGCCGTAGAGCGTTCTGACCAGCACGTCGCGGCCGTTGCCGTCGGCGCCAAGTGGAAATTCGAACGTGGGGCCAGTCGGCAGTCCCATCTCGGTCAACGCCGTATCGCGGAACTGCTCCGTCACCCCGTGCCCCAGCAGCCACGCGACCACTGGCGCCAGCAGCGCACCGGCGGTGACGAAGCCTATGATCAGCGCGCCGATGCGAAAGGACCGTTCGCGCAGCAGCGCTCGCACAAGCAGCGACCTGTAGGAATTCACCACCTCGCCATGCCCCAGCAGGACGTGGTCCTGGACGGACGCCAGGGCACGGATCTCAGGCATGCGCGGCGATCCGCTCGGGAACCGGGTTGCGCCGCAGGACCTTGCCGGGGATCGCGTCTATCAGCCTGACCGTGTAGGGATGCCGGGGAGCGCCGAAGACACGGCCTGTCTCGCCGGCTTCCACGATGACGCCCTTCTCCAGCACGATGACGCGGTCGCACAGTTCCGACACGACGCCGAGATCATGCGAGATGAAGAGCAACGACAGGCCTCGCTGCCGGCGAATGGTCTGCAGCAGCCTGATGATCTTCGCCTGCGTCGTGATGTCGAGTGCCGATACCGGCTCGTCGGCGACGATCAGCGAGGGTTCGAGCGCGATGGCGCGCGCAATGGCGACACGCTGCCGCTGGCCACCTGAAAGCTGGGCCGGGAAACGATCCAGCACGTCGTCGGGAAGTTCCACGTCGCGCACCAGATCCTGCACGCGCCGGCGTATCGCCGCGGCGTCCAGTCTGGTGCCGATGATGAAGGGTTCCGCCAGAATGGACCGGATGCGCCGCCGCGGGTTGAGGCTTGCATAGGGGTCTTGAAAGATAACCTGTATGTCCGACCGCAATTGCCGGTCGATGGCGATCCCGCCGACACCCGAACGCGAATAGATACGCTCCCGCAGGGAGATGCTGCCCTCGTCCGGCCGGTCGAGCCCGGCGATCAGCCGGCCGATTGTCGACTTGCCGGAACCGGATTCGCCGACGAGGCCGACGATCTCGTTTTCGCGGACGGTGAACGAGATATTCGTGAGCACCGGCCTGATCAGACCGCCTGCGGCGGAGCGGCCTGCGAACGAACGCGCGATTGCCGAGACGGAGAGCAAATCGGGCATCGACGGCAGCGCCGGGAGTAGCGATGATCGCGCCGCGCGGGCCACCAGGCCGCCAAGCCGCGCCGCACCGAGCAGCTCCCTGGTGTAGGCTTGGCGCGGTGCCCTGTAGATCAGCTCGGCCGGCGCCTGCTCCACGACGTGCCCCGCGCGCATCACCAGGACATCGTCGGCAATGTCCGAAACGACGGCCAGATCGTGGCTGACGAAGATCATTGCCGTGCCGTGGTCCTGCTGGATTCGTTTCAGCAGATCGAGGATCGACGCCTGCACGGTCACGTCGAGCGCGGTCGTCGGTTCGTCGGCGATGATCAGACCGGGATTGAGCGCGATCGCCGCTGCGATCATCACGCGCTGGCGCATGCCGCCGGAGAACTGCCTGGGATAGTCGTTCACGCGGGCCGCAGGATCGGGGATGCCGACATCGGCCAGAAGATCGAGAACGCGCTGACGCAGCTCCCCGCGTCCCACCTTGCGGTGGGCGGTGATCGCTTCGGCGATCTGCTGGCCGATGGTCTTTAGCGGATGAAGGTTGCTGAGCGGGTCCTGGAAGATGAAGCCGATATCGGCGCCTCTCCGCCGGCGCAGGTCGCCGGCGGAGAGGCCCAGTATCTCATCGCCCTTGTGCAGCACGCTGCCGCGAACACTCGCCGCCGGTGGCAGAAGGCCGGTGGCGCCGAGCAGCGACACGCTCTTGCCCGAGCCCGATTCACCGACGATGGCAAGCGTCCTGCCCGGCTCGACGGAAAACGAGACGCCATGCACCACGTCCACGCCGCCGAACGCGACGCGCAGATCGGCGACAGAGAAGATGGGCACGCGCGCCTCCTTTTGCCGGTCCGGCCTTGCTACTGCTTGAGAGCGATGTTGGTGATGTCGGCATTGACCGCCAGCGACGACCACACCCAGTTGGCGAGGCGATCGGAAGTGACCACGACCTTGCGCTTCTCGAACAACGGAATCCATGGCAGGTCGGCGGAGACGAGCTTGTCGGCCTTGGTCCAGATCGGTCCCGGATCGTCGGACGGATAGGCCTGCGCCGCTAGCTTGTTGAGTTCCGGATTGCTGTAGCAAATGGCGTGGACGTTGCCGGTGCCGCAAGGTGCCGCGTCCGAATTCAGCCAGCCGCCAAGCAGCATGCGCGTGCTCGGTCCCTGCCAGTCCGGGGAGAATGTGCCGCCGAGGGACACGTCCCAGCGGCTCTTCGGATCCTGGATGAAGGCGTACCACTGCGTCGGCGGGATCGGGATCAGGTTGAGCGTGATACCCGCTGCTTCCAGATCCTCCTTCAGCGTCACGGCAATCGCTTCGAACTGCGCGTTGCCCCTGTAGATCGCGTCGAACGCAATGCCATTCGGATATCCCGCTTCGGCGAGCAGTTCCTTTGCCTTGGCCGGATCATCCCTGTAGCTTTCGGTCGGATACGGGTCGAACTTCTCGTAGCCGAGAATGGTCGAGGTGATGATCTGGGTGAGCGGCACCGCGCCGATCGAACCGGCCTGCGTCTGCGCCAGATGTTCGCGGTTCACCGCATAGGTCAGCGCCTGCCGGACCTTCAGCTTGCGCAACGCCTCGGCCCCGTCGCTCTTGACCTCCGGCCGCTGGTTGAAGGTGATGAAGTTCGCCGATCCACTGTTCGTCACATGGATGTCGGGGCTCTTCTGCGACAGGAAGCGCTGGATCGTCGGAATGGGCGGGATGTCGAGATAGAGCGACAGATCAGCCTCACCGGCGATGATCTTCTGGACGACGCTGTCCTCGCTGTTGGCGGTGAAATCGATATCGATCTCATCGGCATAGGCCCTGCGCGCCTGGTCGGACTCCGCCTTGAAATTCTTTGCCTTCTTCAGAACCAGCTTCTGACCCTGCTCATAGGTGTCGACATAGTAAGGGCCGCTGGACGGCAGGTTCTTGCGCGACTCCAGCGAGTCCGGGAAATATTTGGACGCGATCTCGGGCGCCACCGGGGACACGAAATTCATCGAAAGGATGTTGAGGAAGTCGTAGTTCTTGGTGTCCGACTTGATGACCAGCGTGTGCTCGTCGGGAGCCGAGACGCCGGCAATCTCGTGCGTGTCGGTGAAAGCCTTGGTCGCAGCGAGATCACCTGTCGGCACTTTCGCGAATTCCTTGCAATAGTCGACGAAGCCGGAGATCACGAGGTTGAAATAGTTGATGGCGGCGACCTGCTTGTTGGGATCGCAGAAGCGCTTGACGCCATAGACGAAATCACTGGCGACGATCTTGCGCTCGATGCTGCCGGAGAAGAACACGTCGTCCTTCAAATGGAAGGTGTAGACCTTGCCGTCGTCGCTGATGTCCCAGGACTTGGCGAGATCCGGCACGAGCGTGGTGTCCTCCTTGAGGCCGGCTGGCGAGCCGGGATAGGTCACCAACTGGCGCGTTGTTGCGCGCAGGATTTCCCAGGAATCGATGCTGTAGCCGGTGAGCGGATCGAACGCATCGAGATCGGACTGGATCGAAGCAATCCGCAGGACCCCGCCATGTTTCAGATCTTCCGCTTGCGCGGATGAACCAAGAACATAAATCGACAGAATGCCACCTGCAATTCCCAATAGTAAATTACGCGCAACATGTGTTGTCATTACTTCTCTCCGATTATAAATAATTCTTCAAAATACCATTGCATTTAGCGAGAATAATTTTGAGATAAAATTACCCATTTTTCAAACACACTTTCAAAATACATTTTATATTAGCTCCGCCTGTCAAAACATTGTTCCGGAATGAGGCAAGGCCGGCGCCGTGAACAGCGTGTCGAGCGTTTCGACCGCAGCCCGGTCGAAGTCGCCGAGGCGCCCCGTCTGCGCGAGCTGCCACCACTTCACGCCGCCGAGATAGGCCGCCGAAACCGCGGCCACGTCCGTCACCACGGCGGCGGACAGATTGGTGCGCTCGGCTCCTTCTGGCGAGAGGCGCAGCCTGGTCGCGTTCTCGGGCAGGATGGCATCGGAGACTTCCAGCACGACGCTGCCCTGCCCGGCATAGGACCGGGCTGTTAGAGCCTTTTCAGCGTCCAGGAGCCGCAGCCATGTTTCGTCGCGCGCCGCCGAAACGCGAACGCTTCGAAAATCCTCGAACAGCCACGGCAGCAGATCGTCCGCGGGACGGCTCCAGAAGACGATGCGATGCGGCAGGTCGACCGCCAGCAGATGTGCGACCAGCGCGACATAGGCGGCCGGACTGTAGGCCACGATATCATCGACCACGATGGTGCGTTCCGAGCTGGTGAACCAGCTGTCGAGGCCGACAGGGTGATAGCGCACGAACCCGGTTTCCGAACCCTTGTCGCCGTGAACGGCGACGTAGTTAGGCGTGCCGCTGTGCGTCTGGCGCAACGCCTGAAAATCCCACCAATAGGCCGAGCGTGTGATGACGCCCGCGCGCGAAACAGGCTGACCCGCGTAGATGCGCGCCTGTATCGCCCAGGCATCGTCGCTGTCGATCAGCCGAATCTTGTCGGAGTACGTCAGCCCTGCCCGCAGGCGCGCGCGCTGGGTGTCGACTTCCAGGCTGACAGAAGTATTGGCGATCGCATAGCCAAAGTTGCCGTAGATGCGCGCGTCGGAGGCCCGCAAGGTGGCCGCCGCCTCGCCCTGTTCGCGCGCGGCGCGCAGCTGCGCCTTGAACAGCGCCGTGGCGGCGCCACGCCGCGTATGGGTGGGCAGCACGCCGACATGGGTGACCGCGGCCTGCGGCAACCAGGCGCCGCCGGGAACCGCGATCCGTCCCGAATAGGAGTCGGTTGTGCCAACGAGCGTCTCGCCGTCGAAGGCGCCCCAGGTGCGATCCGGCTCGAACAGTCTGTCGATCAGCGCGTCGTCGATCGGGCCGAGCGGCGGCAGGCCGACCATGGCCGTGCGGAAGGTGCGTGCGGCCTGCGCGAGTTCGGCCTTCCCGGTCAGCAGGCGCACATCCGATATCATGATGCCTTCCGCGTGGGCACGGCTTCAGGCTTGTGCGCTTCCGGCTGCGGCGGCTGCGCATAGGTTCGCGGTCTCGGCAGCGTTTCGGCCAGCAGATATGTGCCGACCTCGCGCGCCCGGTAGGAGACCGGATCGTGGACGGTATGGGTGCGCGCGTTGCGCCAATAGATGTCGAGGCCATATTTGTTGGCCGTCGAGCGCGCGCCCGTCGCTTCGAAGATGCGCGCCGTCACGTCGAGCACGACGTCGTTGGCGACGATCTTGCCCTGGTCGATGATCGTTGCGAGTTCGCCCCATTGCTGCGCCGTCACCGACGCTCCGGCATGCAGTGCCGCCTCGTAAAGCGCCGCGGCCTTGTCGGCGATTGCTATGCCCGCCGCAATGCCGGCGGATAGCCGGCCGAACAGCACCAGATGGTAGGGATCGTCGATCGCCCGTTCCAGCCCGGACTCCGGCCAGGGCCGGCCGAAGCGGCGGACATGATCGGCGGCGGCGGCAAGAGCGCCCTCGGCGATGCCGAGATAGAAATTGATGAAGATGAGCTGGCTGAACAGGACGCGCAGGCCATCGCGCAATTCGACATCGCCCTCATAATCGTCGAGGGCGCTGAGCAGCTCATCCTCGAAGACTTCGACACGGTCGAAAGTGACACTGCCGCTCGCTGTCAGTCTCTGGCCGAGATTGTCCCAGTCGCCGCCGAAGCTGATGCCCTTGCGCGTCGGCGGGATCTGATAGTGAGCGCGTTTGCCGTTGTCCCAGAGGCTGACGGTGATGACCTGGGCCACCGAGGCGCCGGTTGCGAAGGTGCGCCTGCCGTTCAGGAATCGGCGGTCGCCGACATGCTCGATCTCGTTCCACTGGTCGCGCGGGTTGCTGACGCCGCCCTGGAACCAGCCTTGTGCGCCGACGCCACGCGCCGTCTTTTCCCACTGCTCGGCCGTGCCGAGAATGTAGGTCCAGACACCGTTGGAATAATGATAGGCGATCAGTTGTCCGATCGACCCGTCGGCGGCGGCGATGATGCGGCTGATCTTAAGCGCCTGGACAAGGTTTGCGCCGGCGCCGCCGAATTCGCGTGGCGCAGCCAGGCCAAGCAAGCCGCTGTCGCGCAGCAGCGCCAGTTCTTCCACCGGGTCCTTGTTTGCCCGGTCGCGTTCGAGCGCCGTTGCCGCGAGTTGCCGCGCCACGTCGCGGGCCTTCTCGGCCCAGGTCTCGAATTCGGCGTCGCTGAGGCCCGGATAGATCTGAATGTCCGACATTGTCTTCTCGTCATGCTCCATTGTCGCGACCACCAAAGGCCGCACATGTTTCAGGCTGCGAGCAGCCCCTTCGATTTCAAGACCGCCAGCGCGCCTTCGGCGAAATGATAGGCTTCCTCGACATGCGGCTGGCCCGACAGGATGAAGTGGTCGAAACCGACGGCGTGGTACTCCTCGATGAGCGACGCCACCTGCTCGTGGCTGCCGACGATCGCGGTGCCGGCGCCGCCGCGAACCAGGCCGTAGCCGGCCCACAGATGCGGCGATATTTCGAGATCGCGCACGCTGCGCGCGGTGAGCGCCGCGGTGCCGCTGTCGCTATGCAACGCGTTCATCCGGCGCTGGCCGGCCGATTCCGTGCGCGCCAGGATTGCCTGCGCCTGCGCGATCCGCTCCGGCGTCAGTCTCTCCAGCAGCCTCTCGGCCTCCTCCCAGGCCTGCGCCTCGGTATCGCGACTGATGACATGCAGGCGTATGCCGAAGCTTAGTTTGCGGCCCTGCGCGGCGGCGAGTTCCCGCACATGGCCTATCCGGGCAGCCTCGGTTGCCGGGCTCTCGCCCCAGACCAGATAGGTGTCGACATGGCGCGCGGCGACCGCTTGCGCAGCACCACTTGCGCCACCGAAGAAGATATCGGGAAGCGGCCATTTGCCGAAATCGATCTGGGCGCCTTCGATGTCATAGTGCTTTCCCCTGAAATCGAAGCGCCGGCCCGAACCGGCTGGCAGGACCACGCCGCGCAGGATCTCGAGGAACTCTCCCGTGCGTTCATAGCGCTGGTCGTGGCCGAGATGATCGCCGAAGCGTTTCTGCTCCAGCGGATCGCCTCCGGTGACGACGTTGAGCAGCAGCCGCCCACCCGATATGCGCTGAAGGGTCGCCGCCTGGTGGGCGACCAGCGTCGGCGAGATCAGGCCGGGACGGAAGGCGACGAGGAACTTCAACCGCGTGGTGACCTGCGCCAGTGCTGCCGTGACTATCCAGGCATCCTCGCACCAGGTTCCGGTCGGCGTCAGCACGGCTTCGAAGCCCAACGTCTCCGCGGTCTTGGCGACCAGCGAGAGATAATCGAGGCTCGCTTCCCGAAACCGCGATCGTGACGGGCCGTTGCCGAGATGGGAATCATCGCCAGAGCCGACGATTTCCCGGCTGTCGCCGTTGGTCGGCAGATACCAGTGGAGATGGATGCCGCTCACTCGGCCGCCTCGACGATGGTACCCCAGTTCGAGCGGTCGCGTGCGGCTGTTCCCGGATGGTCGTCGCGCAGCAGCCGCTGGCCCGCTCCCTGGAAGCGCTCGCGGATCGTGGTGCCGGGCGCGCCACGTTCCCGGATGCGACCCCGCCGCCGCAGCTCCGGGACGACGAATTCGATGAAGTCCTCGAACGTGCCCGGACTGACGACATAGGCCAGGTTGAAGCCGTCGACGCCGGATTCATCGGCGATGCGTTCGAGCTCGTCGGCGATCCTCTGCGGTGAGCCGACCAGCTTGGGATGGATGCCGCCGAGCCCGATATACTCGGCGATCCCGGCCACGGTCCAGCGCCGGTCGGCATCGATCCGCGTCAGATTGGCAAGGGCTGAACGGCCGGCATTTGTCTCGATATATTCGAGCGGGTGGTCGAGTGGGTATTGCGACCAGTCGACGCCGGTCCATGCCGAAAACAGCGCCAGGGCCGCTTCGACACTGGTGTAGGATAGATAGTCCTTGTGCTTGGCCTCGGCCTCTTCGTCCGTGGCTCCGGTAATGACGGTGACCGCGGTGATAAACTTTATCGCATCCGGCGCCCGTCCGAGTTCGACGGCGCGGGCACGGATCGCCTCGACCGAGCGGCGGATGGAGGCGGTGCTGGTGCCGCCGAGGAACACCACCTCGCCGTTGCGAGCAGCGAATTCGCGCCCGCGCGGCGAGGTTCCCGCCTGGAACAGAAGCGGCGTGCGCTGCGGACTGGGCTGCGCGAGATGCGCGCCGGGCACGGAGAAATATTTGCCGTGATGGCCGATCGGATGGATTTTGAAAGGGTCGGTGTAGAGCCCCTTCTCGCGATCGTGCACGACCGCCCCGTCCTCCCAGGATCCCTCCCAGAGCTTGTAGGTGACATCCAGGAATTCCTGCGCCAGATCGTAACGCTCGTCATGGTCGATCTGGCGCTCCAGGCCGAGATTCTTCGCCGCCGATTCCAGAACCGAGGTGACGACGTTCCAGGCAATGCGGCCCTTGGTCAGATGATCCAGCGTGGTGAACTTGCGGGCCAGGAGATAGGGCTGCTCGTAAGTGGTCGACACGGTGATGCCGAAGCCGAGATGCCTGGTGGCGGCGGCCATTGCCGAGACCAGCAGCAGCGGGTCGTTGACCGGCGACTGGGCTGCGGTGCGCAGCGACGCATCCGGTGTCCCCCGGAAGACATCGAGGTGGCCAAGCGCGTCAGCGAGGAACAGCGCGTCGAAGCCGCCGTCGTCGAGCAGCTTGGCCAGCGAGGTCCAGTATTCGAGGCTGGTGTAGGTGTTGGCGCGGTCGCTCGGATGACGCCAGAGGCCCGCCGACACGTGACCGACCACGGTCATACCGAAGCCGTTGAGGATGAGAGGCTTGACCGCCTTATGGGTGGAACTTGCCATGCTTCGGCTCACGAATAGTAGGTTGGCGGCGGCACACGGCCGTTAAGCGCGAAGTCACCGACTTCCAGCACCTTGTAGTGGACGGGATCATGCAGGCTGTGGGTGCGGACGTTGCGCCAGTAGCGGTCGAAGCCGAACGAGCGCGCCGTCGAGCGGGCGCCGGTGAGCTCGAATATCCGCGACGTCACTTCTAGGGCGACCTCGGTCGAATGCACCTTCGACTGGTAGGCGATTGCCGCGGCATGGCCACGCTCTTCCGCGGTGAGATCCCTGCCTCGCTCGAAGGCGCGCTGCACGGCCTCGCCGGCGGCGTCCGCGAGCGCCTGCGCGGACGCCAGCGCGATCGAAAGCCGGCCGAAGCGCTCGACAACCAGCGTGTCCTCGGAGGCTTTCTTTGCCGGCGAGGACAGCCATGGCCTGCCGCGTTGGGTGATGTAATCCCTGGCGTCTTCCAGGGCGGCAAGGGCGGTGCCGAGATAAAGTTCGCCGAAGGCTGCATGAACGATCGGCACATGCAGCGTGGCATGCGGCGGATGAACCGTATCATCAGGCCAATGCCCGACCAGATCGTCGGCGGATGCGGCGACATTTTCGAGCGCCGCACTGCCGCTCACCGTCAGCCTCTGGCCGATATTGTCCCAGTCATTGCCGAAGCTGAGGCCTGACGTGGGGTTGGCGACGATGAACTGGCCGATATGACCGCTGGCATCGGTGCCGGCGATCCGCGTGCTCCCGGCAAAGCGCACCCAGACCTGCAGCGTGTCGGCCACCTGCGCACCACTGGTGAAAGGCTTGGCGCCGTTGAGCACGAAACCGCCGTCCACCTGCCTCGCCTCGACAAGCGGCTCATAGGCGGCCTGCGCGATGCCGGCATGAAACCAGCCCTTGGAGAGAAAGCCTTGAAGCCGTCTTTCGATCAGGGACTTGTTGTCGCCGTCCAATCCGATTGCCGTGCCGAAGAGATGGTAGATGACGATCTGGGCTATCGATGTATCGCCCCTGGCCAGGATGCGGACGATCCTGAGCACTTCGGCCGGCGTCGCGCCACCGCCGCCAAATCGCTTGGGAATATAGATCGTCAGCAGGCCGGCCAGACGCAAAAGGTCTATCTCGGCATGCGGGGCGGCCCCGGCCAGATCGCGCGCTGCAGCTGTTCGCTTGAGTTCGCGCACGACCTCCTCGGCCTTCTCGGCCCAGCCTTGGAAATCGCTGCGCTGTTCATGCTGAACGGTGGCGTGGATGGTCATGATGCCAAAGCCTCCGGCTGACGGCCCTGCGAGAAAGCGTGTTGCGCCGCCGGATGATCGGCGGGCACCCGGTTGTCACGCCCGAAGAGCCTGGACCGCAGCGAGGGACCGACATCCTCGCGAATTCGTCCGCGCTTCCGCAGCTCGGGAACGACGTGGGCGGAGAAATCGATGAAGCTGCCGGGGCTGACCACATGCGTCAAATTGATGCCGTCGGTGTCGGTGGCTTCCAGCCATTGCTCGAGCTCGTCGGCAACGGTCTTGGGGCCGCCGACAAAGGACTTGCCGCGCCCGAAACCGCCCTCCGGCGAGAACGCCTGGCGCAAGGTCCACTGGCGGCCCGACGACGGGTCATCGAACATGCGCAGCAGGGAACGGTTGGAATCGGTTTCGGTGTAGCGGATAGGCTGGTCGAGATCGTGCCTGGAAAAATCGATGCCGGTCGTTGCCGAATAATGCACCAGCGCGCCTTCGACATCGTAGTGCGACCTGTAGTCAGCGAGCTTGGCGGCCGCGGCGGCGTCGGTTTCATCCGTGATCACCGAGACCGCGGATATGAACTTGATGCTGCCTGGAGCCCTGCCTTCATCGCGGGCAAGCCGCTTCACCTCAGCGACATTGCGGCGGATGCCATCGACATCGGCACCGGCGACAAAGACCACCTCCGCGTGACGAGCGGCAAAGCGCTGGCCGCGCGGCGAACCGCCCGCCTGGAACAGCACCGGCACCCTCTGCGGACTGGGCTCCGAGAGATGCGGACCCGGAACGTTGAAGTAGCGACCGGAATGACCGATCGGATGGACCTTTTCCGGATCCGTATAGAGACCGTCCGGGTTGGCGGCGCTGCCGCGATCACGCACCAGGGCACCGTCTTCCCAGGAACCCTGCCAGAGCTTGTAGGCGACATCCATGAACTCGTCGGCGATCTCGTAGCGCTCGTCATGCGCCACCTGCCTGTCGAGACCGAGATTGCGCGCCGCGCTGTCGAGCTGCGAGGTGACGACGTTCCAGGCGATCCGCCCCTTGGTGAGATGATCGAGCGTGGTGAATTTGCGCGCCAGCAGATATGGCTTTTCGTAGGTCGTCGAAACGGTGACGCCGAAACCCAGCCGGCTTGTCGCGCCGGCAAGCGCTGAGACCAGCAACAGCGGATCGTTGACGGGGGACTGCACGCCCTTTGCCAGCGAGGCGTCGTATCCACCGCCATAGACGTCGAGAAGGCCCAGCGCGTCGGCGATGAACAAGCAATCGAAGCCGCCCTCCTCCAGTGCTTTGGCAAGTTCGATCCAGTAGTCCAGCTCGGCATGTCGATAGGCCTGGTCGGCCGGATGACGCCAAAGGCCGTAGGCGACATGGGAGACGGCATTCATGGTGAAGCCATTGAGAATAATAGGAGATTTTGCCATATGACAACCCAGACAAACGCGCTCAGCACGGGATCGATCTTTGTCTATGGATTTAGTGTAATTCAAAGCATCGCGCGTGGAGATTTTTCCTAAAGATCGCAGTGTTTGTGACAATCCATTACTGGATGGTGTCGAAGCGGCCAGTGTCGAGCCGCATCACCAAGTTTGTCGTCAAGCCATGCGGACAATCCATGCCCAGCTTCGCCGAACTGCGGCAGCGCATGGCTGCCCTGGCGCGATGCGGCCCAGGGCGTTTCTCATCAATGTGGCATATAAGCACCGCGGGAGTGCAAAAACGGCGCGATAGTTCAGATCCTGCCAGCCGAATTGAGGGAACCACTCAAGCCAGTTCGAACCGCTCGATGGCGCGCATGATGCCACGCAGCTCGGCGAGGCCTTTCAGCCGGCCGATCAGCGAATAGCCGGGATTGATCCTGGTCTTGCCGATATCGTCGGCGAGCAGATGGCCATGGTCGGGCCGCATCGGAATACGCCAGTCGGCACGGCCCTCCCGGCGGCGGCGCGCCTCTTCCTGCATCAGAGCCAGGATCACATGCGCCATGTCGGTGCCGCCCTCGAGATGCTCGGCCTCGTGGAACGAGCCGTCATCCTCGATGGTGATGTTGCGCAGATGGGCGAAATGGATGCGGTCCGCGAATTCCTTGACCATGGCGACGATGTCGTTGTCGGCGCGCGTGCCATAAGAGCCGGTGCAGAACGTCAGGCCGTTGGCGGGGCTGTCGACGGCGTCGAGGATGAAACGCGCATCCTCGGCGGTCGAAACGATGCGTGGCAGGCCATAGAGCGAGAAAGGCGGGTCGTCGGGATGGATGCACATGCGCACCCCCTCCTCTTCGGCCACCGGAATGATCTCGCGCAGGAACCAGGCAAGGTTGTCGCGCAGCTCCTTTGGTCCGATCGCGTCGTATTCCGCCAGGGCCTCGCGAAAACTGTCCCTGTCATAGCTGCGCTCGGTTGCCGGCAGGCCGGCGATCAGGTTGCGCTCGATCCTGTCGATAGCTTCGCTGCTCAATTCCTTCAGCCGCGCTTCCGCCTCGGCGATGCGGGCGGGGGTATAGCCGGCCTCGGCATTGACGCGCTTCAGCACGAACAAATCGTAGGCCGCGAAATCGATGGCGTCGAAACGCAGTGCATAGCCCGTCGTCGAAAGCCGATAGGCGAGATCCGTACGGGTCCAGTCGACCACCGGCATGAAATTGTAGCAGACCGTCGCAATGCCGGCCTTGGCGAGCGCGCGAATTGAGTCGCGATAGTAGCCGGCATAGCGCTCGCGTTCCGGCGCGCCGATCTTGAAGGAGTTGTGGACCGGAATGCTCTCGACCACCGACCATGTCAGGCCGGCGGCCTCGATGACACGCTTGCGCTCCAGAATGCTCTCGAGCGGCCAGGCGCGACCGTCGTAGATATCGTGCAAGGCGCTCACCACGCCGGTCGCACCGGCCTGCCTGACATGATCGAGCGTTACCGGATCGTTCGGTCCATACCAGCGCCAGCACTGTTCCATTGCCGCTTCCTTCTGCGAGAGGATGGCAACCTATTGTTGGACCACAATGGGTGTCAAACTAGGAACCGGTTTCGGACAGCGAATGAAGGAGTTTTCCCAATGAAGGATTTCGACGGCAAGGTTGTCTTGGTGACGGGGACGACCGGGATTGGCCTCGCCACCGCCAGACGCCTCGCTGCAGGGGGCGCTGCGATCGTCGCTTGCGGCATCGACCGCGCGGCCAACGCTGCCCTGCAAGCGGAACTGGAAAGCTCCGCAGCCGGGGCGCTGGTCATAAGCGCCGACGTCTCCGCGCCCGATCAGGTTCGCGACGCGGTCGCGGCCGGCGTGGAGCGGTTCGGCGGCCTTGATATCGTCGTCAATTCGGCGGCGGTGCATCCGTACGGAACCGCCGTCAGCACCGATTTCGAGACCTGGAACAAGGCGATGTCGGTCAATGTCGGGTCGATCTATCTGACAGCGCATTTCGGTATTCCGGAAATGGTCCGCAGGGGCGGCGGCGCCATCGTCAACGTCGCTTCGGTGCAGGGCTTTTCCTGCCAGCAAAACGTCGCCGCCTATGCCACCACAAAGGGCGCCATCCACACGCTGACGCGCGCCCTGGCCCTCGACCACGCGCGCTCCGGCATCCGCGTCAATTCCGTCAGCCCCGGCTCGATCCGCACTCCGATCCTGGAAAAGGCCGCGCGTGGCGACAATGGCAGCGATGCCGATGTAGAGGCCGCCTACAAGCGCTTCGGCGAAGCGCATCCCATCGGGCGCATCGGCGAGCCGGAGGAGGTGGCGGAACTCATCGCTTTCCTGTGTTCGTCGAAGGCCGGCTTCTGCACCGGCGCGGACTACAAGATCGATGGCGGCCTGACCGCCGGCATCGGCGTGAAGTAAATCATGAGGGGTCGGGCGACCGGGAGTCGTTGACGTCCGACTATTTACACTTCGCCATTGAAGGCCGAGACAGGCTGCACGGTGAGCGCGCCCCGGCGCCGCACCCTAGCGAAATTTCGGAAACGCGCCGCCAGCCGGCGCGTTGGCCCAGCTCTGCAAGGTCTGGCCGCCGTCGATCAGCCAATCCACGCCTGTGACGTGCCTCGCCTCGTCGGAGGCCAGGAAAGCCACGGCGGCCGCGACATCGTCCGGCTGGCCGATGCGGCGCAACGGAATGCGGTCGGCGAAATGCTGGACGCTGCTCTTGAATTCGCCGTCGCCGGAAACCGGCACGCCAAGCGTCGTCTCGATCACGCCGGGGCAGATGGCGTTGACGCGTATGCCGTAAGGCGCGGCATCGAGCGCTGCGACCCGCGTCAGGCCGACCACCCCGTGTTTGGAAGCGACATAGCCGGCACCACCCGAAAGGATGTCCCAACCGGCCATGGACGAGCCCATGTTGACGATCGAGCCTTCGGTCCCGGCCTCGATCATCGCCCGAAGCGACGCCTGCAGCACGAGGAAGATGCCGCGCAGATTGATGCGGATGGTCGTATCCCAGTCTTCGACCGGCAGGTCGTGAACGGGAGCGACGACGCCGGAAATTCCGGCATTGTTGAACACCACGTCGAGGCCGCCGAACGCCTCGACGATCGTTGCGACGGCGCGCCGCACATCCGCTTCATCGGTGACGTCAGCCTCGATCGCCAGGGCGTCGTCGCCGAGGGAGCTGGCCAATTGCCGCGCCGCCGCGCCATTGCGGTCGACAATGGCGACCCGCGCGCCTTCGTCAAGGAAACGCCGCACCGCTGCGCTGCCGATCGCGCCGGCGCCGCCGGTGACGAGGACCTTTTTCTGGTCGAACCGTTTCATCCTTCGGTCTCCGGCTTTGGATAGGAACGCCATGAATACTTTGGTTCGAAACCGATCGTTTCGCGCGCATGGACCGTGTCGAGCACGGCGCCGAAGCCGGCGATCGGCCGCGACAGAGCGACATTAGGATAGACCCGGCGCACGAGCGCTTCGGTCTCCTCTTCCATGAATGTGTCGGCGGCGCTCAGGAGGACGCGCAGATGGCCATCGCCTTGCCATTCAAGCGCCCGCAGGAAGCCCTGCCCGGCGTCGCGCGCATCGAGATAGGCCCACAGGTCGCGGGCACTGTCGGCGGTGGCGCGGCGCGGCCCGACGCCCTCGAAAAAAGAACCCGGCGTCTGGATCCACGGCATGCGGATACTGACCGCCGAGAAGGCCCCCCGGCGCACCGCCGCGTCGACGATTTCCTCGCCCAGCCATTTCGACAGGCCGTACGGGTCCTGCGCGCCGACCGGATGGTTCAAGTCGACCGGCAGATAGGGCGGCCGCACAGGTTTCTCGAAAAAGGGATAGCCGAAAACGCTGAAGGACGAGGCATAGACGAAGCGCCTGGCGCCGGCCATGGCAGCTGCCTCGACCACATTGTAGGCGGTCGTGATGTTGGTCTTGAACACCTCGCCGCCGGCCCGGCCGGTCGGCCGCGGAATGGCCGCGACATGCACAACGGCATCGCAATCGCGCACCAGCTGCAGTGTCGATCCCAGATCGGTCAAATCGGCGGTTGCGTGGCGCCATGCGACCTCACTCGGCACCACGGCATCGACACCAAGCACATCGTGGCCGGCCGCAACCAGAGCCTCGGCCACATGGCGGCCAAGCAGGCCGCTGGCTCCGGTGACGATGGTTTTCATATCTCGGCCTCGGCTCCGCAATTAAGCGGCTTGAATATTGTTGATGGTCATACAAATCGAGCACATGCCTGACAAGCGTTGTCAAGGCCATTTCGCGATGGACAAATAGCGCATACGCTTGTCGGAGCGCGGTGCGCAAGGCCGACCAGCACGCTTTGCGTCGAACGGGATTGACTTGGCATCCGCTAGGGTTTTTTGTATGAGCATCAACGATCGGTCAAAGGAGCTCGCCATGTCCGTGGACAGTTTTTCCTCACATCGGCACGATGACGCGGTGCGCCTCGATCCACGCCGTGCAGCCGTTGTCGTCATCGATATGGTCAATGAGTTCTGCAAGCCCGGCGGGGCCATGGTCCTGCCTGGGTACGAGACGCTGGTCGCGCCGCAACTGGCCGTGATCGAGGCCGCGCGCGCCGCCGGCGTGCCGGTGATCTGGGTCCATGACAGCCACCGGCCGGGCATGCGACGCGAGCGCGAATGGCTGAAGCGCACACCGCATTGCCTGGATGGAAGCTGGGGGCCGGAGATCATCGAGGATCTCGGCGCCCGCGATGACGAGATCCATGTGATCAAGCGGCGCTACTCGGCCTTCTTTCAAACCGACCTCGACCTGACGCTGAAAGACATGCAGACCGATCAGTTGATCATCTTCGGCGTGGTCACCAACATCTGTGTGCGCTCGACCGTCCATGATGCCTTTTTCGAGGGCTATGAGGTGGTGGTGCCAAGCGATTGCTGCGCGGCGACGGGACCACGCGAGCAGGAAAGCTCGCTCTATGACATAGCGACCCATTTCGGCGTGGTCAGCGATTCGGCTGATGTCGTCGCAGCCCTCCGCGACGGGAGGTCGCTTCAACCAGCGGAGGTCGCGGCTTGAGCTTTTTTCAAACCGGCGACATCCAAGACAGCGGCGATAGGAGTCCGGTGTGACGACTGAAAAGAAACCGCAATCCGAAAAAGGCGCGACGCCGAAAACGCCGAGCGGCGATGCACCCCCGAGCCGCGAGCAAGTGCTGCAACAATACGCCGAGACCGGCTATGAATTGGACCGCCACCCGGCGCACGTCATCCGCCGGGCGCATCAGCGCGCGACGTTGCGCTTCCAGCAGGTGATGGCCGGCGAAGACCTTTCGCCAACGCAATTCGCGGCGCTCGCCACGATCCTCAAGCATGGCGAAGTCTCGCAGAACCATCTCGGCCGGCTGACGGCGATGGACCCGTCGACCATCAGCATCGTCATGCGCAAACTGCTCAAACACGGGCTGATCACGCGCAGCGCCTCCGAAACCGACCAACGCCTGACGATGATCGCGCTGACCGGCAAAGGGACCGACTATACGCTGGAGCGGCTCGAACGCAGCGTCGAGGTCGGGCGGCGGTTCCTGTCGCCGCTCTCACCGGCTGAGCAGGCGACGCTGCTTCGCCTGCTCCAGCGCATCAACGACGACGACCCATCGAATGGCGACGGCGGCAAATAAGCCGCGTCCAGTCCTTTTTTCCATAACAGCAAAAGTGAGAACCGATGTCGTCCGACTCCCAGTCGTCTGCCAACACGCTCGTCGTCCGCAATATCGGTCTCATGCTGAGTGGCGATCTCGCACAACCGATCATCGACGCCGACACCATCGTCGTGAGCGATGGACGCATCACCAGCATTGGCAAGGCAGGCGACATTGATGGCGGCAGCGCGGCGACGATCATCGATGCGATGGGCTGTGCGGTCTCGCCGGGTCTTATCGATAACCACGCCCATCCGGTGGCCGGCGACTGGACGCCTCGGCAGAACCAGATCGGCTGGATGGATTCGACTGTGCATGGCGGCGTCACCACCATGATCTCGGCGGGTGAAGTCCACACGCCGGGCCGACCGCGCGACCTTGTCGGGCTGAAGGCGCTGGCGATCGCTGCCCAACGCACCTTCTCCAACTTCCGTCCGAACGGCATGAAGATCCTGGCCGGGGCACCGATCCTGGAACCCGGCCTTACCGAGGAAGACTTCCGCAGTCTCGCCGAGGCCGGCGTGACGCTTGTCGGCGAGGTCGGACTTGGCGGCGTCAAGGACGGGCCGACCGGCCGGCAGATGATCGCCTGGGCGCGCAAATACGGCATGACCTCGATGACCCACACGGGCGGTCCATCCCTGCCCGGCTCCGGCCGCATCGGCGCGGATGTCGTGCTGGAGGTCGACGCCGACATCGTCGCGCACGTCAATGGCGGGCCAACCGCCCTGCCCGACGCGGAAATACGGCAGATCTGCGAGAAGGGCTCGAGGGCGCTTGAAATCGTCCATAACGGCAATTTGCGCACCGGACTGTTCGTGCTCGACCTGGCAAGGCAGCGCGGCGAACTTTCGCGCGTCATCCTCGGCACCGACAGCCCGGCCGGATCCGGCGTGCAGCCGCTCGGCATCCTGCGAACCCTGACCATGCTGGCTTCGCTGGGTGGTATCGCGCCGGAAGTGGCGTTCTGTCTTGCCAGCGGCAACACGGCGCGTGTGCGCGGACTGGATGATCGCGGCATCATCGAGGCCGGTCGCGCCGCCGACCTGATCTTCATGGATCAAGCGATCGGCGGTGCCGGCGACGGGCTGCTCGACAGCGTGGCGCTGGGCAATCTTCCAGGCATTGGAATGGTCGTCATCGACGGCGTGGTGCGGACCGGCCGGAGCAGAAATACGCCTCCGGCGATGCGGGTGCCGGAAGTCCTGGCGGCCTGACGGTCAGCCGACGCCGTCAATCCCGACAATCTTGTCCTTGGTCAGCCCGCCGACGCGCGGGTGCGGCCTGCCGGAATCGGTGACGGCGATAGCGACGACGATCTCGTCGGCCCGCGGTGCGTCGGGAACACGAACCTCCATGCCGTCGAAATGGCTGCGCACCCGCGCCGCATCCTTGTGACCGAGCGGAATATCGAGCGGCACGCCGAGGCCGCCGCGCTTCTTCGATGAAGGAATGAGCGCGGCCCCCTTGCCGAGCACATCGCGGAACGGGGCACCGAGCTTTGGATGAAGGATGGCGGCGGCATGTTCGAGCTCACCGTCGGCGCCGACGGCGGCGGCCTTGCCGAAGCTCTCGACCCGGTCGCCGGCAATGCCCAGAGCAGCGACGGCGCGCTTGGGCAAGATATCTCCCAATGCTTCGCCTATGGCGCTCAGTGCCGACAGGTCCTCGACGTAGGTACCCGCATAGGGGTTGCGGATCACCGCGATGGCTGCGGCACGCCGCGTCGGCGGATCGACGGGCCGCCCGCCTTCGATCCGGGTTTCCTCGACGATGGTGATGATACGGCGGATTTCCGGGTTCATCGCAATCCGTCCTCGCCCTTGATGTCGGGCGCGGCCCAGGCAGCCACCCCACGCAAATAGAATGCCCCCGTGGTAAAAGACACAAATACCAACCAAAAATAACCAGCCCGCGCCAACGCAAAGAAGATAACGGTAAAGAAGAAAATA